>CAYMDG010000103.1:0-10516 GCA_964388905.1 uncultured Bacteriovoracaceae bacterium
TCAATTCCTCCAAGCGCACCGTGATCACCTCATTCAAATCCCAGATCGGACACACGCTAGGCGCATCGGGCATTAATAACCTCATTCGAGGCGTCACGGCCATGAAGGCAGGGGTTTTTCCTCCCACCCTCAATTATACTCATCCGGACCCGGAAATCGGTCTGGAAGGATCGGGCCTTTTCATCGCCCCGGAGCCACTTGATTGGAAGTGCAGGGCCGGCGAGCCAAGAAGGCTCCAGGTCAACGCCTTCGGCTTTGGAGGTTCCAACTACGTTGTGCAGGTGGAGCAGGCCATGGATGAGGCGGATATGATCCTGGTCTCGCCGGGCAGAGAATTCGGGCTCAATCGAGAGAAGGGGGGTGGCACTCCCACGCTCCAGGGCGTCTCTTTCTTCAGGACTGGGATGGATGGCCATAACTGCAGGATGTCTGTCGTGGCCCAATCCGATGAGGAGGCCCGCACGGTCATCGAGAGGTCGGCCTCCCTTGCCGAATCCGGAATCGTCTCACCCAAGGTATCGAGGTCTCTGGCGCAGCAGGGAATTTTCATAAGCCACGAGGATTGGCAAGCCCTACCACTGGCCTTTGTATTTCCCGGACAGGGGTCGCAGTATGGAGGAATGGGCCGGGAACTCTATGAGTCCTTCCCCGTCATCAGGGAGTGGATGGATCGGGCTGCAGCTGCAGCGGAGTTCGACCTCCTCAACCTATTGTTCCGCGATCGAGAGGAAGACCTTCAGAAGACCCGGTGGCAGCAACCTGCCATGTTTGCCATGGAACACGCCATGGCCCGACACCTCACCACACTTGGTATCCGCCCTGTTGCCATGGCAGGCCATAGTTTGGGTGAACTGACCGCCTTGTGTCTGGCCGGTGTCTATTCCGCGGAGGACGGGTTTAGAATCGTGAACAAACGGGCCCTCTGCATGGACAAGGCCGCCGGCATGCAACTGGACCCCGGCGTCATGGCGGCCGTGGACACCCCCCTTGATCTACTGAAAGAGATGCTCCGGGGGCAGGACGATGTTCACATCGGCAATATAAACTCACCGAATCAGATCGTCTTAAGCGGTAACACAGAGGCGGTCAAGGATCTCAGCAAAAGACTGAAGGAAATGGGATACCGGGCCACCCTCTTGCGGGTCAGCATGGCCTTCCATTCTCCTATCATGAAGGTTATTCATGATGAGCTAGAAGCGTACATTGCCTCCATTCCATTTCATTCCCCGCAGATTCCCGTCATCTCCAATACGATCATGGCGCCCTATCCATCAGACCCAAGTGAAATCAGGCGAATCCTGATGGCCCACCTGGAATCTACCGTCCATTGGATGAGCAACGTCCGGACCCTTTGGAATGACCACGGAGTACGGCTCTTCGTGGAGGTGGGGCCCGGCGGAACATTAAGCAATCTCATCTCAGACACGCTTCCTGAATCGACATGTATCGAGACGTGCCTTTCTTCCGCGGAGGGTCTGACCTACAAGACCGCTCTTGCTCAGCTCTTCGTTCAGGGTCACTTGGAGGTCAGCGAAGAACCGAGGTTTGTTTCCGTCTCTGCATTCAGAAAAACTCCCGAATCTCACCGAATCACCCCAGCGCCCGCGTCACGAACGCCGGAACCTGCTCTTGCAGGCTTCAACCCCCTGTCCTCTCCTCTCGATTCCGCGCCTTCCATTCCGGCAAAGGCCTCATCTGCCCCCGATGAGGCACCTGAGGGCCAGGACCTTATGGAGAGGCTTATTCGAATCATCATGGATGCGACAGGATTCGATAGGGAGGAGATCCACCCTGATATGGATATCAGAAGGGACCTCTCCATCCGATCCAGCCGTCTCCCCATCATCATGGATGCTGCGGAACGCCAATTCGGGATCACCATCGAATTGGAGGATTTTACAGATATCCATACTGTGAAGGACATCGCCCAGAGGATCTCTAAGGTTATCGCCAGGGAGGGAGGTACAAGGCTGCAACCGGCCAGCAATGCTTACGACCCCGACCCCGTGCGGAATGAAATCCTAAAGTCATCAGAGGAGGAGGCGAGCTTAAAGCGACTCGTATTCGACTATACCATCGTAGAATCGGCGGTCTCCATTCCTATGGAGTTGAGCCCAGGCGAGTCAGTCCTCCTTCTCTTACCTGACAGGGATGATGGTATTGCCGAAAACGCAGGAGACGTCCTCCGACTGGATTACGGGGTTAACTTGTTTCCAATGCTATTCATGCAGGGGAAAGAGGTTCCAGGGGTTGAGGGCGACGACATTCGAACCAATGAAGGCGCCTCCATGGCCGCAGATAGAATAGCGGGCCTGTTGCCCCTTTCCGGGATGGTCATAACCCTCTGTCAAGACTGGTCGAGAAAGTTAAGAAACATGGCGGATGTTTCGCAGCTTCTTAGGGGACTCTTTCTCCTCCTGAAGGCATTTCTTCAATCACCGGCCAAAAAATTCGTAGTGCTGGTACATTCCAGGGAGGATACGGACGCTCCCGTTCGGCTGCTGGCGGAAGGGATGCTCGGACTATTCCTAAGCGCAGCACAGGAATACCCGTCGATCCAGTTTCGCACAGTGGAAATCGACAAGGATACCGACCTTCGCGATGCGCTGCGCAATGCTCTAGACAAAGGGTGCACTGTGGTGGAGACTTTCCATCATGATGGAAAGGTCTTCACGTCGGAGGGGCACGTAACCCCGTCGGTATTCGGGGATTTGTCCACGCTGAATCTAAGCCCTGGAGACGTTGTCGTCATGTCCGGAGGCGCAACCGGGATCAGCGCCCACCTGGCCCGTTGCCTTGTACCTTTCGGGCCACGCCTGGTCTTTCTGGGGAGGACCCCTCTCGATCCAGGCATCCATCCCGCAAAGCCGCGCCCCGAACATTCGCCTTCTGAGGGGTTTACCCCGTTAGAGAAAACCGCCGACAGAAGAGTCGGTGGTGTGGATATAATTGCTGACGGCGGTCTAATGCCACCGTCAGCACAAACCGTTGGAGGCCAAAAGTCTCTAACGGGGTTCCCTTTCGACCCCAGGGAATCGGAGATCGCTCGGACCCTGGCGGATTTACACTCCTCAGGGATCGACGCAACGTACCATACCTGCGATGTGACTGACCCCGAGGCGGTCCGCGCGATCATGGGCGAGGTGGCAAGCCGTTATGGCAAGATCGACGGGATTATTCACGGCGCCGGAGTCCTCAGGGACGGTCCCTTAAGCCAAATGACCCCGGATGATTTCTCCATGGTCACGGACGTCAAATTTCTCGGGGCTTGGAATCTATTCTCGGCTGCGGAGGGGGCCGGGTTGAGGTTTTTCGTGGGCCTCTCCTCGGCGGCCGCGATCCAGGGGAATCCTGGCCAGGCCAACTACGCTGCAGCCAACCGGATGATGTCTGCGTTACCCAGAACCCTCCGCCGGAAAAACGGCGCCATTCGGTTCAAGGCTTTGATGCTTCCCCCTATCGAGGGGGCGGGCATGGCCGAGGATCCGGAGGTCCGGGAGCTGATGAGGCGGAAGGGCGTGGCGTACATCCATGTAAATGAGCTTGCAGGGCTTTTCTGCCGGGAGCTCTTTGTAGCCCCGGCCGAAGACGATTGGGTGATGTTCATGAGGAGACTGCCATCCGTGAGGACGTCACTGCTCAATGATTCAATCCGTCCTTCGCCCAGTGGAGAACTGGATGGAGGCACCGTGTCCTTCAGTCCCGAAGACTTCCCCATGATAGAAAGGATCTCTTGCCTGGACATCCGCCGGGAAGAACTGGAGGCCTTCAGATCCTTCTCCCTGGAGAAGGATCTTTGGATCGCGGATCACAGACCTTTCAAGTTCGTCAAGCATCCTCTGGTCTCAGCCGCCATGGTTCTGGAGACATTCATGGAAGCCGCCCGGATCCTGTATCCCCACCTGCAGGTGCGGGGAGTTCGCCAGGTGCGGCTCATGGACATGATCCAATGTCCTCCCGGGGTTCCACGGCCTTCCAGGATCTCCTGCCGCCGGGCCGGCACCGGTCTTCGGGAGGTATTGTGCGAGGTCTCTCTCGCAACACAGGATATCTCCCCCGCCGGGAGATTGACCGACCGCTTCACCCCGCACTGCAAGGGCCAAGTGATCCTTGATGGCGGGGATGGAGGGGGAGGATATCTCGGGGAGGGGTTCCGGGATTTTCCTGTCCGGCTGGACGAACTGCGGACGAGGCCCATGGATCATAAAAAGGTACTTAAATGGTACAAAGACCGCAGCGGCCTCGAAGGCAGGTATCGCGTGATGGAGTTCCTTGACGGTGCAGGTCCAGGGGTGGTGCGGGGCCGAACCACCTACCGGGCGACAAGTGATTTCGCAAATCTGCGGAACGCACGGTACCAATACTCTCCCTACCTTTTCGAGGCCCTTTTGCAGTTGGTCGGCTTCCACATCGCTGCAACGGACCCATCGGAGCGGCGATCGATGATTCCCATGGAGATCGGGGAGATGAGGTTTTTGCGAAAATGCCGGGTAGGGGAACAGATAACGCTGGAGGCCCGCATGCAGGCGCAGGACGACGAAGGTTTCTCCTGGGATGCCAGAGGCATTGACGATCATGGCGACACTATCATACAAATAAATGGTATTCGGATGCAATGGGTTTCGGATAGCCCATCAGGGATCCGAAATAACACAAATTGGAAAAAATGGGAACAGATGTGGCAAAAGATTATCAAGGGTTAACCGTTCATGCCGTTAGTTTCCATCATGAAAGGAGACCCGTCTTCTATGCATCCATGCCATGTGCCAACGAAACCCTCAAAGGGTGTGGGGCGAACGGGGCAGGGGACAAGCACCACCTCGCTTCCGCCCTATGGAATTACCTTGTAGCTATGGAAAGTCCTCTTTGGAAACGCTATCAATCTGCCGATGGGGCTGCTCTCCCAACTCAGGTAGTACCCGACCTGCTTGGCAGGCCCCATCTCATGGTGGGAGAATATCGTGGTCCGGCCATCTCCTTCAGCGAGGGTGGAGGAAAAGTCTGGGTTGCTCTCTGTGGAGATGAGTCTGATATCGGCATTGATGTGGCAGGGACCGATGAATTCCACGGAGAATACCCCTTTCACCGGGTCTTCCATTCACAAGAGCTTCAACATGCCCTAAGTTTAGCGGGCGGCGATTTGGAGCAAGCATCAGCCCTACTCTGGTCTGTCAAGGAAGCCGTTGTCAAGGCCCTGGGATGTGCATTTCATCTCGTGGATCCTCGGCACATCACCGTCTATCAGTCGGTAGGGGGAGACGGAGGGTACACCTTTCCGGTGGGCTTATCAGGGAAGGCCCTCGAGTGGTTTCCCTTAGCTGCCAACCATTCCCTATGGGTACGTTCGCTTCCTCGGAGGAAGGAGTGGCTTTCCATTGCCCTTTTAACTGGGAGAGCCCGGCAACCCATCGTCTTCAGGGCGGGGAGCTTCACTCGGCAACATCGATGAGGCGATTGGCGGAGATCTTTAATACCAGTGCCCATAGGGGCAGAATGTTGATCCATGACGAAAGAAGCTGAACACGCAATCGAAGTCGAGAAACTGACGAAGCGCTACGGGGATTTGCTGGCGGTCGACAACATATCGTTCAACGTCAGGGGAGGTGAGGTATTCGCCCTGCTGGGCCCGAACGGTGCCGGGAAGACCACTACCGTCGAGATCATCGATACCATACGCACGCCCACGTCCGGAAAAGTGACCCTTCCTGGGATGGACGGCACGAAGAAGAAGCACGACGTTGTCCGCCGCATCGGAGTTCTCCCGCAGGGGTTCAGCTCGTTCGACAGGATAACGGTCAGGGAGACCCTGCAGTATTACTCGCGGCTTTTCTGCTGCATGAACACCGATATCGACGAACTGATAGAGCTCGTGGACCTCAAGGACAAGGCCAAAGAGCTTTACAAGAACCTCTCCGGGGGCTTGAAGCAACGCCTCGGAATCGCCATTGCTCTCGTAAACGACCCAGAGGTCCTGTTCCTCGACGAGCCGACAACAGGGCTCGACCCCCGCGCAAGGCGCGAAGTGTGGCAAGTGCTGCTGGGCCTGAAGAAGAAGGGGAAGACGGTTTTTCTGACTACACACTACATGGAGGAAGCTGAGCTTCTTGCAGACATGGTCGCCATAATCTCAAAGGGGAAGATCATCACGATGGGCTCTCCCGAGGCACTCATAGAAAGCAACGCAAATTACCTGGTTCTTACGCTAAAACCCGTTGATGAAAAAGCTGTTGAAATTGTCCGGAAGATGGGCTACGAAACGGTCCTTGACAACCACAAAGACATCACGGTCAGGGTGGAACATACTGACGACGTCCAGAAAATACTGAACGCCGTCAAGGACGCCGGGGTATTGCTCCACAGCCTGGACGTTCGCAAGCCTAACCTCGAAGAGGTGTTCCTTAAGCTTACCAGCGCGGCGCTCCGCAGAGACCCCGACGGGGAGGTGGTGGAATGAACCCGCATGTCGTCGGCGCAAATCTCGTGGGGACAGTAAAGGGCGTATACCTTAAGAAATTCATAATGGTCTTAATGATTGCGGTTGCTATAATCCTGATACTTGTGGTCGGAGCACAGTTCATGAACCAGGACAATATGAGCTTTCACGTTTGCGTGAAGGACCTCGACCAGACCGACTCCTCTGCACAACTTGTCAAGACCCTTGAGATCGACGGCAAGTTCAAGGTAATCAAGATCGATGCCAACACCAGCGCTACGCAGTACGCCAAGGACAACAAGTTGAACCTTATCCTCATTATTCCCAAAGGCTATGAATGGTCCTTCCTGAAGAGGACGGCCCTGAACGGCCCCGATGCATCCGTTACCCTCACGTACCTATACGACCCCAGCTCTATTTCTGTATCCATGAAAATGCAAATCCTGAATTCGGTGTTCGCCGGAATAAACCAGAAAATGTCCGGGATGCCTCCATTCATCCGATCAGCTGAAACATCGATACTCAACAGGAAGTACCGGTTCATCGAGTTCTTTATCCCCGGCATCATTGCCATGTCGGTGATGACGTTGAGCCTCTTCGGCACGGTGAACGTGAACACGGAACTTCGGCAGAAGGGTGTCATCCGGAAGCTATCCACCACACCCATTACCCGCACCGACTGGATCCTGTCCAACGTCCTCTACCAATTCATCCTTGCAGTCCTATCCACGATAGCAATGCTGCTGGTGAGCTACGCTGTGTTTAATGTTAGCCTGCAGATAAATGCCTGGCTTCCGGTGTTCATTATACTTGACGTTTTCGCGTTCGTCGGAATCGGGATGATCCTCACCCGCTTCGCCAAGGAGGCGGAGAGTGCCGCGGCCGCGGCAAACGCCATCAGTTTCCCGATGATGTTCCTTTCGGGGAGCTTCTTCCCTCTCGAGATGATGCCGGGCTTCATGCAGACAGTCGCCCGGATACTGCCTCTATATTACGTGAACGAGGGGCTTCGGGCATCCATGGTATTTAACAACCACATGGCCGCGCTTAGATACTCCGCGATAATAGGGGTTTTTGCGGCCGTGGTCTTCATCCTGGGCATAGTAGCCACCAAATGGGAAGGGGACAAGTGATAGCAGAACACTTCCTTCGCGCCATCACTCAAGCACCCTATCCCCTTGCTATGACCGCCCTGGTTGCAGCAACGCTCGCTGTCCTCATGGATCTGATTTTCAGATTCCGTAATTACCGTGCTCTAATACGCTCGCTCCCGGTCGTCGGCACCACGAAGTTCTTGGGCGCCCTCACACTGGTCTTCTTGCAGGTGGTCGCCCTCTTCTATCTCATCACCCTCCTTCCGAGACCTCTCCGCATAGTCCTCCTCCTTCCTTCTATCTTTGTTGTTATCCTCCAATTCTCCTATTGGCTTACTCTATCCCAGTTCATGACAAGCACCGACGTGTTTCTCGCCCTGACCGTCGGTGGGGACAATCGGAAGGAAGCCGTCTCAAGTTTCTTCAAGCCGCTCTTCTTGTTGTATGCTTTCCCTTACGTACTCATTATGTCCCCACTGATCCTCGTCACCCCTGTATCCGGCTTCGAAAAGACCCTTGCCTTCAGCCTCCTGCCGGTGCTCTACCTCCTCGCTTCAAGCTACGTCCTCTTCCTCCACGTGCCGGAAGGTAGCTTCCACCTGAATCCCCTGACCTCCTTCCTCCGTTCAGCACTTCATCACGGATTTGCAGGCCTCCTAAAATATCATGGTCCACGAGACGACCTGCCGACCTTTCACGCCTCCCAACGGCCGCTTGACAGCATCATATATGTCATCGATGAGTCAGTTCGTGGCAGCAATCTCAGCCTGAATGGCTACCCGCGTGCTACCACACCGTTCCTTCAGTCCCTCGAAACCCAGGGTCTCCTCAAGAATCTTGGCATTTGTGTAGCTGCCAGTTCCTTTTCCCATATCAGCAATGCCTATCTAATTACCGGTCACAACACATTTCCTGACGACGACTTTCGAACCGCCAGGAACCCGACCATCTTTGATTACGCAAAAGAAATGGGCTACGAGACAATCTACATTGACATCGATCAAGGCTATCTTTCTCCGCTTGTGAAAGCTGCCGGGGATGGCCCCGTGAGATCACTGGACTGGTGGATGACCGACGAGTCATTCAAGGAGCGCCACATCGATCTTGAAACCTCGAAGGATTTGGGCGTAGCCAGCTTTCTCAGTGGTCTTCTGAGTGAAAGAGGTGGCTATTTCGTTCTCGTCAACAAGAAGGGTCTCCATTTCCACTATCGCCATAGATACCCGGACGATCCGGCTTTTACGATTTGGAAACCGGTTATGGAAACAACAGAACCCATTGATCCCAGCGAGACCGGACGGGAGAAGCTCGTCAATACCTATGACAATGGGATTCGCTTTCAAGTGGATGAATTCTTCCGGATGTTTGTTTCTGAAACGACAAATCAGAACTATGTCATTCTGTACACATCCGACCATGGCCAAACTTTGGCGGACCATGGGCAGGTGTATACCCATTTGAAGCCTGACAAGGTGATCGTCGATGTACCCAATTTCCTCGTTTCAGGTGAACAGTTTAGCAAGGCAGGGCTCTTGGCAGGCATTTCCCCTGGCATCAGGGTTTCCCATCTCAACAATTTCGCGACCCTTCTCGACCTGATGGGTGTTCCGATTTCTTTGCGGGCTCGTTCTTACGACAAATCGATTTTTTCTTTGACAGCCGAGGACAACAGGGTGCGTTACTATATGAGTGGCTCTCTCCATGGATTCGGCGATTACGTGGTGAAGGAGATACCTACACCACCGGATGCGGGCTGGGGCGTTTCGAGGCCTATCGGAAAGAGTCTCAAGTCTGAATGATGAAGATAAAACTTATCGCGCCGCACGGGTAACGTGATACCTTATCCGGCTCTTTCAAGTTCCAGAGGGTCTGAGGAATCCACAACTTACAACTCAATAGGAAAGCGGTAGATATGTCCTGACCTATACTTGACCTGACAGGCAGTGTCAAATTAAGTTATGATCCGATTCTCGACTGCACCCACAAAGAAATAAGTTCCCCGACCAGGGAAGCCAAGAATTACCACAAGTAATAGGCGAGTCAGCCCGAGACACCACAATGCCGCCTTTTCATGCCCAAGAACGATTATTTTAATCAATCAGAGAGGTGCGGAAGCAACATTCCCTCTCTTCCCTCACTGCCTTCTTTCAAATAGTTATCGATATCCTTATCCTTATACAACTGCAGGGTGTTGCATACTTGTTATGACACCCTTATATTTAAACAGGTTGATGTAAACGGCACAATGCACGCTGACGTGAGGACAGTTGATAAATACCTCACGTTCACAGGCCGCAACACTTTCAGTCTGAAGGAGAACTTGACATGAAAAAAAGAAGCGTCTTTTTTCTCGTTCTTGTGTTGATCGCCACTTTTGTGGCCTGTGCATCGGCATCTGATGCTGAAAAGGTAGGTGACATGGCCCTGGCGGAGAATGTAAAATCAGCACTTGAAGCCGATGATTCCCTCAGGTCATTCAATATCGGCATTAAAACCCGTGATGGTGTTGTCATACTGAGCGGCTGGGTTAGCTCTCAAGACGCCCTCGTTAAAGCGGGACAAATCGCACGGAGTGTCAAAGGGACTAGATCCGTAGAAAATAATCTGATCGTCAAATAGGCGATTGTTTTCCTTTCGGGAATGGAACATGGCAGCCAGGAGTAGAAGGCTCCAGGTTGCCTGCATAACGATCAATGTTAAGAATGCATCATGAAGTTAACCAAAGAGGTAAGAAGTAAAAAGAAGTTTTGATTGTACGTAATTTGGTTTCATGAACTGAAAGAAAAAAGAGATGAACTGGAAGCAAGTACAGGGTAACTGGAAGCAGTTCACTGGTAAGGTGAAGGAGAAATGAGGCTAATTGCCTGATGATGAAATCGATCAAATGGCCGGTAAACGCTACATTCTCCTCGGCAAGACCCAAGAGAAATGCGGGATCGCACAAGAGGAAGCCGAAAGGCAATTCCAGGACTGTGAGAAGACCCATGGT
>CAYMDG010000104.1:0-10511 GCA_964388905.1 uncultured Bacteriovoracaceae bacterium
TGCTTCGACCGAACCACCAGGCAGGGTTGCGTTTCAATTGCAGATAGTTATCCGTACTTGCCTTCTCCAGCATATACGGCCCTGTGCCCACCGGATTCGTATCGAGGGGCTTGGCGTCCTTTGCTATGGTGGAATAGTGTTTCAGCTGCGTTTCCAGGTCAGCGAGTATTTGTTTTGCCTTGTCGGCCTTTGGTGCATCCTTTTCCGCTGCAGCCTTTCGTCTGGCGCTTACGATCTCGCGCTCGAGCCTCTTCACCTTAGTAAGGGCGGAATCTTTCTCAAGCGCTCTGGCCGATATAACATATCCCGGCACACTTGCCATGGTCCCCAAAAAGGCGCCCCAGGGCCTTTTGAAATGCCACTTCACCGTGTGCTCATCCATCACTTCAACCGATTTCAGCGGCTCGATCCATACCCTTGTCCAGGCTGCATTGTCTTTGTCCATTATCCAGTCCATCTGGTATTTGAGGCCCTGGGCATTGAAGGGGGACCCGTCGTGGAAAAGGACCCCCTTCTTGAGCTTCATGACTACGGTTACGTCATCGAGATACTCCCATGACTCGGCAAGCCATGGGGTCGTGGGCTTCTGGCTGCTGTCAAGATTGATGAGCTTTTCATACATATAGCTCATGGATACCCAGTCCAGGACAGGGAAGTGGTTGGGGTTCATCAGCCCTATGTACAAAGGCGATGCGGAGCGCATATAGCCGCCCCTGACAGGCTTGTCGGGACAGTATTTCTGCCCCCATTCCATCCACCCCGGTTTAGCCTTTGTATTGTCCTGTGCCCATGACGGGGCAGCATGAAATAGTGCCTGCAACATGAACATCCCAATTGCAATGCCGGATAATGCCATCAGCCTTTTCTTCATAGTAACGTTAACCTCCTTAAGCATAATCTATTAGAGTCCAAAGTGGCAAGCTGCCATATGATTGCTGGTCTGTATCTTTTTCAGTACTGGTTTGGATTCCTCGCATATTTTTTGTGCCAGAGGACATCTGGGATGAAACCTGCATCCACAAGGGGCGTTGAAAAGGCTTGGGACCTCACCTTTGATCATGCAGTGTTCACGGGTGTATTCTATCTCAGGGTCCGGTATGGGTACCGCTGCAAGCAAGGCCTTGGTGTATGGGTGTCCCGGATTGTGATAGAGCTCGGTTCTGTCGGCTATTTCAACTATTTCACCCAGATACATGACAGCAATCCTGTCGCTGATATGCCGGACAACGGCCAGGTCATGGGCTATGAAGAGGTAGGTCAGGTTTAACTTCTCCTGCAGTTTCTCAAGCAGATTGATTATCTGGGCCTGTATGGATACATCAAGGGCGGAGACCGGTTCATCACAGACAATAAAGCTTGGATTCACGGCCAAGGCCCTGGCAATCCCGATGCGCTGCCGCTGCCCACCGCTGAATTCATGAGGATATCTCCTGGCCATTGCCGGGCTCAGCCCTACTATCTCCAGCAGGTGTGCGACCTGATCAGCGTACTCCCCTTTGCCCTTGGTCAGATTGTGGATCAAGAGCGCCTCGCCTACAATATCCGATACCCTCATCCTTGGATCCAGAGATCCATAAGGGTCCTGGTAGATTATCTGCATGTGCTTTCGAAGCTTCCGGCGTGGGTACTTTCCGAGTTTGGTTATATCCGTTCCCTCGAAAAGGACCTTGCCTGATGTAGGGTGCTCAAGCTGAAGAATTGTCCGGCCGGTTGTCGTCTTTCCGCAGCCGCTTTCTCCCACAAGCCCTAGTGTTTCACCTTTTGAGATGTGAAAACTCACATTATCAACCGCCTTGAGAACGCCTGTCTTTTTTTTAAAAACCACACCACGGTAAAGGGGAAAATGCTTTGAAAGTTCTATAACCTGGAGGAGTGCAGGGGTATCCATTTCAGGCACCGATCCAGCACGCTGCTTCATGGTTGTCGGATACTTCCCTGAGAGCCGGGCGTTCTTCCCTGCATCGTTCCATCACCTGAGAGCACCGGGGGTGGAATGAGCACCCGGAAGGAAGACAGGCGAGGTCCGGAGGTTGGCCTTCTATGGAGACGAGTTTCTTTTTGATATCCCGATCCAACCTCGGGACCGACTCCATGAGCCCTATGGTATAGGGGTGCATAGGTCTGCGGTAAAGGTCCCTGGTCAGCGCCTTTTCAATGATGCGGCCTGCATACATGACAATCACCTTATCAGCATACCGGGCAACAACACCCAGGTTATGGGTGATGATGATAAGGGCAGTGCCGCGGCTACGCGTAAGGTCCTTCATGAGCTCCAGGAGCTCGGCCTGGATGGTTACATCCAGTGCAGTGGTCGGCTCGTCTGCTATTATCAGTTCTGGATTGCAGGAAAGCCCCATGGCGATCATGGCACGCTGTCTCATACCGCCGCTGAACTCATGCGGGTATGAACCGGACCTGGCTCCGGCATCGGGGATTTGCACGCCATTCAGGAGTTCTATGCAATCCCTCATCGCCGCTTTCCTCCCCATGCACTTATGGAGCATGAGGGGCTCCATAACCTGGTGTCCTATGGTCAGTACCGGGTTGAGGGAGGTCATGGGCTCCTGGAAGATCATGGCAATCCGGTTGCCCCTGATATCGCACATCTCATCCTCACGTAAAGACAAGAGATCCCTGCCTTGAAAGATCACCTCTCCCTTCACGATCTTTCCCGGCGGGTTGGGGATGAGCCGCATGATCGATAAGGCGCTCACGGTCTTTCCGCAGCCGCTTTCACCGACAATGCCCAGCGTCTCACCTTCATGGAGATTGAAGGAGACATCCTCCACGGCCCTGATGATGCCACGGTCGGTGATGAAACTCGTACTTAAATCTCGAACCTTGAGCAACATGGTGCAAGCCTCATTTCACAAACGCATTATTACGGCGCAGCCGGGGATCGAGAGCATCCCTGAGACCGTCTCCCATAAAGTTAAAGGCCAGGACCGCCAGTGTTATCATCAACCCCGGCGCCAACGAAAACAACGGCACGATCTCAAGGTAGGAATAGCCGACCCTCAGCTCGTTTCCCCAGCTCGATGTGGGTTGTTGAACGCCCAGGCCCAGAAATGATACGGCGCTTTCAAGCATGATGTTGCCTCCCAGGGCAATGGTGGCAGTTATGATAACAGGGGCCATGACATTGGGCAGCAGATGTTTGAACATTATTCTGAAGCCGGAAGCGCCCAGGGCATGGGCCGCCTCCACATAGGGAAGCTCTCGCACGATCATAACCTGTCCCCTGACGATCCGGGCAAACCATGTCCATGAAAGGATTGTGATAGAGATGACGATACTCTGCATTCCCGGTCCCAGGGCAGAGACGATAACAAGCATCAGTACCAGCGCAGGCACACACATGAAGGTGTCCGTTATGCGCATGATGACCATGTCCACAACACCGCCCTTATAACCGGCAACGAGGCCGATGAGCACACCGATGACTGCAGAAAAAAAGGTCGAGAGCGCGCCCATCATCAATGTGGCACGGGAACCATAGATAACCCGTGAAAGCAGATCACGGCCCACGTCGTCCGTGCCAAGCAGGTGCACTCTGGTTGGGCCTTCAAGGACACGGTAGAGGTCCTGCTCATTAGGGTTGTACGGGGCGAGAAAAGGCGCAAAGACAGCCATGGCGGCAAGGAACAAAAGAATGACGATTCCTGCAAAGGCGACCCTGTGATGTGCAAGGGCCCGAAAAACCTCCCGTGTTCGAGTCCTTCGTTCCGGTAGGCAAGGGCCTTGACCCTGGTCGTTTGTAAGCGCGCCCTCCTTCATTGTTGAATCCTCACACGGGGGTCAAGGTATCCGTATAAGAGGTCCACCAAGAGGTTCACGATCAGGATATTGATGGCCACCATGATAAGGGTGGCTTGAATCACAGGGAAATCATTTGAAAAGATCGCATTTACACCCATGCGGCCCAGGCCGGGGATGGCGAACATGTACTCCACGATGAATGATCCGGCCACCACATAACCCCATGCAAGGCCTATGACGGTAACAACAGGTATCATGGCAGGCTTCATTGCATGCCCCATGAGCACGCCTCTCTCCCGCAGGCCTTTTGCATATGCTGTGCGGATGTAGTCCTGGCCCAGGACCTCCAGCAGGCTCGAACGCACGTATCTGCTGAGCAAACCGGCCCCATGGGTGCCCATAATGAAGGTGGGCATGGCAACGCTGGCAAGGTTGCCGGAAAGACTTTCGGTGATCGGCACAAAACCGGATGGGGGGAAGAGGGGTATGATCACGGCAAAAAGATAGATTGCCACTATCCCTTCCCAGAACACCGGGATGGAAACACCGATAATAGCACCTGTGGTGAGCGATACATCGAGCCATGAGTTCCGTTTCAACGCGGATATTATGCCGCAAGGGAAACCTATGATGCAGCTCCAGAGCACCGAGCCTGCAAAAAGCTCCAGAGTGATGGGCAGTCTGTGCATGAACATGGGGAGGACCTGTTCCCCTGTGGCAATGGATACCCCCCAGTCACCCTGAATGAAGTTTTTTATCCAGAGGAGGTATTGTATGTGAAGCGGTTTATCCAAACCGAACTGGGACTTCAGGTCATTGATAATCTCGGCATTGACAGGTCCCATCCCCGAGATCATCAACGCAGCCTGGATGGGATCTCCGGGCAATACACGGCCCAATATGAATATGAGGATTGAAACAAAGAATAGGATAAGCAGGGAATAGAGGATTCTTCTCAGGATGTATTGCTTCATATCTTATTTAAAATAATCATCAGCATGACCTAAAAGATCCCTGGCTTTGAGTTTTACCGCTCCGTTAACAAAGGCTTCTTCCGGCATTAAGTCATCAGGTGCGGAAAGGATCTTGTTCAAGGTAGCGACAAAGAGCTCTTTGTCATTCTTCCAAACGGCATAGTATTTTGCATATAAAAAATACCACAACAGATACTTTGATTCCGAAATCTCGAAGGCTTCACTGAAATGATCTTTAGCCTGTTCGGACTGCCCACCGAACATTTCAGGACGTGATACAAAATTCGTACCCATAAGTGCATGGATGCCGCCATGATAGAATGTGTCATCCAATACCAGGACCCTGTCCATCATGGCCTCTACCTTGGGCAGGTCATTCAATGCTTCAGAGTTATCAGTGTGGGCAAGGTTGATCCATGACAGCCATGCATTTGTGGCGAAATATAAAGGGGCGATGTCCCGTTTGTGAATGGTTTTCAGGGCATCGGTAAAGACCTGGAGGTCATCCTGCTCAAGGGCTTGTTTAAAGGTTTTATTCAGCGAGAGGTTCCGTAGTGCATAGTCTCTTGCCTTCATGTAGAGCTGCCTTGCGCGAGATGTATCCATATCTTCAACAAAGAGAAATGCATAACCCAGGTTGGCCTCAGCCGCACTTGTCAGCAGATATCTGTTTTCCGGGGAGACCATGATGAAGCCGTCCATCTGGATAAGCATGGCGGGCATGGCGGTGCGGACAAGATCTATATCACTGTTGCGGTTGGTTGCTAAACGCATGTCCTCCATAATGGGCCGCATGCCGTCCACCGACATCTTGGCAATGGTAGATGCGCAGCCCCCAAGAAAACCTGCTGATATGAACAGGCACAGCATTGGGAATAGTATTTTGCGCGTTAAAGCCATAACCTCTCCTTTAGTCATTTATTCTCATTACAAATGTATATTCAGATTACATGAGACTTGAAGAATACTCATCAACAACATTGGGTGTTTTCAAAAAAAACGAGACACATTCTTGTCCTTGCTATTCTTCATAAGGCCAGACCATCCTGCAGTCACTATAATCGTATCCAAGACCGATTCCTAACCCGGATGTTTTCTCAGGCCCTTTGTAGGCAAAGCCGACTCCGATGACACCCTCATTATAATTAACGCCTATTATTAAACAATTCGTAGCGCTACCCAAGATAAAGGCGGGACCAATAGCTTTAGAGCACTCTGCCTGAGAGTTATAGGTCCTGGCTCCAAAACCAATTACAAAATTACCAAACTTGAGGCCAAGTCCGCCTTTTTTACAGTCGCAATCAATAGCATTGTCCCCTGCAAAGGCCAAGGATCCACAACCAATAAATGAAAGGATCAATAATGCTACCATAAATTGTTTCATCTTTTACTCCCTCCTTCATAAATTAAATTTATTCGTTTAAAACATCAGACCAAGCTTATAAGCATATCCTCGTCTTTAAAAAATATCCCATCATACAATTAATTGTGAATAAATTTAGACTATCTTAAATGAGTAAGGGTTAAATACCTCTTGACAAGAAGAATGTAATATTGCATTAATTGGTCGGACCACCCGACCAATAAACGCAGGAGAAGTGTCATGAACATGCCGGCATCACGATTGAAACAGCTGAGCAGGAGCAGGCTTTATGAGAAGATCGCAGCGCTGCTTCTGAAGAAGATTATCAAGGGTGAGATGAAGGTGGGTCAGAAGCTTCCCACCGAGAGAAACCTCGCACTGACCTTGGAGGTCAACCGTTCGACAGTGCGCGAAGCGCTCAAAAAACTGGAGTCGCTCGATGTCATCGAGATCAGGCACGGCGACGGGGTATATGTGAAGAATTATATGGAGAGTCCGAATCTCGAACTCGTCAATGCCCTGTTTTATCTTGATGACACCCTTGACTCGGACATTCTCATGACCCTGCTTGAAGTCAGGCGTGTCCTTGTCCCTGAGATGGCATCCATTGCGGCACTGAACAGATCTGAAGACCACTTGAAAACACTCGAAGAGATTGTTTTCCACAGCCAGGACTCCACGGTAATGATCAGGGACATGAAGGTCCACCACACTATCGCCCTGGCCGGCGGCAACATCTTGTATCTTATCCTGCTGAATTTTTTCAACGGATTCTTTGTTGATTTCGGTCATCTCTATTTTGACAACCCGGACAATGCGCAGAGGTCGGAACGCTTCCATAAGGAAATCTATGATTCCATAAAGCGCGCCGACCCTGAGCGGTCGAAGCAGGTCATGCTTGATGTGCTGGTTTATGCCGAACAGGCCATCCGTGCATATATACAAAACGTGAATGAAAAGGGGCAACGCGTATGAAGAGATTTATAGAGGAGTCAGACAACCATGAGTATGATATCATAATCGTGGGCGGCGGCATTACCGGGGCCGCAGTAGCCTATGAGGCTGCAAGCAGAGGCCTGAAGACGGCCCTTGTGGAAAAGAAGGATTTTTCCTGCGCCACATCGGCGGCGACATCCAAGCTCATCCACGGCGGGCTGCGATACCTGGCCAATGCGGAGTTCGGCCTCGTAAGGGAATCGCTCAAAGAGCGCAGGACACTAGAGAATATTGCACCCAATTTTGTCTACCCCATACCCATGATGATGGTTCATGACACGGTCTGCCCCAAGAATAACTCCCTTGAGATCGGGATAGGTCTCAGGATCTATGATGCCCTTTCCTATGACAGGAATCGTACATGGGACAAGAGCAAGAAGATCCCGCCCCACAGAAGGATATCCGCATCCGAGGCCCTTGTGCTGGAGCCGGGCATCTTTGCCCAGGGGATGAAGGGTGCCTCTGTTTTCTATGACTGTTCCAATATCTTCCCGGAGCGGCTTACTCTGGCTTTCATAAAGTCAGCCGTACACCATGGGGCCCAAGTGGCCAACTACGCCAGGGTTGAAGGGTTCATCACAGGCAGCAGTGGCAAGGTTGAAGGCGTGAAGGTATATGACCTCTTGACAGGATCTACCAGTGAGCTGAAGGCAAGCCTCATCATCAACTGTGCAGGTCCATGGGCGGATATCCTCCTTGGCCTGGCGAAACCGGGGAATTCTTCCAATACATTGAAGAGGTCAGAGGGTATCCACATCGTTACCAAAAAGTTCGTAAATTCTCATGTGGTAAGTTACATGACCAAGGAAGGCAGGCACTTCTTCATGATACCCTGGAGGGGTCACAACCTCATCGGGACAACGGACCAGCCCTTTGTGGGCAACCCTGATGAGTGGCGCGTTACCAGGGAAAGCATCCAGGGACTGATCGAGGATGTAAATACCACTCTGGGCAGCGATATACTCAGCTATGACGATGTCCTGTACACCTATGGCGGGCTCAGGCCGCTGGTAGAGGATGATTCGGCTGACACGTACGGTGCTTCCCGCAGATATGAGATACATGACAATACCCTTGACGGGTTGCAGGGCCTTATCACCGTGGAGGGTGGCAAGTTCACCACCAGCAGGAACCTGGCTGAGAAGGCTGTTGACCTGGCTGAGAAGAAGCTGGGAAGAAGGCACACGTCGTCGCCAACGGCAAAGCGCTATCTCTGGGGCTCTCAGATCCTGGACATGAAGACCTTCATGCTCGACATCAGGCACAAGAACAAGGATTTCGGAACCTCTACGCTTGAGTACCTGGGCAAGAATTATGGAAACGAGTTTGAGCCTGTCTTGGAACTTGCCCGGCACGACAAGCAACTCTCGGAGGTTCTCAATGAAGACGGCGAAATCCTTGCCCAGGCAGTCTATGCAGTGCGTTACGAGATGGCGCGCACCTTAAGCGATATCGTGCTCCGCAAGACCGGCATTGCCACGTTGGGCAAGCCTGGCAAAGAGGTGCTGGAAAAGGTTGCTCTGAGCGCAGCAAAAGAGCTTGGATGGGACGATCAAAGGATTGCCCTGGAGCTTACTGAAACGACCGAGGCACTCAGGGTGCCCGTAAACTAAAAAATCAGAGGTAGAAGATGATTATGAATAAGTTCATGCCGAAATGGACTGAAGTTGCCCCACCCAAAGGTTCTTACCGATCCATATTCAAATATGGTGATCCGCACACCTTCAAGCATCCGAGTGCAAAGTGGTATGAGATGTTAAAAGAAGAGTTCTCCATGACTGATAAGGACTTCCAAGCCAAAAAAGATCAGGGCTTGGGAAGCGTCGTCCTGAACAGGCCTGCTGCCCTGGACCCACATCATAGGGAACGGCTGGAGGCCATTGTGGGCAAGGAGAATGTGACATGCGACGATTACAGCAGGGTTAAATATGCGATGGGAAAGACTACCGAGGAGATGATGGAACTCCGAAAGGGCATCATCAACAAGGTGGCTGACCTTGTGGTGCACCCCCGTACCAAAGAAGACGTGCAGCATATCGTAGCCTATTGCAACGAGAACAGGGTACCTGTCTACGCCTTCGGGGCCGGCAGTTCGGTGAACTTTGGTGTGAGGCCGGAAAAGGGCGGAATTTCGCTCGTCATGAGCACGCACATGAACAAGGTCCTCGAGGTCAATGAAGCCAACCAGACGGCCCGGGTTCAACCTGGTCTTTACGGACCTGCCTATGAAGAGGCCCTTCACAGTGCGCCGGAACTCTTCCATACGAAGCAAAGGTACACCTGCGGACACTTCCCCCAGTCTTTCGAGCATTCAACCGTGGGCGGCTGGATCGTAACCTTGGGCTCAGGACAGGCGTCATCCTACTATGGGGATGCCTGTGACCTGGTCATCAGCCAGGAGTATGTGACACCCGTTGGCACGATCAGGACACACGATTTCCCGGCCAGCGCAACAGGACCCAAGGTGAACGACATCATGAAGGGAAGCGAGGGGACATTTGGCATACTCGTGGAAGCCACCATGAAGGTTTACCGCTTTATGCCCGCCAATACCAGGCGTTTCAGCTTCATGTTTCCTACCTGGGAGGCGGCCGTGAATGCCAGCAGGGAGATCTGCCAGGGTGAATTCGGCATGCCTGCCATATTCCGCATATCCGATCCTGAGGAGACAGAACGGGGCCTCAAACTCTACGGAATGCCCGGATTTGTGGATGCCTTCCTCAAGGGCAAGGGGTATAAGCCTATGCAGCGCTGTCTCTGCCTTGGAAGTGCTGAAGGAGAGTCTGCTTTTACCAGGAATATCGAACGGCAGGCCAAGAGGATCTGCAAAGAGTTCGGTGCTATCTCTCTGACCGGTTATGCTGCGAAGAAATGGGAACATACACGTTTTAAAGAGCCCTATATGAGGGAAGACCTCATGGATTTTGGCGTCGTCATCGACACCCTGGAATGTTCCGTAACCTGGGATAACCTGCATGCCGTGCATCAGGGCGTTAGGGAGTACATCAAGTCACGTCCTGAGACCATGTGCATGACCCATGCGTCTCACTTCTACCCGCAGGGCACGAACCTCTACTTCATCTTTCTGGCAAGGATGGATATCCTCGATGAGTTCAGGACTTTTCAGAGAGGCATTATAGATCATATTAACACATGCGGAGGCTCTTTGAGTCATCACCACGGTATCGGCCGCATGATCGCACCCTGGATCGGGTCATATCTCGGAGCAGAGCAGATGGCGGTATTAAGGGCACTCAAGGGGCATTTTGATCCAAACAACATCATGAATCCGGGTGGACAGCTGGGGTTGGACCTGGAGTGAGTGTGAACATGACCCTTTTAAAATGTATACCCTATTGAGAAATGGAATTTGCCCGGGCTCTCGCCCTCATTGCGATTGAGCTTATAGCCATAGAGCA
>CAYMDG010000105.1:0-10509 GCA_964388905.1 uncultured Bacteriovoracaceae bacterium
TTCGAGCTTATCAGTGAGTTCCTGGAGGTAGGCTCTGTCCAGCGAGACCTCGGAGTCATGAAGCCCGAAGAGAGGGCGCAGGGACTCAGACAGATCCGGGCCTCGCTGGGCCTTGATGATGATGCCCAGTCCCGACTGGAGGCCCTCGATGCCGAGCGGGACGGGCGATGGAAGGTAGGTGCAGAGTATATGCGCGAGCGCACTGAGCTTGTGAAGACGTTCACCGGCGCAGCGCAAGAGCAGAAGATCACCGCGCTTAGAGAGCGCTATTTTGGCCCCCAGTCCGAGAATATCGCAAAGGAAGAAAAGTCGGGGTTCTTCAGATTCGCCCGGAAACGGATCTATGGCATGAACTAACCCCGTCCTCTTCCTGGCAAGGCAGGAAATTCATCTTTGAGTCCTGGTGCAGGAGCGTTGATTACAGATAAATAATCTGCACATGGAGACATGGCACATCAAGGTACCCATCGTGTCACGTGATCTTCAGTTTCTAAGGACCCGTGGAACCAATGATTTATCGAAGTAAACTCTGATAGGTACTCACCTTAGATAGAGCCGATTGCAAAAACAAAAAGTGTCAATCCCGTGAAAGGGGGGTCTGAGAATCTCTGAAAAGATTCATTTCTAAGCATCGACGCGAAAGATCCTTGACTGATAGCTTACTATCTAGTAAGTAAGAATAATGCGGAGACTACCATGAGCAGATTACCTGGAGACACGAGGAAAACAATTATCGACCTCGGGGAAAAGTTGCTCCTGAACCAGGGTTTCAACGGCTTCAGTTATGCCGACATAGCCGCTTCATTAGGGATTAAGAATGCAGCAGTGCACTACCACTTTCCCTCAAAGTGCGATCTCGGCGTGGAGATCATCCGGCGCGCCAGGCAGCGATTTGACAACTGGGGGGCAAGAAAGAAGACCCAGGATATGCCTGAGTGGGAGAAACTCGACGCTTTTTTTGCCATTTACCGTTACTACCTCACAAACGGCCGATCCGTGTGCCTGTCCGGTGCGCTGGAAACCGATTATGTAACATTGCCAGCACCCATGCAGGAAGAGGCTAAAGGGCTGGTTGAAGACCTGCTCACCTGGCTCGAGAAGTTTTTAGAAGAAGTAAGGCAAAGAAAGATATTCGTCTTCCCCGGGACTCCCCGGGACCAGGCCACTGTCATACTCGCCGTCATGCAGGGTGCGCTACAGATGACACGCGTCAAGGACCAGTCAGTATTCGATTCGGCAGTAGACCAGATACGCCGTCTGCTCACACCTTAGAAGCAACAGGAGGCACACATGGATTTATTCTTCAGGCCCCAGGGAACAGCCGTCATCGGAGATAACGAGGCATCACAGAGTTGATTATCACGAGGTGTATTCCTCCTCGATGATAAAAATAAAAATTCAGCATATTGAAGGAGGATACAATGAGCAAGATTCCAAGATCACAGGAGAACAATTACACAAATGAAATGGCGAAAAAAAGACGGGAATTTATCAAAGAGCATACAGGCGTTGAACTCAAACATGCTTGCAACTATTCCTTCGATCCTCAGATTCTAAAAAATAACCTTGAAAATTTCATCGGTGTCGCACAGATCCCGGTGGGACTGGCCGGTCCTCTGAAAGTGAACGGCCAATATGCGAAAGGAGAATTTTATGTTCCTCTGGCGACAACCGAGGGGACGCTTGTGGCAAGCTATAATCGGGGGATGAGGCTCACTCACCTGGCAGGAGGGGTAACCACGACAATAGTCGATGAGGCCATGCAGAGGGCCCCGGTTTTCTGTTTTGCGAGCGCCAGGGAGGCACAGAAGTTCGGAGGGTGGCTGAAAGACAACTATGCGGAGATCAAGGCAAAGGCCGAGGCTACCGACCCATTCTGCACCTTGAAGGATATCGAGCAATATGCGGTAGGGAATATGATCTATACCCGCTTCAACTATTTAACCGGGGACGCTGCCGGGCAGAATATGGTAGGAAAAGCTACCTTTGCCGTGAGCGAATGGATCAAGAGTATCAATCCCGACATAAAAAACTATATCCTCTCCGGGAATATCGATTCCGATAAAAAGCACTCATACATGAACTTTTACCATCCAAGGGGCAAGAGGGTTATTGCCGAGGTTACCATTCCGGCCGAGGCCATCACGAGCATGAGTACCATGCCCCCTATTGAGTTGTTGCGAATGAGAAATATCGTCAATACCGGATCGATCCTCGCAGGTACGAATAATAACGGTCTACACTCCTCGAACGGTATTACTGCAATGTTCATAGCGTGCGGAATGGATGTCGCCAATCTTGCCGAATCATCATCCGCCGTACTTTATGCAGACCTGCTCCCTGACAACAGCTACTATTACTCCCTTACCATCCCGTCACTTGTCGTAGGAACATACGGAGGGGGTACCAGTCTTCCGACCCAAACTGAATATCGGAGTATTATGGGCTGCGTGGGAAAAGACACAGCGAAGAAGCTGACTGAAATCATCGCTGCAACGGCTTTATGCGGTGAGCTCTCTCTTATGGCCGCAATACTTGGGAAACATTGGGTTTCATCCCACGATAAATACGGCCGCAACTTTTAATTAAACAACCGGCACGAAGCATACATCTGAGGTTTGGTATTCCGGTGCCCTGAACTCCCTACAGAGGGTCAAAGGGTGCCGGAACATATTCACAATTTTGCCATCCTGGCATGACTGAAGTCATGAAATATAGATTACATGAGCAATAGTTTCTGATTACAGAACATGTAAAACCAAGATCACACTCTGGTGAGAAGTGAAAAGCTCTGTATGTTTCAAACCAAGATCAACGGTTCTTGGTCTCTGCAAAAAGTACTTAT
Source organism: uncultured Bacteriovoracaceae bacterium (assembly GCA_964388905.1). GTDB lineage: Bacteria > Desulfobacterota > Desulfomonilia > UBA1062 > UBA1062 > MWEI01. The sequence continues at coordinate 2,846 of CAYMDG010000105.1, forward strand.
CTATCGCAGGAATCAACACTCGAAAAAAGTATGTATTATTAAAAAAATAATCAGCGGGCGGGGAGCCAATTTGGTCCGCCGCCCGCTTTCTCCCTGCTACCTTTGCCTATTGCCCGAGGAAACGTAAAACGTAACATTAGTCCCCTGAGCCACCGATGCTGCTGCAGCAGGTGACGTACTGATCACGCCCCAGGACCCCTGGATATCGTCAGGTTCACAGCTGAACCCGATGTCACCGATGTCCCGGATACAGGGCTCTGGCTGATCACATTCCCGGATGCAACGGTGCTGCTGTATGCCGCGGTGATGGTCCCCATCTTAAGACCGGCTGATGTCAGAGCACTGTAGGCAGCAGCCCATGTCTTGCCAACCACATTCGGTACCGTCCTCATCACTGGTTGGGGACCCCTGGATATCGTCAGGTTCACAGCTGAACCCGATGCCACCGATGTCCCGGATACAGGGCTCTGGCTGATCACGTTCCCGGATGCAACGGTGCTGCTGTATGCCTGGGTGATGGTCCCTGCAGTAAGGAGTGCAGATGTCAGGGCACTGCCGGCAGCGGCCTGTGTCTTGCCAACTACATTCGGTACCGTCCTCATCACTGGTTGGGGACCCTTGGATATCGTCAGGTTCACAGCTGAACCCGATGCCACCGATGTCCCGGATACAGGGCTCTGGCTGATCACATTCCCGGATGCAACGGTGCTGCTGTATGCCTGGGTGATGGTCCCCGCCTTAAGACCTGCAGATGTCAGAGCACTGCCGGCAGCGGCCTGTGTCTTGCCAACCACACTCGGAACCGTCACGGTCGTGGTGACGATAGGAACCGTTATATGCTGTTCAGCAGATAACGCGGAATCATTCTGGGAGGTATCATAGGCGGCCATCGCAATGTAAATTGTGGTTCCGCTCTTAACTCCGGTGATCCCGTAGCTGGTGACTTTGCCCGTATCGTAGCATGCGATGTAGTTTCCCGGTTCAGTGCCGTAATAAATCAGGTACCCACCCAGGTCAGTCTCAGTATTTGCGTTCCAACTCACCCGCAGAGTAGCTGTGTTACCTGGAGCGGGGAAAAAGATCAGGAATGCCAAGATAATGATGACTGTGTTTCGTAATAATCTCATTATTTCACCTCAGGTAGTTCAAAAGATAAGATATACAGTCGCAATATATGAGCCAGTTTTTATCAGTCTGTATTATCAGATCGTTACCTTTTGGTTTCGTTGATTCAGGTTACATTGCTGTACAAGCGGCTTCAATTTATGTAACCCCAAAGGGCTTACTCGAACAATCCATGAAGCCTTTCGCCTTACTTCTTAAACAGATATCTGGTGATCGATTGTGTAGGTTTCAATCTCAGATCATCAGTTTTTAGCCTTCTTAAAACCTTGATGATATTGCAGAAATCAATGCTATGGTTCACTGTCTATGGGATATTTCTATCGAGTTCACTGAGGGGACATTGTCATAGACACATAACAGAGAAGACTCATAACAGAGGATTGACTTTCAATATATGCCCACTATTTTACAGCTTTATACGGTATATTTTTTAGGAGGATAATTATGGCCCAATTCTCTCAGGAGAATGTATACCAAAGACTAGGAGAAAAAATTGATGGCCTCCCCTTCCGAACACCTTGGAACGAGACTTTCCACAGCATACTAAAAGAACTTTATACCTCTGAAGAAGCAGAAATCGTAGTTAAGATGCCTTATACACTTTCAACATTAGACAGGATTGCAAAGATCACCAAAATGGAGAAGACCCAGTTAAGAAACAACCTTGAGAAATTATGTAATGATGGCCTTGTGGTAGATGTCTGGAATGAAAAAGATAACCAATATTATTATATGCCTTGGCCTTTTATCCCAGGTATATTTGAATTCACGATGATGAGAAAAGGGGACAATCTAAACACGAAAGAATGGGCTAAACTGTTCCATGAATACTTTGATCCATTGTATACAAAGAATTACTCACATAATGAACACATTTCCGCTTTCAGGGTTATACCTATCGAAGAAACAATAACACCTGATCAATACATTAAATTCTTCGATTTTGAAAATGCGACATCGATCATTGAAAATTCTCGCAGATTGGCAATTGGGTTATGTTCATGTAGGAATGAAAAGTACAATATCGGTAAAAAAGAATGCGATGCTCCTCTTGAAAGTTGCAGTTTTATGGGACTAGGTGCTGACTATACAATAAGAAATAATCTTGCAAGAGAGGTATCAAAATCTGAAATGCTTGAGCATTTTGCCAGGGCGAAAGAGCTTGGTCTCGTATTCTGTTCCTATAATACGGGGAAAAGGCAAGCTGCAATCTGTCAGTGCTGCAAATGTTGTTGTAATTATTTAGCAGGGATAAACAGGTTCGGGTACACAAACAGCGTGATCACATCCAATTACATTTCAAAGATCAATACGGAGGTGTGTAAGGGATGTGGGAAATGTTTAGAAGTTTGTCCCGTGAATGCCGTAAGCTTGATATCTGCAAATGATTCAAAGAACAAAAAGAGAAAGACGAGCATAGTCAATAAGGAAATATGCATAGGGTGTGGAGTATGTGCGATAAAATGCCCTACACATTCCATTGATTTGATAGCTCGTGATAGCAAAGTGATCCCTCCTGAGTCACTTTTTGAAATTACGATGTTATCGAGCCTTGAGAGGGGTACTCTCCAAAATCAGCTTTTTGACAATCCTGAAAGCATTACCCACAATTTCATGAGAGCATTCATCGGGGGGTTTCTACGCCTTTCTCCTGTGAAGAAAGTCCTCATGAGTGACCTTTTCAGGTCTTCTTTCCTGAATTTCATGACAATGGGGGCTAAGTTGCAAGGGAAAGGATGGATGACTGAACTTTAACAATGACTTTGAGATAATATCTGATCAATCATAACTGAAGATAATGAGATAATCATGTGTCACGCCTTGAAATGGAGTTCCTTGCTGTATAGGGTTCGAACACAGATCTTCAGTGTTTAGATCCTCTAAAAGTGAGTAGATATCGCAGAAATCAGCGCTTTGGGTAAAGCGATGAGCATAGGTTAGAAACACAATAATCCAAAAGCTATAAAGACAATACAGGTAAAAATACACGAAAAGCACTCCCCTGGCCTTGATTACTCTCCACAGTTATGACTCCCTGATGTACCTTTACAAGTCCCAAAACAACTGGAAGACCCAGACCTCTGCTAGGAAATTTGGTGGAGAAAAAAGGATCAAATAGTTTTTCCATATCCTCGCCTGAGATCCCATGCCCATTATCAATAACTTCAAGGCATGAGTATGTTTGATCCTGAAGTTGATCGCCGATTGGGTATCTATTCGATGTAGGTATTTCTGCCAGGGAGGCTACTTTTATTTTCAGCTTGATTGAACCTCCATCAATACCTATAGACTCTTTTGCATTAGTAACAAGATTTGTCAGTACCTGTTGGATCTGCTTCTCATCTGCATTGACGATCGGCCCTAACGAAGGGAAATCGGTCTCCATATTAATATTCTTCCTCAGGGTACTCTTGAGAATCGGCAAGTGCCTGCGACAGGTTTCTGAGAGATCCAGAGGTTTATGATTACTGATATTTTGCCCAAGGTACGTCAGCATTAATAAGCTCATCTCAGCAGCCTTGTTGGCAGATTGCTGGGCTTTATTAATCAGATCTAATAAGTCTGCACCTTTGTTGTCATATAACGCCAGAGAGAGGTACCCTGTCACCATGTGTAGTTGGTTGTTGAAGTGATGGGCGATGGCACCAGCCATACGGTTTAAACCCTCGGCCTTTTGCAATTGTCGGTTCTTGTTCTCTAACGTTGCCTTCTCTTCGTCAATCCGCTTGCGCTCCGTGATGTTAAGGGCTATACCCTGGATGCCCGTAACCTTACCATCTTCCAGCATCAACTGAGTCCTCAGGCCGAGCCATATCTCACAACCTTGTTTCGAAATAATAGGGTACTCCTGATATGAATTAGGAATCCTCTGTTCCAGTTGGGCCTCTATTGAACTACATACGTTCCTCTCCATGTCACGACGGGTGAATTTACTGTAATACTCCCCAATAAGCTCCTCTTTACTATAGCCTGAAATATGTATCGCTGCAGAATTTACGAAGGTGAAGCGCCCTGTGCTGTCAGTTCGGAAGAAGATATCACTCGCACCTTCCACTAATGCACGATACCGCTCTTCGCTCTCCTTGAGAGCATCTTCTGCCCTTCTGAGATCACTTACATCCTTTATCGTTGCAATAATCGCTGTTGGTTTTCCGTCAGCAGCCCTGATAAACGATGCGGTAAAACAGATAGGTATTTCTCCGCCATCACCCTTGATGAATGTGGTGGTTATCAGAGGAAGAGATTCCCCTGCCAAGGCTGATCGGAATTTCTGTTTGATCTTGTCAACTTCATCGGCCTTGACTGTTCGGTGTGTCAATTCTTCTCCATGTTTTCCTACGATATCCTTTCTGTTCAGGCCGGTCATCCTTTCATAGGCAGTATTCACATGGATGACCTTCCCGGACATGCCGAATACGATGATACCATCACCCATGCCCTCCAGGATCTCATCACGTTCCCTCAGGAGATTGCGATACTTTTCCTCACTTTCCAGAAGGACCTTCTGGGCTAAACATCGCTTGGTGACATCCAGCATCACCCCATCAAAGACTAATTCATTCTCAAGTTGTCTGGGTTTTGAAATGCCCCTGATATATACCTCTCCGCCCATGGGTTTGATGAACCTAACCTCATGCTCCCAATTGCTTCTGTTGCGTACTGCTTCCTGTATCGAATCAAGGAGGCTGTCTCTGTCCTCAGAAGCAACGCTGGCGATAACACGCCGGAAGAAATCATCCGGCTCATTATCCAGCCCCAAGAGTTCGAATGCATGACCACTTATATAATGAACACCCATTTCACCGTTGTCCCGGGCGTAGAATTGGTAGACAGCTCCCGGTATGTTCTCTGTGATTCCACGTATGAATTCTCTGCTCTCCTGTAAAGCCTTCTCTGCTTTCTCACGTTCTGCAATCTCTTGCTTCAATTTCGCATTTGCCTGGTTAAGATCGTCAGTTCGTTTACTGACAAGGTTCTCAAGGTGATCTCGGTATTTTTTCAGCTCTTCCTCAGCCAGAATCCGCTTGGTAATATCTCTTACTACCGAGATCACACCAACTACTTTGCCATCTTTTCTTTTAGGGACGCCGCTTACTTCCCCGAATTTCCTTTCTCCATTTTTGGTGATAAACTGATAGATCGAATAAAGGACAGATTTGCCAGACAGTATCACCAGGGCATCTTCAGTCGCTTCATTCACGTCGGTTGGGTCCAAGACTCCCAGGCTTTGAAAGGTTCTGCCTATCATTTCCTCTGGTTTGTATCCGAGCAAATTTTCAACATTGGGGGAGATTCTGAGAATCCTGAACTGGTGGTCATAGGTGTACATGACATCATTTGCCATGGAGAAGTGGATGTTGAAATTATCGATACTCTCACGCAGAGTTTCATTTTCCTGTTGGAGGTTAAATATAATTTTTTGCAATTCGGCCTTTTGTCGGCGAGTTTCAGGTGAATTCTTCTCGTTCTCCATTTTATTACCCTATAAATCCATTATACATTCAGGATTATATTAAAAAGACAGTTAATATTCTTTTATAACACTGCTTTTGTCAAGAAAGTTAGTCTTCTAATATAAATGAGTAGTTCCACAAGACCCTAGAATCCGTAGGTTTCGTGCCAGGCGCAACGCTCTTGTATGAAGTGTCTTGCATCGATATTTCAAACTAAGATCATCTGTTTTTTAGCCCTCTAAAAAACCGTGATGATAACATAGAGATACTCACTCCATCCAACAAGATGAGAATTTACAGTTAATTAGAGATTGTACTTTAAGCAGATTTGTGTGGATGGTAAATTAATAAAAATAGAGGTTGTTTGAATTTAAATGAAGAAGAGGTTGTCCGAATATGAATATCAGAATAGCTGTTACAGCATACATGATTGTATCTTTAATATGTTCTTTGATATTAGTATATTATCTAGATGAATTTGAAGAATATTCATCGAAAAAAAGTCGTGCCCTAAAGATTATTTTAGCAGGACTTAATCTCATTATAGTGGTTGGTGCATTTTCATGTATATTTGCAATATTTTTTTATGGCATTGGTCATATCTTGTTTTTTATTCCTACCACCCGGGGGCAATATGTTGATGCTTTGGGAGGGTGGTTTTCATATAGGGATATAATATCATCATGCATAGCCTTTTGTGGTGGCAGTTGGTGTTTATATAAAATTATGAAAGCAATAAGATCCTTGAAAAATCATAATAAACATGCGGATCACTGATGGTTGTAATTGTCGAGTGGATTCGATTGATCTCGTGCCCTGACCAATGCTTTGCCTATACTGAATATTTTTTTAGATAAACTTTGCAAGTCAACGATCAGTGGAAACTGAAGATTTTTTATAATTTTCTGCTGGAGAATAATTGATAAGCGCTAAAAACCAACTGCACAAAAACTGCACAATTGAGGATTCCACAAAGTAAGAAAAAGATGGTGGAGCCGAAGAGAATCGAACTCTCGACCTCTTGAATGCCATTCAAGCGCTCTCCCAACTGAGCTACGGCCCCACACGAGCCTCCCTTGGGTAGCATACAATATTTTATGAGTCAAGGTTGGAGGAATCTTGTAAAGTTAATAAGTGGTGAGTGACAGGGGAGAAGCGCAATATCGAGAGATATTACCTGTACCTGTGTTTAGAAGTTCCTTAGCCACATGCGGGAGAAGGACTTGGATGAAGGGTAATGAAAGGTGATAGTTCCATCAGCACACCGCCTGCCTCTATCGACTCTTCACAATAATTATTTGTGCTCGGTTTTCCTGGTCCCTTGCGCCTTGATAAGATTCAGCGTGTCCGTGAGAGCCGGGATTACATGCTCCCTTATGTCGCCGGCCACAACGATGGACAGCAGGTCTTCGCCTATATCCAGGTCCCCCTCGTTGATCTCCACGAGGATCTCGATGATACCTGGTCTTTTCTTCTGTTCAGCCACGATCCTCTCTATGGTATTACGGTCTGCCTTTACCGTCACCTTCTGCACGGGTGATCCGTCTCTGGACGATCCCCTCACTACGCCGTTATGGCACAGGATCATACCTACCTTGTGGTAGTCGGGCCGTGTTTTTATGGTATTGATGAGCGCATTCATATCCATAATAAAGGCATACGGACGTACGGCTGAAATGTCAACCTGGATACGTGAATAATTGCCTTAAGGACTGAGGCCCGATATACATACAGCTTTGATTGCACTGATGGTAAATACGGTATACATAAAAGAAGTTCTGTGAAGGCATAACACGCGAAAAGTATTTTCGTATGCACGGGAGGGCTTGAGATGAAGGAGACCCAGGTCGGAAAATCCAGGCTCCAGTTCATGGTTGGGGATATAACGGCACAGGACACCGAGGCAGTGGTGAATGCAGCCAACAAGAAGCTTGCGCCGGGCGGCGGCGTGGCAGGGGCCATTCACCGGGCTGCAGGACCCGGGTTGTGGGAGGAATGTATGAGGTTAGGCGGCTGTGATACCGGCCAGGCCAAGATATCAGGTGGCCATGGTTTGCCGAATACCTACGTGATCCACACGGTAGG
>CAYMDG010000106.1:0-7886 GCA_964388905.1 uncultured Bacteriovoracaceae bacterium
CTGTCATGCTGCCCTGTCATGGAAAAAGCGCATCAGGAACTCCGCATCGGCCGGGGACAGGTTGAATTCAAAGATAGCCTTGTTCAGAAGTTTCTGAGCCGGCTGGCCTGAGTTATTCTCGAGCTGCTCTGATATCCATTTTATGGCATTCTTTATTTCTTCTCTCTCATACCTTTCAGTTATCGTCTTCATAACAACACCTCGCTTAAGTATGTCATTCATATCTCTGCTCACTATTTTTGGATGATCAATTCAGGAGATGGATACATCTGCTCGAGGGATGGTCCATGTTATACCCTCACTCTCTGTCCTCAGCCATAGGAGACTTCGGGGGTTAAACTAACCGCCACCCTGCCCCCCCCTTGAAAGGGCGTGGACTTTGATACAGAAAATTGCCTTAAAACTCAGGGATTCAACAAGAGTTGTGACATAATCTCTTTATGGAAAATTGAAATATTTCAGCCGAGAAAACCGAAATACCAGTCAATAATCTGCTGGCCCCAGAAAACAAAGATCAGGGCGCCAAGGGCCAGGAACGGCCCGAAGGGGATGGCGGTCTTGAGGGTGCCTTTCTTTACAAGCCCGTAGGGGATGCCCACTATGGTTCCCATGAGCGAGGCGGCAAATACCGTGAAGAGAACGCCCTGCCAGCCCGTGAAAACGCCGATCATGGCGAGCAGCTTCACATCGCCGCCTCCCATGCCCTCTTTCTTGGTGAGAAAATAATATCCATAGATGATTGCCAGGAGCAGCCCGCCTCCTAAGGCGAGTCCTATAAGGGCATCCTTGTAGGTCACGGGCAGCCAGTAGACAACCAGGAGCCCTGCCACGATGCCGCCAAGCGACAGCCTGTCAGGGATGATCTGGATATCGAGGTCAATGAAGGTGATAATGAGCAGGACACAGGCCCAGAGGTAATAGATCAGGAACGGGACGGTCGGGCCGAACCGGTAGAGCAGGCTCACCGCGAGCAGGCCGCTCAAGAGCTCCACCACCGGATACCGAACCGATATGGGCTCTGTACAATTTCTGCACCTACCCTTTAAGATGAGATAGCTTATGACCGGGATGTTATCCCAGGGTTTTATGGGCTTCCCGCACTGCGGGCAGTGTGATGCCGGCCACACCACGGACTCATCGCGCGCTATCCGGTAGATGCATACGTTGAGAAAGCTCCCGATAAAGAGCCCGAAGAGCGCTGCGATGAATACCATATCAGCCTATGAGCTCACCCCTCCTGAACCGGAGCACCTCTCCGTACAGGGTTGAAGATACCTCGTTCATGATGCCCTTGAGCGGGTCGTTATCCGCTATGAAGGATGCAGCGTTATCAACCTTGGCCTTGGTTGCCTCGAGCCGGTCCACCATGGGCGCGATGGCCTTGAGGTTAAGATTCGGGTCGGATACTGCCTTTGAATAGCTCTCGAGGAGCTCAATGGCTTCTTCACTGGCGCTGACCGCACTTAACTTGACAGGGCTGACCTGGTTCATCTGAAACTGCGCCCCAATCGCCTCGGGCATATTCACCGTAGAGCTCTCAAGGCCCTTGAGGACATCTTCAAATGCACCTTTGGACCCGGACTGCGGTTTGATATGGGTACCTGCAACAGAACCGATGATCATATTAGGATTAATCTTCATACATGCCTCCTGCAGTATCTGATAGCAAGGAAGATGCCATCTCACTATTCCTCAGTCGTCACCGTGTTTATACAACGTGAACAGGAACTTTATTCCAGGGTGTTGGGAAAAATAATCCCATGCTTCACGAAGGCGGGAGAAGCCTCTGGATGAATGCCGAGCGGGCCTTGAGGACCTCATCCATGGGCATCTTGATAAGCTCGTGCACGTACCCTCGCACTGCCTTGCAAACCTCCTCGATGACGCGGGCCGGGTCGTTGTGCGCCCCGCCTGTCGGTTCCTTGACGAGATAGTCCACAATACCATAGCTGAAGAGGTCCCGGCCGCTGCCCCGCAGGGTCTCTGCGGCCTTCTCCTTTTTGGAGGGATCGCCATAGATAATGGAGGAAAATCCCTCGGGGCTGATGGCGCTGTAGAAAGAGTTCTCGAGCATGATGATCTTGTCGCCAAAACCCAGCGCCAGGGCGCCTCCTGATCCTGCCTCACCGATGATGCATGCTACTACCGGTGTCTTCACGCAGGCAACCATATGGATGCACTGGGCAATGGAAAAGGCCTGGCCCCTGTCTTCCGCCTCGGGGACGGGATATGCACCGGGCGTGTCCACAAAGGTGATCACGGGCCTTTTGAATTTCTCGGCGAGCTTGAACAGCTTGATGGCCTTATAATGCCCGGAAGGGCTGGCCATGCCGTAGTGGTACCGCATGTAATCCTTCTTCCCCTCGGAACGTTTCTTGTGGCCGATAACCACCACAGGGATGTTGTCCAGAAATGCCAGCCCGCCCAAAACGGCAGGGTCGTCTTCATAAATGCGGTCACCCTTGATCTCGGTGAATTCGGTGAAGAGGTGGTGAATGAACTCATCGATGCCGGGCCGGTCCGAATGCCTCGAAAGCTCCACACTGCTCCAGCGGGAAATGCCTTCATAGAGCTCTTTTCTGAAGACATCCACCTTGCGTTCGATCTCGGTGATATCGACACCCTCGAGCTTTGATATGGTATCCTGCAGCCCTTTTAAGGCATTGTCGATGTCGGTGAACTTCTCTTTGGATTTCACTGGAGTTCAACCCCCTTTGGCCCCACTATCTCGGAGAGTCTGTAGAGGAAATCCCTCACCGGAGAGACCATATATTCCTTGCCTGCGTCAATATTGACGAATGCGGCATCGGTTTCCACCTCAAAACTGAGCGAGCACGATCCTTTGCTGCCCACGATCGCCATCTTGAGCTCACTGAGTGCCTCACCCTTCAAGGTTAAAGGGACCCGGACGATTAAACGTTTTGCCAGCACCATATCGACACCATCGAGCGGCATGACCTCTTCAGCAATGAGGTCGAGGCTCAAAGAGTCCGCCTCTGCAGCACCGTTCTCCTCATCCCGGTTGATCCTTGCCTTTATGATAACTGGTTCATCAGAGGCGATCAATGCCTGATACTTGCCGTAACACTGGGGGAAGAACAGGATCGCAGCGGAGCCCTCAAGGTCTTCGAACACGCCCCGTGCCATTGCATCACCTTTCTTGGTCCTTGTCACGTTTACCGCACTTAAGACGCCGGCCAGCACCACTGAGTTTGGTGCTTCCTTGAGGGTCAAGGTCGTGGCCGTGGCATACTTGTCGATGAGGCCCGCGTACTTGTTAAGCGGGTGTCCTGAAAGGTAGAACCCCATTCCGTCCTTCTCCATCTTCAGCCTTTCAGCTTCAGGCCAGTCGGGGATGTCGGGCATGACAAAAGGCTTGCTGATATCAACTTGCGCAAATTCCTCGAGGCTGAACAAGGTACACTGGGCGTCATTCCTGTTGCGGGCTGATCGCTGGGCCTGGTCAAGAAGGCCGTCGAGCACCTCGAACATGGCCCTGCGGTTCGTGTGCAGCCTGTCGAATGCACCTGCCTTGATGAACGATTCCACTACCCGCCTGTTCACCTTGGATAAGGCAATCCTGTTCAGGAACGAGGAGATATCCTTAAAGGGGCCGTTCTCCTTCAGTTCCGCAAGGACACCCTCTACCGCCCCCCGGCCCACGTTCTTGATGGCTCCGAGGCCGAACCGGATGCCCTCTTGTGTGACCACGAACTCGAAGCTGCTCTCGTTGATGTCCGGCGGCAGAACTGCTACACCACGCCTCCTGCATTCGGCAATATGCGCCGAGACCTTGTCCGTGTTGCTCAGGTCCAGCGTCAGGTTTGCAGCCATGAATTCCTTGAAGTAATGGGCCTTAAGATAGGCTGTCTGATAAGCCACCAGGGCGTATGCCGCTGCATGGGACTTGTTGAATCCGTAATCTGCGAACTTTTCCATGAGATCGAAGATCTCGACCGCCTTGTCCCTTTCCACACCGCGCTCTACGGCACCTTCGGTGAAGATCTCGCGCTGTTTGGCCATCTCTTCGCGGATCTTCTTGCCCATGGCCCGCCTCAAAAGGTCGGCCTTGCCGAGCGAGTAGCCCGCCATTTCCTGGGCGATCTGCATGACCTGCTCCTGATAGACGATGATACCGTAGGTCTCTTTCAGGATCTTTTCCAGCAGAGGGTGGTGATAGTCAATGACCTGCCTCTCGTGCCTTCGGTCCACATAGGAAGGGATAAGGTCCATGGGTCCCGGACGATAGAGGGCGACTGCCGCGATGATATCCTCGAACTTGTCGGGCTTGAGCTGCCTGAGCATACCCTTCATGCCGGAACTTTCAAGCTGGAACACACTCGACGTGTCACCATCGCTTATGAGTTGGTAGGTTAACCTGTCATCAAGGGGGATACCGGTGATATCAAGGTTAATGCCTTGCGAGCGCAGAATCTCGATGGTTTTCTGAATTACCGTCAGCGTCTTGAGGCCCAGCATATCAAACTTGATGAGGCCTACCCTCTCGATGCGCTTCATGTCGTACTGGCTGATGAGCATGCCCTTTTTGTCGACATACACAGGCACATGATCGGTTAAAGGCCTGTCATCCGAGATGATGACACCGCCCGCATGCACCGAGGCGTGCCTGCTTAAGCCCTCCAGCGCCTTGGCTATCTCTATGAGCTGGGTAACCGCCGGATCCGTGTCTACAAGCTCTTTCAGCCTGGGCTCAGCCGCAACAGCCTGCTCGAGGGTGATGTTCAGGTCAGTCGGGATGAGCTTGGCGATCTTGTCCACCTCTGAATAACCCATTCCCAAGACCCGTCCCACGTCCCTGATGACGGCCTTTGCCTTCATGTTGCCGAACGTGGTGATCTGGCTCACGAACTCCGGCCCGTACCTGTTCTTGACGTACTCGATCACCTCGTCCCTGCGGTTCTGGCAGAAGTCGACATCGATATCCGGCATGCTCCTGCGCTCAGGGTTCAAGAACCGTTCGAACAGGAGGTTCCACCGTATGGGATCGATGTCGGTGATCTTGAGGCTGTAGGCTGCCAGCGACCCTGCGGCGCTGCCACGGCCAGGCCCTACCGGTATATCATGGTCCTTGGCATACTGGATGTAATCAGCCACAATAAGGAAGTAACCGGCAAACCCCATGGACTTGATGATTTCGAGCTCTTCCGCGAGCCTTTCAGAATAGCCCTCGGGGATACGATCCCCCATCCTCGACTTCAGCCCCTCCCAGGACTTTTCATCTATGATCTGCTCCAGGCTTTTATCACTCCCTGTTGGATAAACCGGGAAACAAAAGACATCCTTGGGGATTTCAACATTACACAGGCCGGCGATTTCGGACGTAACATCCACTGCCTCGGGGACCCACGAAAAGCTCCTTGCCATTTCGTCAGGACTCTTGAGATAGAGCTGGTCGGTCTCGAAACTCATCCGCCCCTTGTCATGGATGGTGCTCTGGGTCTGGATGCACAAAAGGGCCTCATGGGCCTTGGCATCAGAGCTCTTGAGGTAATGGCAATCGTTTGTGGCCGCCACCGGTACACTGTTACGCCTGCCCAGGTCTACGATTAATGGGTTGACCTTATCCTGATCGGGCAATTGGTTGTGCTGAATCTCAAGGTAAAACCGGCCGTCAAAGACCTTCCTGTAGAAATCCAGGGCCTCTTGCGCCTTGTCCTCCTGGTCGCGGAGCAGCCAGTAGGGGATCTCACCCTGAAGACAGGCGGAGAGTCCGATTAATCCTCCACTCAACTCCGCAAGGGTACGCCTGTCCACCCTGGGCTTGTAGTAGAAACCCTTGGTATGCCCAAGCGAGGTTAGTTTCATGAGGTTACTATAGCCCTGGTTATCCTTTGCCAGCAAGATGAGGTGATAGTGTTTCGGCATGCCGGGGATGAGTTCGCGGCTTTCCATATCGCCCGGGCTGACATATGCCTCGCAGCCGATAATGGGCTTTATGCCTGCTTTGATGGCCTTGTCGTAAAACTCCAACGCGCCGTACATGACGCCGTGATCGGTAATGGCCACTGCTTCCTGGCCGAAGTCCCTGGTGGTTTTTATGAGATCGTCGATCCTGATGGCCCCATCCAAGAGGCTGTACTGGGTGTGGCAGTGGAGATGGACGAATCCCATCTTAAGTCTTAGTACTCCAGCTTGTAATTCGGAGCTTCTTTCACGATGATCACGTCATGGACATGGGATTCTTTCAACCCTGCAGAGGTGATCTTAATCATCTTTGCCTTTGTCTGGAGCTCCTCTATGTTGGAACACCCGGCATACCCCATGCCGGCGCGCAACCCCCCCAGGAGCTGGTAGACATTTTCGGAGATGGGGCCCCGGTAGGGGACACGGCCCACGATGCCTTCGGGAACGAGCTTGTCGCTGTCAGTGACCTCGCTCTGAAAATACCGGTCCTTTGAGCCGGCCCTCATGGCCTCGACGGATCCCATGCCGCGGTAGGCCTTGTATGTCCGGCCCTGGTAGATTATGTGCTCTCCCGGGGCCTCTTCGGTGCCTGCAAACAAAGAGCCGATCATGATGGAGGACGCGCCTGCCGTAATGGCCTTGGTGAGGTCACCGGAGAATTTCACACCACCGTCTGCTATAATGGGGACCCCGTGCTTTTTTGCCTCCTGGGCACAGGCCATGATGGCCGTGATCTGAGGAACACCCACACCCGCAACCACACGGGTGGTGCAGATGGAGCCCGGCCCGATCCCTACCTTAATGCCGTCTGCGCCGGCCTTGATAAGGTCTGCGGTAGCCTCTTTTGTGGCCACGTTGCCTGCGATCACCTGGGCATTGGGATAGAGTTCCTTGATGGCCCTTACCGACTCAATCACCCCCTTGCTGTGACCATGGGCGGTATCCACCACAAGCACATCCACCCCGGCCTTCATGAGTGTATGCACCCTGTGCTCGTCAAGGGACATGATACTGACCGCAGCCCCCACCAGGAGCCTGCCGCGCGAGTCCTTTGCGGAATGGGGGTATTTCTGGGCCTTTTCGATATCCTTGATGGTGATGAGGCCTTTGAGGTTATAGTCCTCATCCACAACCGGCAGCTTCTCGATCTTGTACTTGTGGAGCAGCTTCTTTGCCTCTTCCAGGGTTATCCCGCCCCGGACCGTCACCAGGTTCTCCTTGGTCATGGCCTCGACGATGGGCTTGTTCATGTCCGTCTCGAACCGCAGGTCGCGGTTGGTGAGGATGCCGATGAGCTTGCCGTCCACCGTAATGGGGACTCCGGATATCCGGTAGTGCATCATGAGTTTCAATGCCTCGCCGATGGCCTGATCGGGCCGCATGGTGATGGGATCAACGATCATGCCGCTCTCGGACTTTTTCACCTTGTCCACTTCCACGGCCTGCGCCTCGGGCGGCATGTTCTTGTGGATGATGCCGATCCCGCCCTCTCTCGCCATGGCAATGGCGGTATACGCCTCGGTCACCGTGTCCATGGCAGCGCTTAAAAGCGGTATGTTCAGCTTGATACCCCGGGTAAGGTATGTGCTCAGGTCCACTGTTGCAGGCAGCACATC
This sequence comes from uncultured Bacteriovoracaceae bacterium, assembly GCA_964388905.1. Taxonomy (GTDB): domain Bacteria; phylum Desulfobacterota; class Desulfomonilia; order UBA1062; family UBA1062; genus MWEI01. The sequence continues at coordinate 7,542 of CAYMDG010000106.1, forward strand.
CGATTGTGCGGGAAGCAGCAGAACATCATCAAACGTCAGGGCTTCCGCGAGTATCTTTTCCATATGGTCATCCTCTCCTTACTGGATGCTGTAGTCAAGGCGAACAGGCCGGGCCATACCTAAACCCTGAGAGAGATCTCCCCGTAACGGCAGCGGTGTAATGCTCCACGGGAGGATCTTCTTGAGCAGGCCTAAGATGCCTTCATTTGTTTCTGGCCTGACGATGCGAGGTTCACCTATAATGCGCGCCCTCTTCTTTGCCTCATCCTTTGCGTCTTCGAGCCCGCCGATCTTATCAACGAGCCCTACTGTGCATGCCTGCCTTCCGGTGAATACCCTGCCGTC
>CAYMDG010000106.1:7986-10447 GCA_964388905.1 uncultured Bacteriovoracaceae bacterium
CCGGGACTATCCAGGCGCACAACGACCGCCTTGATGTTATCATCATCGCTGAACTGCTTGATGGTATCCAAATAGGGCATGGATTCGGTTATGATGCCATCCACATCTATGATGCCGATGGCAGGCTTCATTGATGTCCTGACTGCATCGAACCCCCAGGCTACTGCACCTATGGCAATCAGGATATAGAGTATCCATTTGGTTCTTCGTTTCATGGCGTTAGCGGTTTCGAACCCCGGGTTTAAAACACCTGTTGCAGTAAAACTTTACCTACCGTCAGAATATGTAGAATAACTTTTATCTTATCTAAAGGGAATACCTCATTATACTGAGGTATTCCCCATATTCCAACTAAGGATGGCTGCTAGCCCTTCTGTTTGGAATCCCGCAGGCCCTTGATCAGGTCTCCGAGGTTGGTGCCCACCTTATTATCAGAGGGCTTGGCCTCTTGAACCGGGGCAGCCTTCTTGTGGTGCGCCTCAGTAATGGCCTTGATGGATAGTCCTATCTTCTTATTCTCAGGGCTGATCCTCAAGACCACGGCCTCCACCTCCTGGCCTATCTCAAGCACTTCTGCGAGTGAATCGATCTTATCGCTGCTGACCTCGGAGATATGTATCATACCCTCAATGCCCGGCTTTATCTCGACAAAGGCGCCGAAATCGGTCAGTGAGGTGATCTTTCCTTTAATGGTGCTGCCCACCGGGTGTTCCAGGGCTATCTGATGCCATGGATCGGGCTGGAGCTGTTTGATGCCCAGTGAAAACTTCTCGTTTTCAGGGTCAATGGCCAGAACCTTTGCATTGACTACATCGCCCTTCTTGTAGAGTTCACGTGGGTTCTTGATCTTGGGGTCCCAGGTGAGATCGGACACATGGATAAGACCATCAACATCAATCGTGTCATCGATACTCACAAACAGCCCAAAATCGGTAACGTTCTTGACTGTGGCATCCACAACCGTGCCTTCGGGATAAAACTCCTGAATCTGTCTCCAGGGATTGGGCATTGTCTGTTTCAGGCCCAGCGAAATGCGCCGCCCCGCCTGGTCCACACCCAAAACGACCACATCCACGATCTGCCCTTCATCAAGTACCGAGGAAGGGTGTCTCATGCGTTTGGTCCAGAACATCTCGGAGATATGGACAAGCCCCTCGACCCCCTCTTCAACCTCAACGAATGCACCATAATTGGTCACCGAGGTCACCTTGCCGGAGATCTTCTTGCCTATGGGGTACCGATATTCCAACCCCTCCCAGGGATCGGTCGTGAGCTGCTTGAGTCCCAGTGAGATCTTCTCTGTAGCAGGGTCGTATTCAAGAACCTTAATTTTTATTTCCTGGCCGGAAGCAACCTTTTCTTTGGGGTCTTTGAGCTTGCCCCATGACATGTCGGTGATATGAAGGAGTCCGTCAATTCCACCGATATCCACAAAGGCCCCATAGCTCATAATGTTCTTGACCCTGCCCGTTACCACGTCGCCCTTGGCCAAGGTAGTCAGAAGGTGCTTCTTGCTCTCTTCCCTCTGCTTTTCCAACACCTCACGATGGCTGACCACAACATTATTCTTTTTCCTGTTGAACTTGATGATGGCAACATCGATGCCCTGGCCGATCATCTTTTCAAGATCGGCCTCGCTCACGGGATTGACCGTGGCCTGGGAACTCGGCAGGAATGCACCGAGGCCGATATCCACAATAAGACCGCCTTTGATCCTCTCGGTGACCTTGCCCCTCAGATAGGTGTTATCTTGATATGCATTGACGATATCATCCCAGACCTTAAGGCGCTTAGCCTTTTCCTTGCTCAGCCTGATGACGCCCCTGGAAGCGTTAATGCTCTCAACAAGAACCTCGACCTCCTGGCCGACTGCAGTGGTGATCTCACCGTCATCACCGATGAACTCGCTTATGGGCGCCTGTCCGTCTATCTTTCTCCCGATATCGATCATGATATGGTCCGAGCTTATCTGAACAACCGTACCCGTCACAACCGAACCCGGCGTGATGCGCTTGTCGAATGTTCCCTCGTAAAGGGCCTCAAAATTGGTGCTCTCAGTCTCAAGACCTTGTGTCTTGGTTTCGACGAGATCCTCCTTTGTTGAAGCGGTGTTCTCCTGCTCATTATTTGTTTCGTCTACGCTATACATGGCTTCCTTCCCCCCATCCGTCGTTCCGTATTCCTGATTAAGTTGCGTTCCTATACAATAGAGACCGGCAAAACACAAGGTCATAATGGACACCCCGAAAACCTCTGGTAATCAGGATCTTCAAGATATCTAATCGATTTAATCGAGGGGGTTTTTCTTTTTGACTGAAGATGGATCTTTGAGTGCCTTTTCAAGTTCTGAAAAGATGCTGCTCTTGTCGCCCTTTTTCGCCATGGACTGCTCGATCTCTTTCAGGCGCAACTCTTGCTTTGTCTTGAACTGGGAGATCTCTTCTTCCATTTTGGGCGCTTC
>CAYMDG010000107.1:0-3489 GCA_964388905.1 uncultured Bacteriovoracaceae bacterium
GAGGTTGAGGCAGTAGGGCATGACGACATTATTCATGAAAATATACATGGACAAGGACACCCCCTCTCCTTCGATGGGAGAGGGTCGGGGTGAGGATGATAAGTTGATGATACAGTTTGTTCCGCCACCCCTCCCCTTAATCCCCTCCCGCCAGGGGAGGGGAAACCTGGCTTGCCTCAAGCTCGGTTTGCGTAACCAAATATCCATAACCCTTCTGCTCATCATGGTAGCCTTGAGCGCAGGCTGCGCCCACAGACCGGATGTGCCGCCGAGCCGCCAGATGGGGAAGCCGTGCGATACGTGCATTAAAGGCGTACCCAATTTCGCCAAAGTATCTGATGCCCTCTGGCGCGGTGCCCAGCCGACGCGCGAGGGATTCCAGAACCTTGAGGCAGCCGGGGTTAAGACCATTGTGAATCTCCAGTATGTCCAAGACGACCTTCCCTTGCTTTCCGGCACAAGGCTTAAATACCTCTGGCTGCCGGAACTACCGGGGATTCCGGACAATCAGGATCTCGTCGTCCTGCTGAAGGTTCTCGATAACCCGGACAACTGGCCTGTCTTCGTGCACTGTAAAAAAGGCAGCGACAGAGTCGGATATATTGTTGCCGCATACCGGATCATCGTTCAGGACTGGACAGCAGACGATGCGATCCACGAGATGTTCGACTTTCATTACGTCACAATCTTTTTCGCAAATCCGTTCTTTCTGCGTGACCTGGATAAAAACGATATCAGGCTGCGTGTCAAACGCGCGCCATAGCAGGTCCTGTTACACTTGGCAGGCCCGGGTCCGTAATCATCCATACAATTTGGTCGAATCTATCTGCAGCTTGTCCGAGCATACTTGCCGCCCGCCATTGCTTTCCTGTTCACTGAGGGTTATTACTTCCCTATAAGTGAGTGCAATCAATACCATACCAATGGAGCATATGGTTAATGCCTCAACCGCAAGACTATGAAAAGGCCATAAAGGAAATAGAGAACCTGAGGCAGCGGGTTTATGAACTCGAGGCCTCACAGCTCAGATTGAAGCAGACAGAAGAAGCACTGCAGACATCTGAGAAGATCTACCGTACCATCTTTGAAAACACCGGCGCGGCCACCATCCTCATCGAGGCGGATACTCTCATCACCATGGCGAATACGGAGTTCGAAAAGCTCACGGGCTTTTCACGTGAGGAAATCGAAAGAACCATGTCCTGGGTCAACTTCATCCACTATGAGGACCGTCCCAGGATGGTCGACTACCACAACCTCCGCCGCGTCAATCCCGCATTGGCACCGAGAAACTACGAATGCCGTTTCATCAACAGGTTCGGCAGGACACTCACCTGCTACCTTACGGTAGCGGTACTACCCGGAACAACCCGGAGTATCGCATCGTTCCTGGACATCACCGATATGCGTGAGGCGGAAAAGGCACTGAAGGCCCAGGAAGAACAGTACCGCCTGCTCGTGGAAACCATGAACGACGGCATCGGTGTGCAGGACCCGCATGGGGTCATCACCTATGTGAACGACCGGGTCTGCAAGATGCTCGGCTACACCCGTGACGAGATCATGGGCAGGCAAGCATCCGAACTTCTCAACGATGCATCAAAGGGCATCTGGCTCGGCGAGATGGCCAAGCGCAGGGTCAACCGGTATGAACCGTATGAGGTGGCCTGGCAAAACCGCGATGGTGAGCTCATCCACACCATCGTGTCCCCCATGCCGCTCCACGATGCCGACGGGAACTTCACCGGCAGCTTCGCAGTGTTCACCGATATCACCAGCAGGAAAAAGGCGGAAGAGGACCTGAGGCTCTCGGAAGAGAAGTTTGCCAAGGCCTTCAGGTCGAGCCCGGATGCAGTCACCATAAGCACCCTCAAGGAAGGGCGCTTCTTGGACGTCAACGAAGGATTCCTCAAGATCACGGGTTACGACCGTAGCGAGGTGATCGACCACACGTCCATAGAGCTGGGCATCTGGCCGTCGCCTGAATTCCGCCAGGACATCATGGGCCAGGTGAAGGAAAAAGGCGGCATCAGCAATCTCGAGGTGGAATTCCGCATCAAGTCAGGCGAGCTCCGCAAGATCGTCTATGCAGCCGAGTCCATCGACCTCCAGGGCGAGCCGTGCCTCATATCCATCTTCACCGATGTCACGGAGCAGCGCCGGCTTGAGCGTGAGATCCTGGATGTGGGAGAGCGCGAGCGGCAGAAGATCGGCCAGGACCTGCACGACGACCTCCAGCAGCACCTCATCGGCATCGAGGCCCTTGCCCTGCTGCTGGAGAACCGCCTGGAGTTGGCCTCAAAGCCCAATGCCGGGCTTGCCCATGACATGGTGGCGCTTATCCGCGAGGCCATTGCCAAGACCCGGACCATTGCGAGAGGCCTGAGCCCGGTATACATAGACGAGGCCGCACTGTTCTCCGCCATACGGGACCTCACCAAGCAGCTTGAATCCATCTTCGGCGTTTCCTTCCAGCTGGATGTGAGCAAAGCAGTTCATGTGAAAGACAACGCAACCGCGGTGCACCTCTTCCGCATCATCCAGGAAGCGCTCAACAATGCAGTGCGCCACGGCAAGGCCAGGAACATCGCCATCACCCTCAAGCCGAAAAAGGGCTCCATCATGCTCTCCGTTATCGATGACGGCATCGGCCTACCCGATGAGATCGACCCGAAAAAGGGCTTGGGCTTGAGCATCATGCGCCACCGCGCACGCATGATCGGTGCCGAGCTGGCAATAAAGAAAAACCCCAAGGGAGGGACCTCTGTCATATGTCAGCTCACTCACGCATCATGATCGTTGACGATCACCCCATCTTCCGCAAGGGGCTTGCACAGCTCATAGGCGAGGAGCCGGACATGGAGGTATGCGGCGAGGCCGAGGATGTCCCCGAGGCCAAGAAACTCCTGGAAAGGCTCAAGCCGGATATGGTGATTGTGGACCTCTCCCTGAAAGGGGCGAGCGGGCTTGAGCTGATTAAATATACCCATGATACCTCTCCCGGCCTGCCCGTGCTGGTCATCTCCATGCACGACGAACAGGTGTATGCCGAGCGGGCACTGAAGGCCGGCGCCAGGGGCTATATCATGAAGCAGGAGATGACGGGTAAGGTCGTGACTGCCATCCGCCAGGTGCTTAATGGCAAGATGTTCTTCAGTGAAGACATCGTCGACTCCATCCTCGGCCGCGTCGCCGTCGCATCCGCGGCTGTCCATAAAGATCCGGTGTCCACCCTGTCGGACCGGGAGCTGGAGGTCTTCACCTTCATCGGCAGGGGCCTGGGCAGGAAGGAGATGGCTTCTGCCCTGAACGTGAGCATCAAGACCATCGGCACCTACCGGGAGAAGATCAAGGAGAAGCTCGGCATCAGGAGCTCGCCGGAGCTGGCCAAACGCGCCGTGGAATGGGTGCAGTCCCAGGGGGGATGAAGAGATTTCATAAGAAATGATTGGATTGTTCATAAATATGTCTTCAAGCCGTCATTCCCGC
>CAYMDG010000107.1:3589-5484 GCA_964388905.1 uncultured Bacteriovoracaceae bacterium
CCTGCCGTATAGACATACATGAGACAAAATCTTAAGGAGGTGGCCCATGAACCACAGGGAAGAATATGAAAGGAAGCTCGCAAGTGCCGAGGATGCCGTACGCGTGGTGAAATCCGGTGACTGGGTCGACTACGGCCATTTCACCTGCGCGCCCACGTATCTTGATGCGGCGCTTGCCAGGAGGGCAGCAGAGCTCCGCGATGTCAAGGTCCGTGCGCTCACCTTCCCGGGCACCGTGGCCATCGCCGCCGTTGACCCCGGTCAGGACCACTTCACCTACAACAACTGGCACTTCAGCGGAGGCGACCGCTCGCTGCACGACAAGGGTCTGTGCAACTACATCCCCCTGCTCTACCACGAGGGCCCTTCCCTTTACAGCATCATCGATACGGACGTCTTCATGGTGAAGGTGGCACCCATGGACAAGGACGGCAATTTCAACTTCGGCCCTTCCAACTCCATCTCGAAACATATCGCAGACCGTGCAAAGACCGTCATCGTGGAGGTGAACACGAACGTGCCCTACTGCTACGGCGGCAGGAACGAGTCCATACACATCTCAAAGGTGGACCTTATCGTGGAGTCCGACAACAGACCCTTGTTCTGCGTGCCCGAGCCAAAAATCAGTGAGGTGGACAGGAAGATCGCATCGCTCATCGTGGAAGAAATCCCTGACGGCGGCTGCCTGCAGCTGGGCATCGGCGCCATGCCCAACGCTGTGGGCAAGCTCATCGCCGAAAGCGACCTCAAGGACCTGGGCGTGCATACCGAGATGCTCGTGGATTCCTACGTGGACATGTACATGGCAGGCCGCGTCACCAACATGAAAAAGCACGCGGACAAGGGCAAGATGGTCTACACCTTTGCGCTGGGCAGCCAGAAGCTCTATGACTTCATCGACCGGAACCGCTGCTGCGCCTCCTACTCGGTGGACTACACCAACAACCCGGAAAACATCCGCGCCAACGACAACACCATCGCCATCAACAATGCCGTGGAGGTGGACCTGTTCTGCCAGGTGTCTTCCGAGTCTTCAGGCACGCGCCAGATCTCGGGCACGGGCGGCCAGTTCGATTTCGTGTTCGGTGCCTTCCATTCAAAGGGCGGCAAGTCCATCATCTGCCTGACGTCCACCACCAAGGACAAGAACGGCACGGTGAAATCGCGCATCCGCCCCATGCTCGAGCCCGGCTCCATCGTCACCGTGCCGCGGACCATCGTCCACTACGTGGTGACCGAATACGGCAAGGCCATGCTCAAGGGCAAGAGCACCTGGGAACGGGCCGAGGCGCTCATCAGCATCGCCCACCCGGACTTCCACGACGAGCTCATCTGCGAGGCAGAGAGGATGGGCATATGGAGAAGGTCCAACCGGCTGGCCGCGTAGGTTATCCGGCCGCATACAAACCTCGAAGTGAGATAGCCGGCTCCTGCGTCATTCCCGCGAAGGCTTCGAATCCAGTCTCTTCAAGAACTTCTGGCCCCCCGCCCGCGCGGGGGTGACACTTTTTGAGTTTTGTATTTGCACCAAACGTCATGAACCCCATCATGTCCTCCCTTCTCAAAAAGCTGGAATCGGCATGCAAGGATCAATCACAGGATATCAACGGCTTTATCATTCAGTTTCCAGAAGACACCGGGACATAATTGCCATATACCTATTTGATTACGGAGGAAAACCATGACCAGAAGCGCCGACTTCGCGCACCTCACACCCGAGGTGCTGCTCGATGTGATAGAGGACGCCACGGGCATACCCATGACCGGGCTCACCATGCCGCTGCCCAGCTATATCAACCGGGTCTACGAGCTTCAGAGCAAGGCGGGTGAACGCATCATAGCCAAGTTCTACCGGCCCGGGCGCTGGAGCAGGGAGGCCCTCGAAGACGAGCACC
>CAYMDG010000107.1:5584-10393 GCA_964388905.1 uncultured Bacteriovoracaceae bacterium
ATCAAGGGCGGGTTCGTCACACCCGAGCACAAGAGTGCCTTTACGGACCTGACATCGAACATCGTGGAGGGCATTACCGGGCTTTTCAAGGGCTCCGAGCTGATCCGCATCCACGGGGACTGCCACCGGGGCAACCTCCTTGAACGTCCGGGCGAGGGACTCATGGTGATCGATTTCGACGACATGATGGTGGGCCCCCCTGTGCACGACCTCTGGCTGCTCCTGCCCGACCATGCGGGCCACTCGCGCCGCGAGATCGACCTTCTGCTCACGGGCTACGAACAGTTCCGCGAGTTCGACCACTCGTCTGTACTCCTCATAGAGCCCCTGCGGTTCATGCGCATCGTCTATTTCCTGGCCTGGTGGGCAAGGCAGGCAGATGATTTCGACTTCAGGAACAACCACCCCGACTGGGGCACCGACGCCTTCTGGAACAAGGAGATCCTTGACCTGGGCCACCAGTTCCAGGTCATCATGGAACACAAGGTGGCATGGGAGGAAGGAAGGTTCTTCGGGGGGTGAAGCCTTATTGGGCTAACTGCAAATGTCTCTGACCGTCATTCCCGCGAAAGCGGGAATCCAACCTTTTAATATACTCTTAGACCTCCGCCTTCGCGGGGTTGACGTCTTGAATGAGTTTGCGATTACCTGCTCTGATCTGAAAGATTTTTTACATGCATCTCAGATTGTATTCTTTTTCACTCACACCTAGAACCATCACCGCAAGGACATCTTATGGAGGAGCCGCTTCATGCGGTGCTCCAGGGATTGGCGTTCCGTCTCGGCCAGATGCCTGGCATCATCGAGGATCCTTTGTACCAACTCCATTGCCAAACCCAGTTCACGGGCGTGGTGCTCATACCATTTGGCAAGCTCTTCTGCGGCAAACACATCATGCGGGTGCACGGCGATGATGTCTTTCCAGAGGCTGACCGCCTCCTCCCACTGAAGTGCCCGTTTGTGGATAAGGGAGAGCGATTTCCGCGCGTTCACCGCTATGTCAGGGTGCGTACACTCCTTCAGAGGCTCGAGCATCCGCCTGGCCGATTCAAGGTCGCCCCGGTCGTGATGCAGCCGTGCCGCACACAGCAGGTCGCCGGGGTGGGCATCAGGCATTTCGTGGCCGCCCTCCACGAGACCGGCCAGGTGTTTCAACAGCGACGCCATGGACATGATGTCCAGCCGGTTGTGGCTGAACACGTCTTCCATGAGCCTGCCGTCGCGCCTTTTGAGCCAGTCGAAATAGCGCTGGGGTATCTCGTAGCCAGGCACGTCGTCTTCTCGCCTGACGCCCAGCACCTGGGCTTCGATGGTCACGAGCCTGGCGTTTTCCAGCCGGTGTGCAAGCATCCTCCTGCTGGGGTGCAGCAGGTCTATGTGCGGCATGCCGAACAGCACGTCCTGTATCCGGTTGAGGATGTGCCTGCTGGAAAGCAGGTTCAGGTCATAGGCGCGTCCGTTGAAGGTCACCAGGAACCTCTTTGCAGATGCCAGAGCGCTCAGGAATGCCAGCATGGACCTCTCTTCGGAAAAGTCACGGGCAAAAAGCTGGCTGGTTATGAAGGATCCCTTCTCGAACCACCCGAGCCCGATAAGGAAGGGGAAGGTACCCGTGCCCCCTGCCAGACCGGTGGTCTCGGTGTCGAGGAACAATCCGTCTTCCAGCGAGAAACCTTTGAGCGCCTGGGAGCCTGCCAGGAAGGCCGCCGTGTCCATGTTCAAGCAGGCAAGGTCGCCCACCCGCGAATGCCCGTGGAAATCCTTTTCCGCTAAGGTGCTGCGCGAACAGAAGAACCTGCCGTACTCCGTTTCCACCTCCTCGCCCTCAACCACCCGCTCCAGGGCGACCGCTGTCCCTCTCGGCTGGGGAGCAACTGCCGGGGCAATATGTTCCCTGCGGTTCATGACCTCTTCGATCCGTCTGCGCAGCTCGCTTATGCGTTCCTGCCTGGGATCTGCCTGGACGGGCTTGACACCCTCTCCGGTGAGGCGGTTAATCCTGTCCTTGAGGCTCATGACTTGCCCATGAGTGAGAGGATGGCAAGGGAGGCGGCCTTGGCGGCCGGCCCCACCTCGAGGCTCGGCCCCACGCACATGGGGCACCCGTGGTCGCACGGGCACGTTCTGATGAGCGAGTGGGCCGCCAAGATCAGCTCGTCGTGCCTGGAGAACAGGAGGTCAGAGAACCCGATGCCGCCCGGGTAGGCGTCGAAGATGAACAAGGTCGGGTCATAGGCGTTTTCCATGACATTCATGGGTTGGCCGGGCGTTGCGGTGATGACCCTTTTGTCCTTTCCGTAGCGCACGAACCACTCGCCGCTCTTGTCGCCTATGCAGCGGTCCATGTCGCGGATGTCCGACATAACGAGCATGGCCGAGATGTGGTGGAGGCAGTATGCCAGGCCTGAAAGGCCGTCGATGATGTCCTCGCGGGAGAGCTGCAGGAAGTCCAGCAGGTCCCAGGGGATGGTGAACCAGTAGCTGGTAGTGTGCATGTCCTTTTCCGGCAGGGTCACGTCGCCGTAGCCCACGTTCTCCGAGGTGTAGAACTTGATCTTCTTGTAGCCCACCACCTTGCGCGACACCTGGACCTCGCCGTGCTCCACGATGATGCTGCCCAACACCATCTTGTCGAAGTCGTCGATGACCCGGACATTGGTGTAGGTCATGGCGTCGGTGTAATAATCCACATCCACCTTGCGCACGTATGCCTTGTTGCGCTCCAGGTCGAGCTTGTCCACGTGGTACTGCTGGGATTCCACCATGTAGATGGCCCCGTCGTGCACCGTGGTGAAGGCGCTGTCCCAGTCCACCTCCGCGATCACCTTGTGGCTCGCGGTGTCGGTGGTGTCCACCACTACCACGTTCTCGGGGTTGATGGCGCGCAGGCTCACCTCGTCGGCCGGATAGCTCTCGGCAGCCCAGTGCCAGCGTTGGTCCACCCGGTGGAGAACGCCCTTTTCCTCCAGGTAGGCCAAGAGTTCCATGAGGTCTTCCTTGCCGAAACGCTCGCCCTGTTCAAAGGGCAGCTCAAAGGCGGCGCTCTTTATGTGGTGCAGCAGGATCAGCAGGTTGTCGGGGTTCACGCGGCAGTGCTCCGGGGAACGGGTGAAGAAATAGTCCGGGTTCTCCACGATGAACTGGTCCATGGGGTTGCTCTTGGCAATGAGTATGGCCAGGCTGTGGCCTGCCCTGCGCCCTGCCCTGCCCGCCTGCTGCCAGGTGCTGGCGATGGAGCCCGGGTAGCCCGCCATGATGCACGCCTCCAAATCGCCGATGTCGATGCCCAGCTCTAACGCGTTCGTGCTCACCACGCCCATGACCGTGCGCTCGCGCAGCCCCTTTTCTATGTCGCGCCTGAGGTGCGGCAGATAGCCGCCCCGGTAGCCGGTGACGTAGTGGTCATCGCCCGGGATCTTTGCCCTGAAGGAATCCTTGAGGTACTTGGTGAGCACCTCCACGTTGAGCCTGCTGGTGGTGAACACGATGGTCTGGATCTTGTTGTCGATGAGGTCGCCCGCAATTGTGCGCGCAGGGGTGAGCGCAGACTGGCGGATGCCCAGCTCACGGTTGACCATGGGCGGGTTGTAGAGGATGAAGGTCTTCTCGGCCTTCGGCGCCCCGCTCTCATCGATGAGCGCCACCTCGCGCTCCAGCAGGTTCTGGGCGTGCTCCCTGGGGTTGGCCACCGTGGCCGAGCAGCAGATGAACACCGGGTCGGCCCCGTAGAACCGGCAGATCCTCTTCAAGCGGCGGAACACGTTGGTCAGATGGCTGCCGAACACCCCGCGGTACACGTGCAGCTCGTCCACCACCACGTATTTCAGATTGGAAAAGAGCTTCTGCCACTTGGTGTGGTGCGGCAGGATGCCGGTATGCAGCATGTCGGGGTTGGTGACCACCACATGCCCCTGCTTGCGGATGGCCTGCCGCGCGTCATCGGGCGTGTCGCCGTCATAGGTGAAGGTCTTGATGTCGGCCTTCAACTCGCCGATGAGGCCGTGCACCTCGTTCATCTGGTCATTGGCCAGGGCCTTGGTGGGGAAGAGGTAGATGGCCCGCGTCTCCGGCTCCTCAAGTATTTTCTGGAGCACCGGGATGTTGTAGCACAGCGTTTTGCCGCTTGCCGTGGGTGTCACCAGGACCACGTCGTTTTCTGCACGGACAAGGTCGATGGCCTGCGCCTGGTGGGAGTAGAGCTGCTCCATGCCGCGCCTGACCAGCACGGCCTTCAGCAGGGGATTCACCCAGTTAGGATACGGCGCAAAGCTGCCCGGCGAAGCAGGGATGTGCGTAATGGAAGTTGCATTCTCCCTGAAGCGCCGGTCGCTTTTCAAGCGGGCAATCCATCCCTTGAGAGTTAAGCTCGCCATTGACCTGCCTGACAGTTGCGTGATGAACGGTTTCGCATGTCTGACTATAGAAACTGGGGAGAGCCGCTGTCAACTTGGAATTCTTCAAGGTGTTACTATGTGCTGATTCCAATAGCGAGGGAGAAAGATATAAGGGGGAAGCACCCATAGCCTTCATATCAAGATCTATGGTCATAATGTGAATGGAGCTTGCTGAGATTTATCGCAGGGATCAACGTTTTATACAAAAGCATCTATAAGATGGATCCTCATATATTCGACTGCAAAGAATCTCGACAGTAATCAAAATTTAAATTTTTGAGCAAGTAATTCTACTGCAATTTCAAAAAAAGGCAGGGCCCTTAAATGACCCTGCCTCTGATATCCGGTGGATATGCTGTATTACTTTTTCATCTTCTTCCTGAATCCTGCAAGCCCGAGAAGACCAGAACCAAGA
>CAYMDG010000108.1:0-1481 GCA_964388905.1 uncultured Bacteriovoracaceae bacterium
ACGAGCACGGGCATGACCTTGCCATACCTGGCGGCGTGCTGGTCTATCATGGATGCAAGCTCCATGGAGTCAACTGTCTCGATCATGTCGAAGAGCGGCACGATGTATTTAACCTTGTTCTTCTGGATATGGCCTATGAAGTGCCATGAAGCCTTGGGACCGATGGCCTCGATCATTGCCCTGGATTCCTGCATATAATTCTCACCCACAGCGGTAATGCCGGATTCAACTGCCTCTAGGATCTCCCCAGCATTTCTCGACTTGGCGGCCGCTACCACGGTTATGCCCTGTGGTATCTCCGAGAGCAGCCTCAACACATTGTCTCTGATCCGGCCCATGACCCTTCCTCGATGCATATGTTGTATCCGAAATATTGCGAATTGTCATGCAAACGTTGACAGTTTTTCTCCGGCGTGCAACCATCATCGGCAATAGGCAACCGATATTGTTTTGAGGAGATGAACATGTTTACTTTTGATGAGATGGAAAGGAAGAGCATCCTGATCCTGAGGATCCTCAATCATGCACAACAACCGCTCGGAGCGCGCATCATTGCAAGAAGGATGAAGGAATACGGGATCAACCTGAGCGAGCGTGCCGTGCGCTATCATCTTCAGTTTATGGACCAGCGTGAGCTTACCCGGTTTATCGGGAGAAGGGTTGGCAGGCTCATTACGGAAAAGGGCATAGAAGAGTTGCGTAACGCCCGGGTCCAGGACAAGGTCGGCTACTGCATCTCACGTATGGAGATCCTTGCCTACAAGACTACCTTTGATGCAACCGCAGGCAAGGGCCTGATCCCCAGCAATGTCTCGTTCTTTCCCAAGGAGAGCTTCAAGGATGCGCTCAAGGGGATGAAGTCGGCCTTTGAAAAGGGCTATTGCGTGAGCAACCTGGTTGCAGTGGCACCCGAAGGGGCCTTTTTGGGCGATGTGCACGTGCCGCCGGGGTGCATCGGTTTCGCAACGGTGTGCAGCATCGTTTTTTCCGGCATGCTTCTTAAACGCGGCATCCCGCTGGAGTCAAAATTCGGCGGCATACTCCAGGTAAGCGAACATAAACCCATGCGTTTTGTGGAGCTGATCCACTATTCCGGAACCTCTCTGGATCCTTCGGAGGCCTTCATCAGTGCCCGGATGACCGCCATGAGGGAGGTTCTGAGAAGGGGTGAGGGAAAGATCCTGGCTAACTTCAGCGAAGTAGCCGGGGTGTGCAGGGACGGCGTGGAAGAGGTCATTGAACTGTTAAAAGGCGTTGACATGAAGCCGGTGATCTCCATAGGCAAGATGGGTGAGAGCGTCTGCCAGGTGAATGTTGACGTTAATAAGATGGGCATCGTACTGCTGGGCGGCCTTAATCCTGTTGCTTCGGCAAGGGAGGCCGGGGTGGAGGAGACGAACCTCCCCATGTCCACGGTTATGGATTATAAAGAGCTCAGGAGGTTCTCGTCGGTGTATCGCGAGTATCTCGGGTGAAGGGGG
>CAYMDG010000108.1:1581-4649 GCA_964388905.1 uncultured Bacteriovoracaceae bacterium
CTACCCCAGCTCCATCCTGGTCCTGTTGATGATCTCGTCCTTCACGGTGTCAGGAAGATCATCGAAATAGGCGCAGTACCCGGCAACCCTCACCACGATACCGGGGTACTTGCCGGGGTGCAACCGGGCATCGGCCAGGACCGCCGGATCGAGCACATTGAGCTGCATCTCCATACCGCCCTGGGCAAAGAAGCCCCTGGTAAGGGCGGTCATGGTGTCCAGGGCCTTTTCACCTTTCAGTGAGGACACATCGAAGCGCATGTTCAGCGCATAGCCGTTGGGCGACAGCCTTGAATCTACGGCGGCCACCGAATTGAGCAGGGCCGTGGGGCCGCTCCTGTCGCGCCCGTTGCAGCACCCCATGCTTGCCGCAAAGGGCTCTCCCGCCTTTCTGCCGCTTGGCAGGGCAGGCGTCCTCCTTCCGAAGCCCACATGGGTTGTGGATGAGTAAAACCCGGAGATATAGGGGCCACCGCGTGTGTTGCGATACCTCATCAGGGCATCGTGGAAGATATGTACTACAAGGTCGGCATATCGCTCGGGCATGCCGTTGTCGTTTCCGAACTTCGGGGCCGAGACCAGCGCCGCACCGAGTTTCGGATTGTCCGCAAAGTTCTTGCCCATGGATTCGATCACCTCTGAGAGTGTATAAGACTTACGCGTGAACACCACCTCCTCGATGGCCGCAAGGGAATCAGCCACGTCTGCCACGCCCACGCCCTGGATACCGCTGGAGTTGAACTGAGCGCCGCCTGACGTCACGTCGCGGCCGCTCTCCAGGCAGCCTTTAACCAGCATGGAGGAAAACGGGGTGGGGTGAAAGTCGCGGTTGGCCCCTTCGATTATCTGGATATCCTTGATCAGGCGGCTTACCATGAATTCCACCTGGGCCTTGAAGGCATCGATGAGGTTCTCCATGGTCTTGAATGTAGCCGGGTCGGGTGTCGAAGCCCCCACCCTGAACCGGGAATCCGGTCGCATACCCTTGTTCAGGGCCAGGACCAGGCACAAGGGCAGGTTGAAGAGTGCGGCATCAGTAGAGCAGAAGCTTTTTCCCGGAATGGTCGGTTCCACGCAGCCCACAACCCCATAGTCGCGGGCCTCTTCGAGGGGGTAACCATGGGAGGTGAGCGATGCGATGGTGGCCTCGTCATTGAACAGGCCCGGCACGTTGCTGCCCCTGCATGCCACATCAACTGCCCGGCGCACATACTCCTCGGGGGAAGAGGTATGGATCCTCGCCATGTAGTTCGGGTCGCGCAGCCCCGCCAGTTCCATGACATCGAGGAACAGGTAGGTAAGGTCGTTCACCGCATCATTGCCATCCTTGTCCATGCCTCCTACCGTGGCGGCCTGGGCCACCAGGTATCCGCCGTGGTACTCGCTGACCCTGCTTGAAAGGAGGAACATGTGCTCGGTGGTCTTGGCGGAGAAGCAAAGAAGCAGCTCCCGAGCCTTGTCAGCATCGAGCCTGCCGGATTCGATATCGGCCTTGTAGTACGGGTAGAGGTACTGGTCTATCCTCCCAAAGGAGACGGCGGAGTTGATCCCCTCAAGGCACACGGCCATGTGGGTGAGCCACAGGGCTTGCAGGGCCTCGTGCAGGGTCTCGGCTGTCTCCAGTGGAACCTTTTTGCAGATGCGCGCAATCTCTATGAGCTCCTGCCTTCTGGCGGCAGAGCTTTCATGGGACGCGAGCCTGGTTGCCTCAGCGGAGAGCCTTTTTGCATAGTCTGCCAGGCCCTCGCAGGCGATGAGCGCTGCTGCATGGAGGTCGAACTTCGACTCATCAAGTGTTTCCATGTAGCCTTTGATGCCGAGCCTTATCATGCTGCCGTAATCGGGCAGGAAGTGACCTATGCCGCCGGACTCATTGATGAGGTAGTTGGAAGCGCTGATCTGCGCCAACACGAAACGGATAAGCCTCGGGCTGTACCACTTGAATGCCCGGGTGTTCATATTTCTGAAGGACCAGTAGGGGATGACCTTCAAGAAGAGCTTCAGCCGGTCCGCCCAGGAAATAGGGTAGGGATTTGTCTTGCGGGAGCCCATCCAGAGTAACTCCTCGCTCATGACTACCCCGGAGAGTTCAGGCTGCATGATGGCCGATTTCCGAAAGCCGCCCACATTGCCGACAATGAGCTCATCATCGAAGATCTTCACCGACTTCTTCTGGAGCAGGTAGCGCAGTGCCTTGGCCTTACGGATCACCATAGGCTCTTTTTCATTGTCATGCTTTTTAAAAAACTCGGTGATGAGCAGCGCCCGCTCGGTACAGAGATGCACACGCGCAGAGAGCAGTGCATGCTTGATGCGTGTAAAGCGCTCGGGGGGGGTTAACCTGTCATCTAGTTTCTTGGGTGTCGAATGGGCTATCATATACGATTTCTCCTCTTTAGAAATTCACTACAGGCTTAAGCTCCGTTTCCGGGTAGATCTGGCCGGGCTTGGGCGGCATGGAGTTGTAAACCCAGGTGATGTCCACACACCCGAGCGTAATGCCCCGGTGCCTCTCAAATCCGCTGAAGGTTCCCCTGACCAGCACGTCCTCCATCTCCATGGTAAGGCCGAATACGGCAACGGTTGCTCCCGGCCTTATCGCTCTGAGCTCCTCGCCGTAAGCCATCGGTGAAAAGGCAAGCCTGGTGGTGTCTGCCGCCTGACAGCCGATGAGCGGGATGATCACCGGGAATCCATCCTCCCCCACAATTGAGATGAACTTTATGGTATCGAGCCTCTTGAACAGGGTCTCGGCCCAGGGTTTTAAGATGCGTTTTCCATGCCCCGGCTTAACGGCGGACCTCCCTGCCAGGGCCAGGACAGAACCCAGGCCGATCCGGGCAAGGGGCAGGGATTCCTTTCCGTATGTCTCCAAGAGGTCCATGTAGTGCACGGTGTGAATGCCGAAATAGGCATTGTAGCGGAACATGGGCTTCAGGTTGAACATCTCGTAGTCTTCACCGCTGGCAGCCCTGTGGGTGTAGAGGGCCTTGCCGCGCCACAGGCTCTTGTCCATGGTCATGATGGCAAAGCCTGTTTTCGGATTGGTCTTCACGTGCTCCTTGCTC
>CAYMDG010000108.1:4749-7272 GCA_964388905.1 uncultured Bacteriovoracaceae bacterium
CTCCAGTCGAGCCCCAACCCATCATACTTGTGGGTACACAGGTTATTGAAGGTACACAGGTCCCACCTGCTTACCACTGAATGTACATGCTTCTTGATGAAGGCGCCGATGCCCTTGATATTTTCCGGCGTTGCCGTGCAACCCGGTATTAAAGGGGTGCGTATCCAGAGATCGCCCGGCATGCCTCGATCCTTCATGAAGCGCCCCAGCATGATGAGGTTCTGCAGGATACCCTTGTTGGAGATGCCGGTGAATCGCTTATGGTTTTCCGGGTCGATCTCCTTGAGGTCGTACAGCACCAGGTCCGCCTGCGGCAGCAGGGCCTCAAGGATTCCCCACGAACACTGACCGCAGGTATCAAGCGCGGTATAGACACCTTTTTGCTTCAAAGATGCTAGCAGCTCTCCGGTATAGGCCGGCTGCATGGTGGGTTCACCGCCGGAGAGCGTCACACCGCCGCCTGACTTCTGGAAATACACCTTGTCCTTGATGACCTCACACACCAGATCGTGGACGGAAAAGACCTCGCCATATGCCTCCATGGCCGTGGATGGGCAGGCCTGAACACACTCGGAGCATGAGTCGCACTGTAACCGATCGATGGATATGCCACTGTCCCCAAAAGCAAGCGCCCCTTTCGGACATGCCTCTATGCAGCCTCTACAGCCGATGCATCTGGACTTCACCCAATGCACCTGGAGCCCACGTGAGATGCTTTCCGGGTTATGGCACCAAATACACTTCAGGGGGCATCCCTTGAAGAAGACCGTGCTCCTTATTCCGGGCCCGTCCTCGGTGGACATACGCTGGATGCGCAAGATTGTTCCCAGGTGTTTGTCTTCTCCTCGTATCATGCCTTTTCCCTTGTATAAACCCCTCACTCTAGCGCCATGAGGATAGGGACTGCCAACACCACCCCATGCAGCTGATGCTGCCAGCCCCTTAGGAAGATATTCATTTACAGCGACTCATGGCTGAGGCGGGCGATGACCTCATCCTGCAGCTCCCTTCCGATGCTCGTGAAGTAAGCGTTGTACCCTGTTATCCTCACCAGGAGCGACCGGTAGTCTTCGGGCCTCTTCTGGGCGTCTATGAGCATATCCGCGTCAAGGATATTGATCTGCAGCGCGCTGCCTCCGTTTTCCACGTATCCCCTCAAGAATGACTTGAACTTTGAGCGGTGCTCCGGGTTCTTCAGCAGGGAGGGGTTGATGGTGATGGTGTGGCTCGCGCCGTTGGGCAGGCAGTTGTAATAACCCTTATAGTCCCCCGGGCCTTGCAGGTCTTTTCCTCCCATGGCCTTGCCCACGGAGTTCACATTGGCGGTGGGGCCGTTGATGTCCGCCCCGCTCACCGGGCAAATGGCATTTGAAAGGAACCTCCCCTTGGGCCTGCCGTCCGGGCTTGCCGGCAGGATGAATCCGTCGCCCACCCAGTAGTTCCAGCTCAGCATACCAGGTCTGAACCGGCGGTTTGTGGAGATGGTTTTGAACTTCCAGGTCTCCTCGCACCACAGCTCCATAACCTTTGCAGCCATGGCATCGGCCTCATCATCGTCGCGCCCGTATTTCGGGGCCTTGAACCTGGCCTTGGCCTGCAGCTTCTCATGGCCATCCCAGTTGGCCATGAGGGCTTCGATCATCTCGGCCATGGTGCATTCCTTTTTGTCGAACACCAGGTCCTTGATGGCCAGCAGTGAGTCCACGGTGGTGGCGAAGGTCACGGCCTCAAGGGTTGTGAAGCCCAGCTCAGCACCACCTTGGGTGACGTCGAGCCCCTTTTCCGCGCACCCCTTCACCAGGCAGGAGAGGTACGGCGTGGGGCAGAACCGGGCCCGTATGGATTCGGAGAGTTCATAGAGCGCTGCACACCTTTGCACGATGAACCGCGTCTGCTCGGCATAGGCCTTCCAGAACGCGTCCCAGTCTGCAAATGCTTTAGCATCGCCGGTCTTCGGGCCTGCCTGTTTCACCTTCTCCTTCTTCCCCGTTATGGGGTCGGTAAAATCAAAGAAGTCCTTCCCGTCGTTCAGGGAGAGTTCCACGGCCTTGAAGAGGTTCAGGTTGTTGTCCACCGTGCCGGAGCGGTCATTGCCCTGCATGGTGTTCTCCAGGCAGCCCACAGGCGCGTAGTCGTGCACGTTGGTCTCGTTGATGAGGTGTTCCACCCCGGCCTTTTTCGCCTCGCGGAGCATCCCTGCCATGGACCGTTCGTCGAAGTTCAGCAGGAAAGGCGCGCCCTGGCTTGCCGAGATCATGTCCACCACCTTGTCCAGCAGTTTCTCCGGCGTGCCCCGGTGGAGGCGAACGTTGGGTTTTGGCTCCAGCATGGGGGTCATCTCGTCGATGACCTCCAGCATGGCATACGTCAGGTCATTGGTCATGTCATTGCCGTTTTCACCCACGCCCGAGAGCGTTATGAGCTGGCCGTAACCCGCGGTGATGCCATTGTCACCCACGCGGATCATGGCGTCGTACACCGTGTTGGCATGCACCCAGAGGCATTTCATGATCTCCTTGCCCA
>CAYMDG010000108.1:7372-10241 GCA_964388905.1 uncultured Bacteriovoracaceae bacterium
CCCGTTCATACCCCGGGATGAGGTGGCCGCTCGTGGCGCCCGAGTTGCCGTAGCCGTGGTCGTGAAACCATTTCATGGAGGCACGCGCGCCGTTCTTACCGTAGATGAGCTTGTCGCGAAGCCTTGCCTCCTGTTTTGTCCAGCACTTGGACGTCTGGAGGTTGAAGCGGCCCCCCGCAATGAGGTCCCCGGGCAAGATCTCCTGGGGCACATAGTTCACCATCACCTCCCTGACGAACCAAGCCTTGCGCTCAACCAGGCTCCACTTCCAGAAGTCGGGGTGCAGTTTCACAGGCCTGGCCGCCTGCTGCATACAGGAGCGGAAGGTCTGCATGAAGGGGTAGGTCTCGGGCACGATGTAAAACGTCATCTCATCAAACTGCACATCCCAGGGCGTGCCTGTGGTCCAGGCAGTGAACTCGTTGTTCCACGGGCGATCCACTCCCTTGTAGTAATAATCCCGCAGCCAGGTTATGCGCTTGGACAGATTTTTCGGTTCCTTGATCTTGTGAACGCTTTTGAGCGCTGCCGAGGTACTCATGGCCTTCTCCTTTTGGGCTGGTTGAGGATTGTGCGCACATGGGTTTCGCCGTGGTGGAGTGTCTCGATCATTATGCTTACCGCCTGCACGGCGTTCTTGTCCGTGATGGCATCCACGAGCCTGCGGTGGAACTGAATCGTTTCTGCTACATTGGCAGGTTCTGAAAAGAATATGCCGGTGAAATTCATGTACACGGGTTTGAACGAGTTGATGAGCATGGGGTAAATGACATTGCCCGAGGCCATGCCAATAGTATGGTGGAAGCTGAAGTCAAGGGCAGTGATCTTTTTCACATCTTTCGGCCCTGTGGCCTCTTCCGCCTCAAGGATCACTCGAAACTCTTTTACGTGTTCCTCGGTGCGATTGGCCGCAGCGAGTCGGGTGTTCTCGGTCTCCACCAAGAGTCTTGTGGCAAGCAGGCTTTCCAGCAGGTCCTCGTCAAGCGAGCCCTGCTGGTAGTTGATGATGGAATTCAGGATGCTGAGCGATCCCTCTTTCCTATAGTCATTCACCATTGTCCCCACCCGTGGCTTCATGGTGACCAGTCCCTTGGCAGCCAGATCCACGAGCCCCTCGTGCACCACGGGCCGGCTAACACCTAATTGCAGGGCCAGTTCGCGCTCCGAGGGCAGCTTCCGGCCGATGGCGATCTTACCGGTGAGGATGAGATTTTCGAAGCGCGATATGAACACTTCTACCAAGCTGTCTGAATGAAGCGGCTTCAGGATATCTTTCATGGAGTCTCCATTTTATGTGGCTGGTGGTATTGCCAGCTGACAATATACGCTTGAATGTCAGGAAGGGCAAGGGGGATTTTAACCCGGATTTTGCGCTTGAGAAGAATAAAAATTTGGCCTGCTCAAATCATGAATCTCGGTTTCACCGAGATTCATGATTTGAGCAGGCAAGGTTTTTTCCTTGCCGTGAAAGGAATTAAGGGTGATCCCCTCTATTTTTAACCAGGCGAGCAGGGAGAAGCTATCTGCCGGGGCCGAGGAGCATAACAAAGGCCCTGAACAGCTCTGGATCTAACTCGCGGGCCATCTCAACCTGCATGACCCTGAGTGTCTCAAACGCACTCTTGGGTGATCTGAAAGGCCTCCCTGTAGTCAAAGACTCGAAGGTATCGGCGATGGCACATATCTTTGCATAGACAGGGATCTGGCTGCCTGTTTTTTTAAATGGATATCCGTTCCCGTCGCACCTCTCATGGTGATACAGGATGATCTCGGTTGACTCATTGCTCTCGTAATTTGCCTTCCTGAGCCGGTCATGTCCCCAGAGGGGGTGTTTCCGAATGGTCTCCCATTCGCTGTCGGTTAAAGGTTCTTTCTTATTCAGGATAGTGCTCGGGACCTTTGTCATTCCGATATCATGGAGAAAAAATGACATGCTCAATTCATCGATATCATGGTCCCTGATCTTATCCTGAAAAAGATTGATCGCCATAGCCGTGCCATAGATCCCCACCTTTACCGAGTGCATGAAGGTGTAATGGTCGTCGCTGGTGATTGTAATGAAATTATCAATAACCTTGCTGTCTGTCAGGATCATTTTTACGATTTTTTTAGATACCTTTTTCAGCGCAGACAAGGTCCTCGAATTGGCCCCCTGGAATACATCCTGGATGGATTTCATGGATGTTGAATATGCAATATCCGCTTTCGCCTGCGGGCTCACCTCAGGGCTGGTCAAAATATCCATAAGGTGGGCGTCCAGGCTCTCTTCGGGGTCAACGGAATTCTGCACCTTGAAATAGAGCTTTATCAACTCCTTGCTGAACTGCTGGTATTGTTCATGGGACAAGAATGCCCCTCTGGCTGCAAACAGACGATAGTCGCCCCTGATCTTAACATAAATATCAATAGTACTTTTCTGATTAATAAAGGCTATATGATGGGGTATCTCTTTATAAAGCAATGTAGAGTCTCCTCAATAATGACCTATCGGTCTTTTCCGAAGGATCTGGATATTCATTCATGCGACACCTAAAAAAAGGACAGATTTATTCATCGTGTATCACATCAATGGGAATACGGCAAAGATACATGCACTCCAGAGGGAATGACAGATGATGAGGGTATCCAGACGCTTCAGCTTCATGTAGAGCAGCCCCCAGAAAGCACCTGCAACAGCCGCTGCCCCCATAAGCATGAAGTTGAAAGACCAGATATGCACACCGGTATAGATAGCAGTGGCCAGAAGCCAACCTGGGAATCCGCCGTATCGGCTCATGAGGTTGCGCTGCAGGAATCCCCGCCAGAAAATCTCTTCACATGGTCCTGTGACGAGAAGCAGGAGGAAGAAAATACTGAAACGCGAAAATCC
>CAYMDG010000109.1:0-10216 GCA_964388905.1 uncultured Bacteriovoracaceae bacterium
ATTTCATGCCTCCCCTAATAGATTTATAGATATCACCATAAGTTGCTGATTTATTAATGGTATAGCCAGTATTGAATGAGCAATATCAACACCAAATGATCTTTTAATACTATCATAATGTTGGAGATATATTAACTGTTAAATTTATAACTAGAGAGAAAATAAATTACCTCAGAAAGGCAATAAGCTTTACATTTTGATAAGGTTAAAAGGGAAAGTTGTGGTCAAAGACGATTCTCTAATATCATTGATTTCTGCTATAAATTGGTGCTTTCCAAAGACACTAAACCTGATGATCTCGGGTTGAAACATACGAACTCTATCACTTCATACCAGACCGTCACTCCTGGCACGTTATCAACGGTTTTGAAAAACCCAACTTAGTTATTGCCTTTGGTCATAAAACCTATTCTGCAAAGCGATCTATATCAGAGCATGTCTCCTAGTCGCCATACTTTGTGAAGTTCAGTGTGGTGACACGGGTGTGGACAATGCATACCTCACCCTTAATGGCACTATATTCAATACAAAATAAAGCTGCTCTCCGAGCAGAGCAAGTGGGGCAATCTTTACGCTAATGCTGTCAGCGTTAAGTTCAAATAGTTCTATAATTTGATAGATATAGATGGTTTGTGTATGTATAATCAATACTGTAGAGTAATGAAAGGGACATGACACATTACATAACAGAAGATATTATAGGGGCAGATATTTTGCCTGCCCCTATAATGAATTGCATCCATATTTAAATTATTGCATTTTAAAAACTCAGTTGTTCAACTTCCCTCGGATATGAACCAATCCTTTTCAGTTATAGCTTCCATTAGAATCTGTTTTTATAAACAGTATATCGTAAAGATTCGCTGATGCAAAAATACATCCTTCAAAAATATATCCGCCGTCTGCAGTCTGATGAGCATCAGGCCATATGTAATACGCCATAGTTGATCCCCCCAAAATCTGCCCCATATTTCTTTGCCAAACCAGCGTCCCAGAACTATCTATTTTTGCCATATAATAATAGTCTGAATCGGTTATTGTCACTGCGATGATTCCATCATCCGGAGTCAGAGACATTGACCATGCACTGTTACAGGTGGCTAATACAGTACTCCTGCTGAGTTCATTTCCGTCTTCATCTGTCTTGTAGATGAAATAGTCATAGAACGAGGGGTAGTTTACCCAGATAATCCCTGCAAATATATAGCTTCCATCATGTCCCTGGAATGAATAGTTAATGATAGGTTCGAATGAGGAATCATTTTTACCTATTTCCTTGCTCCACACCTCATTTCCATTCGAGTCGATTTTCATCAGCCAGCTGTAGGTGTCTGCCGAAGACCATACATTACTTGCAAGGATGAATCCCCCGTCATTCGTCTGAGTTACATATGAGCGGTTGGCATTGTTAAGGTAGGGACCGCCGAAGGTTTTGCTCCAAGTCTTGTTTCCAGCATTGTCCGTCTTGATCAGGTACAAATATGATGCAGAACCGCCAACTATCAAATACCCTCCATCCGATGTTTGTTCCACTTGGTATGCCCAATCGGAACCAGAACCAACGAAAGTTTTACTCCAAGCTTCAATCCCGTTCGCATCGGTCTTAACTAAATACACGTTTGAATTGCCCGACCCAGCTGCAATGAATCCTCCATCCGTAGTTTGTTTCACAGACAATAATCCAACCCCATATGTCTTTCTCCACAGTTCATTACCATATTCATCAGTTCTGATAATATATGTTCCTGCAGCTAGGACATACCTGTGGTCTGATGTTTGTTGGACTGAGTAGGCAATATCATTTTCAGTCCCTCCTAAGGTCTTTCTCCATTTTGTTGAAGAAGGGATACAAGTCAAGTCAGCACCACTACAATCCTGATCTATTCCATCTCCGCATATCTCAGTTGCACCAGGATGAATAGCGGCACTAGCATCGTTACAATCGGTATTGTTTGCAACATACCCGGAGGGTTGGGTATTTGCTTGAGTTGAGATACTGGGGTTGCCATACCCGTCTATGTCTGCATCACGGTACCAGGTTTTCAAGTCATATCCGTCACAGTTTTCGTCTATACCGTTACCTACAATCTCAGTAGCACCGGGATGGATTGCGGAACTGCTGTCATTGCAGTCCGCATTGCTTGATACATAACCTGATGGCTGAGAAGCAGCCTGTGTCGAATTGTTAGGATTTCCATACCCATCTCCATCAGCGTCTCTGCACCAGGTTGACAAAATAAGGTTATTCACGGTGATCTGTATTGATTTACTGTTGGTATCTCCATCAGCATCTGTAACGGAGAAGGTAACGGTATATGTTCCGGCAGTGCTGAACACTACATTACCAGGGCTTGCCAGGTTGGAATTTGTAGCGCCACCACCATAGTTCCAAGAATAAATGAACGGTGCTTCACCTCCTGATACTGAACCCTGGAAGTTCATAGATTGCCCTGCGTTTATAGTTATGTTACCTGCAGGCGAGGTTATTGTTGCTACAGGAGTGGTATCTGTGCTTTTGGCGTTAACCGTTATGGTTACCTTAGCGTTATCTGAAACCCCCTTGCTATCGGAAACCGTAAAATTCACGGTATAAGTACCAGATTTCGAGAATACTTTATCACCAGGATCTTCCTGAGAGGAGTTGGTTGATCCGTCGCCGAAGTTCCAGGAATAGGTATAAGGCTTTGTGCCGCCGGATACTGTTCCTTCGAAATTAACCGAAGTATCTTGTGTTATGGTAACAGGGCCAGTTGGTTTGTCGATAGTTACTTGGATTGATTCTGGTTCAGCGTTTTTGTCCGAACCTCCACCACTCCCACTGCAACCGCCAAACAAACCAAGAATTGAAATGACTAAGAACAATCTTTGAATAAATGTAGCCCTTCTGAGATTCATTTGAAGTCCCCTCTAGTAGATTTCAGCACATTTCTCATTCTAAAGTATTAATGGCAGGGGTTGAAACCCTACCTTTTGTTAAAACCATCAAAATAACTACTTCTGTCAGATCATTTTTATCAACTATCATTTGGCAAGCCCCAGACAGTTAATTAAAGAAGCTGTTGACAACTGTTATTGTATAGACCTTATCTTTTTGAAGCGTGAAAGAAACAGTCTTGGTATTACCGAAGAGGCCATCGTCATTACATCCCCCATCAGGAGATTCTGTACATTGCGAGATTTCAGCCTTTGTTGCATATGAACTATAAGATCCTGGGAGTTGAATACCGATCAAGTTGCATTCTCCAGGGCCGATATCAGCACCAAAAGCTGAGTCTGAGAGATATACTTCTATCATACTGTTACTTGAATTAATTACCTTTACATAGCTGTTTCCTGATGAAACTTGCTCGCATTCACCAGTCGAATCGGAGCCATTGTTCTCGCCTGTTTGATCAGTCGGAGATTTTTTGTCATCTGATCCACCTGAACCTCCACAACCAATGAATAATCCAATGATTGAAATGACAACAAACAATTTAAGAATAACCGTAGTACTTTTGAGATTCATTTGAGGCCCCCTCTAATAGATTATATAGATATACCATGAAATGCTGAATTTGATGGTATAGCCCATATTGAATAAGCAATATCAAAGCCAAATAGTTTTTTTAATAATATCATAATATTAAATATTTATTGACTATTCTTGCTAAAACTGGAGTGGTATATAATTACCTCTTAGAGGTAATGGATTTCCCATTATGATAAGGTTAAAAGGAAAAGTGGGAGTTAAAGACGATTCTCTGAGACCGTTGATTCCTGCGATAACTTGGTGCTTTCCAAAGGCTCTAATAATTAAAGATCTTGGTTTGAAACATACGAAGTCTATCTCTGCTTGCTAGAGCATGACATCTGGCATGGAAATATAATCTTTTGATGACCAAGCTCACCTGCTGTTATGGAGCGTATCGGGAAAGCGGTCATGTGCAGCAGCCTTATAAGCCACAGTCAGCAGGTTGCGTCCGGACTCTCGGCTAGGAAGCAAGTATTTACTGGTGGTCGACGTGATCACCTCATGGGCACCATATACGCTCCGGTGGGTCTTATCCCGGAGTTTTATCCGGAGAGTACTGCCGGTATAAAAATATCAAGGCCAGGACTTTGCAGTGCCTGGCAGTTACAGCTAGACCAGGCTTCCGCAACCCCCATGCAGCCAATACCTGAATCCATGCTCCGTCTACCAGACCTTCAGGCATGTGATCCATGGGGGGATAGGCTCACTAAATAACCCAGTTTCTCCATAATAAATATTCGATCATGAATGACACCAAAAGATATATAGGCTCATACCTATTCTATCATCAGCGAGAAAAATGAACATTAATCCGTTGCAGTCATATAACTAGCCATACTAGAACATAAAAAGTGTTGTTGTCTGAGGCATCCCTTCCTGATCCGTCATAGTTTGAACGGGCGCCGTTGAATTTGTTATATGAAATATATTGTAGGGTTATCTTACTCCATTTCCAGGGAACATAATTCAGTTCATAGATGAACCCGTTGCTATCGGGTTTGCCGGTCAGGCCTGGGGTTTCGTCGGGGTTATACAGCCCTGTATCCTTATCCCCGCAAGTTGAGAAATAGGCTATCGTACCCCCCATGTCGCCCATATTTCCCCGGTGATTATAATTCAAATTCAGCCTGTATGTATTCAGGTGGTCGGTCTTATTTGCTGTGCCCCCCTGATCAAAACTTGCATTCCAGTCCTGATACTCATGAATCCATGTTGTCTGGGCTGAAAAGATATGCTCGCCTCCGATATACTGATATTGTGCATCCACAGCGAAATCCCTGAATCTGTCGCTCGGTCCGCTGTCTACACCGCCAGGGAATATTCTGGATACCAATCCGTATGTACCTACAGAGGCACAATGCTTATCCCACTGGTGCTCAAAGGCTATCCGCCAGTATGGAGCAAAGCCATCCAGTACTGTATCGATTCTGTTATTCCCCTTGAAAATATGACCGAGTCCGTTCTCGTTTGTGTGATATACAGAAACCTCACCATAGATTATATTGTCCCAGAAGAGATAAGTGCCGATGCCGCTCACCTGCTGCCCGAGACCGCCATCGATTACCGCAGCTGCATCCGGAGTCGGGGCAACGCTCGATCCGGAATAAGGGTAACCGAAGGCGGGAGTGCTGTTCCAGACATCCTGGGCAGTGGGATTGTTGTTGATGGTAATACCGTATGTAAGATTCTTTTCTCCGGAGTCCATGCTCTGTGCAAAACGGATGTCCATGGTATCAAGCGCGGTTCTATTATCGACACCATCATATGTGCCCTGGATAAAGGCACCGATGCCGGAATAGATCTTACCGCCATAGAACAAGCTTAAATTCTGGGGTACATTAAGAAAGTTGTTATCTGAAGAAAACTTCTTTGTTGCCCAATTTCTCTCTACTGAATCCGGAGACTGGGATTTCCCGGTATTCGTATAAGAAAATTGAGCCTGTGCTGATAATGGAGGGGGAAACTCATAGGGTTTATCACTCTTGCTCATTGTGTACCCACCAAGCTTGAAGGAACGGCCAAAAGGGTTCAACTCAGGGAAGACTGTGTGACATTTATCACAGGACATTCCTACCTGGCGCGCATAACTCGGCACTGCATATACGTCTAATGATAACAGACTTAGCACACAGAAAAAAATAGGAACAATAACAATAAATAGTTTATTTAATAACATCCTATTCATTTTTTCCTCCTCCTCCTGTTACTATTGTGCTCTGTTTCCATCACAGTTGAAAGTTACTCTATAATGACCTCCATATAACAGCATCAAGTACGTATGCTCGATGGTTACTTTATTCGATAAATATTTCTCTCTATTTTTTGAATGAATTTGTCATGTATTCGGTTATGGCTTTGATCTCGTCAGGCTTTAAGGCAATAGGCTGCATGATGCCATCTCCTTTTGTGATGGTTTTGGCAATATCAGTGTCAGTGTTTTTCTTCCAGAAGTTTGATTTTGTAAAATTGGTCGGCTTTGGTTTGAGCGCAGGTGCTGCCTGACCTTTCCCATCACCGTTTACGCCATGGCAAACCTTGCAGTTATTGTTATAAAGATCTTTTCCATTGTCAGTTTTATCTGCCGCCCATGATAAGCCCTGTAAGGCAAGCATTGATAAGAACAATACAACTGTTGAAAATATCATAATTTTTTTCATAACATCACCTTTTATTTTTTAATATGAAATGGAATCTAAACCAATATATCAAACTCTACAAAAAGGTTTGTTATAAGATTTTAAAATATTTCATTATCTATATCTATTAGATATAACCTCATGATCGCATATATCAAGGTAATGAATATTTCTTTCTCAGATACAGGAGGAGGGGTTCCACCCTTTCCGCTGGGATATATCTGTATTCTTACAATTGCAGGAAAGGATGAAAACCCCCGAGAGTGCAGATCAAAATTGGCAACCTTCTTCACCCTAACTATACCACTTAGCTGTTAAGCATTACTTAGACCCTTCTTCCTTCTTCACATCCTTCTTTACTTCCGACTTTTGCTCTTTCTTTGCTGTTTTCTTTCCCTTGATTACTTCTATCTTCTTTGCGTCCATGGTTCCGGCAGCAAGGGTAACCTTAACCACTTGGCCATTCCTTAAAGCGTCGATCTTACCAGGCTCCACATTGATAGTCTTGTTACTCACCACGATCTGACGAGCTTGTATGTCGACATTAGTAATCTCACCTTGGATTACCTTGGCCTTTGAATGCGCTGCTGCCTTCTTTTCGGCCTTCTTTGACTTGATTATTTCGATTTTCTCTGCATCCATGGTGCCGGCAACAAGGTTGACCTTAACCACCTGACCAGTTCTCAGAGCGTCAATTTTTCCAGGCTCCACATTGATGGTCCTGTCATTCACCACGATCTGACGAGCCTGTACGTCGACATTAGTAATCTCACCTTGGATTACCTCTGCCTTTGCTGCATCTGCTGCGAAGACCATCGTAGTCAAGCACACTAGTGTGATTACTGCGATCAAACTGATAACTTTCTTCATAATATGTCCCTCCTTAGGTTTTGTGTGCCAGTGGGTATTAGGCATACATCACAGTAGCCAAACTATGATATGGATCCTTATAGTAAATTTCAGAGCTCAGGATGCAAGTGGAGCTGGAGGGAATCTTAATTATGATAATATATCGTCATCATATCTTTATATAGGCATTGTACACCGGTTTTCATAAATAAAACTCCTTAACGGACGGGTGGCCAGAATAAAAGAAATCACTGCGTGGCACGGGCAAAAGCTCATGGTCTTGCCTGGGGTATTCTGATTGCGGTCACCTAACGCTCAGCCTAACCTATAAGGAGGGAGTTACCACTTAGTGCTCGGCTCCTCTTATTGGTCTCATAAAAATACTAGATATGGAAATTTGTGATCGAGATGATTTCCTGATACTGTTGATCTCTGCGATAGATGGACACATTTGTAAAGTCCGAAAACTAATAATCTAGAAATATAATCTATTATGAAATCAAGCAAGGTCAGAGTGTGACACGAGATCAAGACTATAAGACTAATTCAAATCATGGCGTTTATCATATTCTATGTTTTGATTTATCTTGCTGTGTATTAAAGATTATAGGTTAAGCTAATACATCCTGAATCGCTTCTGCTAATTCAGATCTTGAAAAGGGCTTAGGCAGGAATCTCTGAATATCTTTCCTTTGCTCTTGAAGTTCCTGCAAGGCCTCTTCCGATCCGGAACATAGTATCACAGGTATGTCTTCTCGTATCTTGCGTACATGGGTCACAAGCTCATGACCTTTTAAGCCTGGCATGAATTGGTCCGTAATGATTATATGAAATATATCTGGTACTTCACAGAAGAGATTGAGAGCCTTGCAAGGATCGTCCATAGAGGTCACATCATAGCCAAAATGAACAAGCAGTTGATGGAAGCTCCGCAGGTCCGCCATGTTGTCATCTATGAGTAAAATATGCTTTACTCGCTGCCCGTTCATTTGAAAATATCATGTTAAGGGTCTAATCCAGAGAATCAAGGTGCAGTGGAAAAAATATTTCAAAGCGGGTGCCTTTCCCAATAATGCTTTTAATACGTAATGAGCCTTGAACATTTTTTACTACACTATAAACAATAGCAAGACCCAAACCTGTTCCTTTACCTTCCTTCGTAGTAAAGAATGGATCAAATACTTTATCCATTATTTCAGGACTAATCCCAGTTCCTGTATCACGAATTGTGAGTTTCATATACCTACCAGGTTTGAGGTCAGAAGTTATGGCAGAAATGTTTTCGGTTATCTCTTTCTCTTTAAGGGACACACCGAGAAACCCATTGCCTGGATTGCATTCATGCATAGGTTAAGAACCAGCTGATAGACCTGTGTTGCATCTGCTCGTACAAGGTTATCTTTTTCTGTTACCCATTGTTTAAGTTTAATATCAGGAGGTATCGATCGTTTCAAAAAGGTCAGAGCTTCCTGAACAACCGGACTAATGAAAATAGGTTTGTATAGCGACTTCTTTCCAGGGCTGAATAATTTAATCTGACTGACAAGATTTCTCCCAAAGTGTACAGCATCAATAATCTGTTCAAGGTATTCACGTTCCTGAGTCCCTTGCGGGATCACGTCGGAGATGAGTTCTGTATTGATGAGGATGGGTTGGAGTACATTCTTAAAATCATGGGCTATCCCGCCTGCCATTATACCGAGAGCCTCAATCTTCTGGGCCTGAATAAGTTGCAACTCTAGGTCCTTCTTCTCTTCTTCAAGGGCAAGCTGTCTGCAATATGCTTCAGCCTGTCTCCCCCGATACCACATGCCGATCAAGGTCCCGACCGTGATGATCATAAGAGAGAGTATAAAAGTGATCATGAAGGCGGTCTTGCGGATAGGCGCATAGATTTCTTCCTGATCCACTTTGGCAACCATGAACCAAGGAGTATCTGATATTTTCTTTAATGCAGCTAAAACTGCACGGCCACGATAGTCAATTCCTTCGACGATCCCCTCCTGGCCTCGTACAGCCATGGCTGCGGGAAGATTTGGTAGGGATATGGGGAGACGGTATTTCAGGGCGGTATTTCTTTGCTGGCGAAGATCATTCAAATACACAACGTCATTGCCTTCCCTTCGAACGATATACGTCTCAGCCGTTCGATTTGGTGTCGGCCATGATTCTACTAATGGATATACAGATCTTTCAGGGTCGATCTCCAGAAGGATATACCCTAGAGGAGAATTATCTTTCGGTGGATCTTTGGGAGTCATGATAATAATCCCCATCCTTACAGGATGGCTGGGTGT
This sequence comes from uncultured Bacteriovoracaceae bacterium, assembly GCA_964388905.1. Classification (GTDB taxonomy): domain Bacteria; phylum Desulfobacterota; class Desulfomonilia; order UBA1062; family UBA1062; genus MWEI01. The sequence continues at coordinate 9,297 of CAYMDG010000109.1, forward strand.
ACAACGATAAAAATCAATGAATGTTATCTTTCCTGGTGACAGGCCCTTGGAGATAATGTTCTTAACTAAGGGACAGAGTGGCTCATTGGTTTCAGGTACTGATAGCCTCTGCTCTTTGTCAGCACTTAAGACCGATACTCTACTATACTTATAATTGGTCAGCTGTGATTCCAGCCATGACGTAATATCTTTACGCAACTCACTAGATGAATTACCTTTTAAAAATAAAGTGAGGGAACGTCTGAGCATAGTGTTTGAATATACTGACATGGTGTCAGCGATGCGTTCATTGCGCCAAGCAGTCAATTGGTTAATCTTCAGTTCTGCTATAGCGTTCAATTCTTCTTGTTTATCGTTTTTTATAGACTGTTTCTGGTGTGCATAATAGAGAGTTCCAGAGGCTATAATACCTGCGGATAGAACAAGAAAAACAACAAAGAGATACATCGGCGTTATGAGATTTTTTTGCACTAGTATGTTTTTTCTTTCATAGAGTTATTTTAAAAAATGATAAATCAAATATATCTAATAACCACAATTAATCTTATGATTACAAGTACCTTATTACAAAGATAACTATGATAACCGGATTGTCAAATGACATAGGCAAGCTCATGTCTTTACGAAATCTATGACAAGGCTATTTGCTGATCATAACACTTAAGCGTATCCACCGGACGGCGTGTGCCATCTGTGCCATCAATGATACGTGTCACATCATACCATATGTTGATCTCTGCGATAACTCATCAGTCCGATCTTCACGAGATCAATCGTTGATCTCTAATTAAAATCTTCAAAATCAAATAACGCTCGCGGATTGTCCACAAGGTACTTGCATAGCATGGCATAGCAAGATACTAACCAGGGTCAAATCCTACGCGATCTACTATAATAAAAAAACAGCCGGCCGATTCCAA
>CAYMDG010000110.1:0-1480 GCA_964388905.1 uncultured Bacteriovoracaceae bacterium
CGGAACTGCCTGTCAAGGGCAAGGTCCGCTACCGCGACGGACAGGTGGGCATGGTCGAGACAATAGCCCGCGTAATAACCGTTTTTTAGGAAATGCACGAACCAGGAGAGAATACATGGAATTCTTCTTACAGCTCCTCATAAACGGCCTGAGCGTCGGACTTCTCTACGGCCTGTCGGCCCTGGGCTTTGTCATGATCTTCAAGTCGTCGTCCGTGCTGAACTTCGCCCACGGTCAGCTCATGGCCATGGGCGCATATTTCTTCCTGGTGCTGGTGTCGTGGATCAAGGTCCCGGTGATCCTCGCCTTCCTCATCACCCTTGCCGGAAGCTTCGTCCTGGGGTTCGTGGTGGAGCGTCTCTTCCTGCGGCCCTTAATCGGCGAGTCGCTCATCTTTGTCATCATGCTCACCGTAGGTCTGGCCTCCATGTTCAAGGGCCTGCTCCTTTTCTTCTTCGGGGGTAACCTCCAGACCTACCCCGATTTCCTGCCAGGTGCCCTCGCCATACAAATGGGCAATATCTACATCCCTCCGGTATATGTGGCCTCCTCGCTGCTGGGTGTGATCTTTCTGGTGCTCTTCGGGCTCTTCTTCAAGTACTCGCCCCAGGGCATCTATATGCGGAGCGTGGCAGACAACCAGACTGCCGCTTTGTCCTTAGGCGTCCACGTGAAGAAGGTCTTTGCCCTGTCCTGGGCCATAGCGGCCATGGTTGCTGGCATGAGCGGCATCATGCTCGGGACCATCAACGGCATCAATGTACACGAGATAAGTTCACTGGGGCTCAAGGTTTTTCCGGTGGTCATCCTGGGCGGACTGGACAGCATCGGCGGTGCCATTATCGGCGGGATCATCATCGGGCTGCTGGAGACCTTCACGAGCGGATACATCTCCCCGTCACTGCGTGATGTGATCCCGTATATCGTCCTGGTCGTCATCCTGCTCATCAAACCCTACGGCCTCTTCGGCCTGGTTGAGATCGAGAGGGTGTAGAATGAAGCGGTTTCAATTCCACCCGTGCGGGAACTACAAGGAACACTACGGCCAGGAACTGACTATCTTCGAAACGGATTTCGGCCGCACGTGGGCTTTCATCGGGCTCGCCTTACTCTTCGGGGTAGTGCCCTTCATCAGTTCCCCCTATCTGCTCTATGTCATCAACATGACGGGGATCGCTGCCATTGCCGCCTTGGGCCTGAACATCCTCATCGGGTTCACGGGCCAGATTTCGCTGGGACACGGGGCCTTCTTCGGTGTAGGGGCATATGCAGGGGCCATCCTGGCTACGACGGTAGGCCTTCCCTTGTGGATATCGATTCCTTTTTCCGGACTCATCACCGCCATTGTGGGTATGATCTTCGGCATCCCCTCGGGCAGGCTCAAAGGGCTCTACCTCACCATCGCGACGCTGGCCGGCCAGTTTATCATCGAATACATCCTTGTGCACTGGGACAGCCTCACCAAGGGCACAATGGGCAT
>CAYMDG010000110.1:1580-10051 GCA_964388905.1 uncultured Bacteriovoracaceae bacterium
TTGTGGGCATACTACATGAAGAGCATATCCACCGAGCCCTTTACCCTGGGGCTCTCTGTGGAATATATCGCCATGGTCATTATCGGGGGCCTCGGCAGCATCCCGGGCTCCATCTTCGGTGCAATCTTCATCACGGGACTCAACGAGGTTTTGCGCTTTGCAACGGATTCCATGATGAATATTCCCGCACTGAGCGGGTTCGGGCTCAACATGGCATCACTGCGCGAATTTGCCTTTGGTCTGGCTATTGTCCTGTTTATCCTGTTCGAGCCAAAGGGGCTCGCAGAGCTGTGGCGCATCGTACGGTCCACATTCCGGCTGTGGCCGTTCTCCTACTGAGGTTCATGTGATGGAAGACTCTACTACCGATACCCTGCTCCAGCTCAACAACATCAGCGTTGTCTATTCGGATGTCATCCAGGTACTCAAGGGGGTGTCGCTCAATGTTCAAAGGGGCCGCATCGTATCGTTGCTCGGGAGCAACGGGGCTGGCAAGACCACAACGCTCAAGGCCATATCCGGCCTGCTCAAGCCGGAAAACGGCAAGGTGACGGACGGCAATATCATGTACGCCGGCGAACTCGTGCAGAACCTGTCTCCCGAGGAGCTTACCCGCCTCGGCATAATCCAGGTCCTGGAGGGAAGGCAGCCCTTCAAGTACCTCACCATTGAAGAGAATCTGAAGGTCGGGACGGCAACACGCTGGACCAAGCCTTACAAGAAGGACCTGGATCTTGTATATGGCTACTTCCCTGCCCTGATGAAACGCAGAAAGGCGCTGGCAGGTTACTGCAGCGGGGGTGAACTCCAGATGGTGGTTATGGGCAGGGCGCTCATGGCCCACCCCAAACTGCTTCTCCTAGATGAGCCATCACTAGGCCTTGCGCCGCTGGTTGTGAAAGAGATCTTCCGGATCATCCGTCGGATCAACGAAGAACAGGGGACCACCATCGTCCTGGTGGAGCAGAACGCCAATATGGCCCTGCAGATCGCCCACTATGGCTATGTCATGGAGAATGGCCGTGTCGTGATGGAGGGTGAGGCGGACAACCTGAAGGAGAATCCCGACGTGAAGGAGTTCTATCTCGGGGTAAGCGCAGGCGGCGCAGCCAGGTCATACCGGGACGTGAAGTCGTATAAGCGCAGAAAACGGTGGCTATAGGTAAATGTTTTCGCTGTACAAAAGGGGGATTGAATGAACGCATATCTAGACGATCTTGAAACCATGGCCCGCCATGAACGGGAGACATACCAGAACAAAAAGCTCTCCGAGATGATCCGGCTGGGATTTGAGCGTTCCCCAAAGCTCAGGTCGATCCTCCATGATCGCTCCTTGAAGCCCACCGATATTCAGAGTGTCCATGACCTTGCGAAGCTCCCTATCATTTCACGGGAGCAGCTTGTGGACATGGAGGCAAAGGACCCTCCCTATGGGGGGCTGGCTGATCCGCATGCTGTTGTCGAGCGTATCTTCACCTCTCCAGGCCCGGTTTATGAACCTCACCTGGGTTCCCATGACCCGCTTTGGGCAAGGGCATACAAGGCAGCAGGGTTCACACCAGGAGACATCGTGCTCAATGCCTTTTCCTACCACATGGTAGCCGCAGGCCTCACCTTCCATGGAGGGCTCAACAAGATCGGGGCAACCGTGGTACCCTCGGGATCTTCTGCCACCCAGCAGCAGGTCCAGCTCATAAAGGACCTGAACGTCACGGGCTACACCGGGACACCGAGCTTTCTCATGGCAATCATCACCAAGGCCTCTGAGATGGGCCACGACTTTGCAAGAGATTTCAAGGTGAAGCGTGCGAGCTTCGCTGCCGAGCCTCTGCAGCCGTCGCTGAGACAGCGCTTCGAGACCGAGTACGGCATCGATACCTTTCAGATGTACGGCGCTACCGAGGTGGGGGATGTGGCCTATGAGTGCTCCGGCAAGAAAGGCTGGCACCTCTGCGAGGAGGTGATCGTTGAGATAGCGGATCCGGCAACGGGAGAACCCGTAAAACCCGGTGAGCTGGGAGAGGTGGTTGTGACAAGGTTGAACCACATCTTCTTCCTGCTGCGCTTCGGAACGGGCGACCTCTCAAGCATCATTGAGGAACCATGCCCCTGCGGCAGGACATCCTTAAGGCTGTCAGGCATTGCCGGCAGGGTGGGCGACGCAGTGAAGGTGCGCGGCATGTTCATTGCCCCGAGTCAGGTAAAGAGGGTTTGTGAAGCCTTCCCCGGCCTCGTTGTCCAGCTTGTGATCAGCCGCTCTGGCCACCGGGACTATCTGGCCGCCAAACTCGACACCCAATCTACCCGCCCCTTGGATGATGAATTCCAGGCGCGGTTCGAAAAAATCTTTCAGGAGATCTGTACCATCAAGGTGGATAGAGTGGAGTTCCTTAAACCAGGCAGCCTTACGGCTGACACCAAGCTATTGGTGGATGAGCGGACGTGGAAATAGGGAACCTTTACTGTTCATTCTGTGCATTTATTTCTATCGCTGTTACGCTGGTAAGCGGGAAGTCCTTTGACGTTGTATAGTGATGGAGGACGCTATTTTGCAGGAGGATCAGATTACATTTATCATACAGTTCATCCATGATCAGGACAGTCATCTCTTTTCCGGCCTGTTTTGCCTCTTCCCTGAAATCATCAATTAACTCCATCATCTCAAGGATTGATGACTCCTGGTATACACACAAGTTCTTCCAAAATTGCTTATCTTTCATCATGATGCATCCTCGACCTTGATAATAAATGTTATTATCGGGGACGGAAATAGCTTCTGTCGATAATGAAAGATAGGTTATGTTTTAGTTATATAATATCACTAATATAAGAAATTGTTATTTTATCCCAAGGTCTGCAGGTAAGATCTCAGGTTCACCTTGTTGTTTTTAAGCCCTGTCTTTATGCGAATCTTATACCGGTACGTATGAACGGTATTAAGGGAAATATTCAATATCTCTGCGATTTCTTTCGAGCTCTTCCCTTCTTTGACCAGTGCTGCGACCTGTATCTCGTTTGGCGTGAAGCCAAGGAATTCTGAGGAGACTTTCCTAATGAAGGGCGACGTAATCTCTCCTAAAAGGGATTTTATCATGGAGCTTACCATCATCTGGCCCTCTGCAAGGCCCGATAATTCCAGCTTTTCCATGTAAGGCAGGACAGAGGTCTTGATATTCGAGATAATATTCATCTCCATGTTGGCCTTGTCCTCCTCTCTCTGCTTGAGCAGGACCTTCAGGGCTGAATTCATCTCTTCAAGCTCTCGGCGGCCCTTTTCCAGTTCCATTTCCCTTGATCTCAACTCATTTTCACTGGATTTTCTTGCCTCGTTCTCCAGCTTCAGATAGTCATATGCCTTTGAGAGTTCAGCCGTTCGTTCATTGATAAGCCATTCGAGCTGCTCACGGTGTTTTTTCAACTCCAGCTCAGCATTCTTGCGATCAGTAATGTCGCGCGACATCCCATGATAACCACAGATTTTACCGGTATGATCGCGGATAGCGCTGACTATGCACTCCATCCATACCATGGAACCATTCTTGTGATAACATTCCAGTTCCAGCTTGATCATTCTATCAGGATCTACACCCTCTTCCTTATCGCGTTTGAGTTCCGCGGAGAGGACTTCAAGGGCGTTCTCATAAGATTCTTGGGTCAACATCTCGGTGATCTTTTGCCCCAGACGCTCCTGTGGTGTATATCCCAGAAGCCTTTCAACAGATGGGCTGTCATACGTGATCCTGAAATCCAGGCCTGCGGTCCAGATTATATCGTACATCTTTTCCGTCAGAAAACGATACTTTGCTTCGCTTTCACGCAGCGCGGTCTCTGCTCGCTTGCGACCTGTGATGTCACGGGAAACCCCATGGACCCCGAGAATCTTCCCCTCTGCATCGAGCAAAAGGCTCGCATTCACCTCCATCCACACCGTTGATCCGTTCTTGTGAAAATATTCAAGCTCCATACGTATGGGGCTTGCCGTTTTACTGCCAGTTTCCTGCACCCTCTGGATCTCAGCGATGAACATCTCAAAGGATTTTGCAGCGGATTCGGGGGTCATCGTTGACGAGGCCTTCTTTCCCAGGCGCTCTTGCGGTAAATACCCCATGATTTTTTCTACAGAAGGGCTCATATAGGTAAGGTTGAACTCCATGTCCGCAACCCAGACGATGTCGTTTATCTTCCCCGTCAGGAACCGGTGCCTGGCTTCACTTTCACGAAGTGCATCTCCGGCCTTCTTGAGCTCTGACATGTCCCGCGCAGAAGCAATTACTCCAGCTACCTGACCTGAGGAATCCCTATAGACCGAGGCATTATAGAGTACCGAGGTGAAATGCCCATCGCGATGTCGAAGGTCAAGGTCATAATCCCGCACAAGCCCTTCCCGAAATACCTTTTGATAGCCGTTACGGGCCTTATCTGGATCAGTGAAATAATCCGAGAAATCCGTGCCGATAAGTTCATTGCGTGAGTAGCCTGTGGCTTGTTCAGTAGCAGTGTTCACATCCGTGATCCTACCATCCGGGCCGAAGGTAACCAGAGGATCAAGGCTGGCCTCAATCAGGCTGCGGTTGTATTCGTTCGCCTGCCTGAGGGCCTCCCTTACACGCTTATGTTCAGTAATGTCACGTACAATTGCCCACATGCTCGTCGGTTCTCCGGCATCATCCCTGATAAGGACTGTCCTCAACTCAACCGGGAAGACCGTACCGTCTTTTCTCAGGTATTCCTTTTCATAGAGATCTGAATATCCCATGGAAAGGATCTGTTTTTCCACAATATCGTCTTCGATGGCATGCCATTTCTCGGGAGTAAGATCCTTATAGGTAAGCTTAAGGAGCTCATGAGGTTCATAGCCAAGCATTTTCCGGTAAGCTTCATTAAATTCAGTGATATTGCCTTTCATATCAACGCCCACAAAGGCATCCCTCATGGCATCATGGAGCCTTCGATACCTGGCTTCTGATGCCTTAAGCGCCTCCTGTGCTTGATTCCGGTCCGTGATATCCGTAACCACGGTGAGTAAATGTTCTTCGTCTTTTATGGTTATCTTTGTAGAATTGAATAATCCATATCGCAACACACCACCTTTGGTTCTTACCTGCAGCTCCAGGTTTTCAACCCGGCCTTTTTTCTCCAACTCGTTCAATACAAGAGATCGTTGTTCCGCAGTAATGAATCCTATTCCGGTAGAGGTATTTCCAATGACTTCCTCTCGCAAGAGCCCCATGAGATCTAGGAATGCATCACTCACATCAATATATCGTCCATCCTTAATAGTGCTGATGGCCATGGGAACTGAATTCTGCAAGAAGGCCTTTGCGAATTTATTTTCGACTATATTGAATGGCTCATTCGCCTTGTTAAGAAAATTCATTGCCGGCTGCGCTTTCTTACCTGCATTCTATACAAAGATGATTTATTACTGCGCACCTTCGCCTGAGCATGCTTACTCGTTATGTGGACCTTAATCTTAGTTTTTAATCACTTTCAGCTGGAGAAGGTCGATATCCGTCTTGGGCTGGTATTTATTAATCAGATCACCGATAGCCTCATTTACCAGCAGCGAAAGTTCTTTACCCGTTAAAGCAGAAAGCACGGTAAGGGCCTTTGTATATCGTTCCTCAATGTAATAATTTCTTTTGATTAATACCGCCTTGTTGTCGCCACTCCTCAGTGCCAGTGGCTTCCTTCCCCTTACTCCCATAATATACCTCTCTCTTAATGTTATTTATTTCTACTTCTGAAGCGCCGTTTATATTCTAGATCTTTTCTTTTTATCAATGACTGAGAGTAATACTAATCTTCTTTATTCTTTTATCAAGCCTTTTGGAATCAATTATAATACCCTCGGCACGAACATCTCAGTGAAGAGTCGCAGGAATCCCGAATCGGTCAGCCCCGCAATGAAGTCGCGGACCATCTCAAAGGGGTTGTGGGAGTTTATATAACGTTCTCCAAGCCTTTCCAGGAAGCTCGTATAGACCCGCGATGACCGATCCCTTTCCACTACATCTTCAACGAGGCGGGTGAACACCAACGAATACATTGTCCTGATCTTGCTGGACTCTGCCTTTACTAAGGGGTTGGTGTAGATCTTCTCGTAATTGAACTCTTTCAAGGCCGTCAGCGCCTTGAATATACGGGGCGTATAAACAATGGCATTACCGGAAGAATGACGGGCGAGGTCCTCCACCAAGGCATAGACGATCTTGCCATTGGAGTCCCCGAGCACACGTACCACTGCATTCGGGAGATCATCCCTTGATATGATGCCGAGCGAAATGGCATCCTCGATATCCCTTCCAATGTAACTCACCGTGTCAGCCACACGCACAAGACAGCCCTCCATTGTCATGGGCAAAGGACTTTCCCCTCTGAGGGCGGCTTCCAATTTCAAATCGAGATCATCAAAGGTTGCACCCTTTTCCGGGGATACAGATTGCTCGTTCATCTCACCGTTATGGCACAGGATTCCGTCCAGAACCTGCAGTGTGAGGTTGAGGCCATGGCCTGCTTTCTCGATCCGTTCAAGGGACTGAATTGCCTGGAGGTTATGCCGGAAAGGATTAATACCGGCGCCTGTACAGAGCTCATCGAGGTAACGTTCCCCATCGTGTCCATACGGCGGGTGGCCGATGTCATGGCCGATGGCAATGGCCTCGATGAGGTCATCATTGAGCCCCAGTTTTCTGCCGATGGTCCTGGCGATGCGGGAGAGCAGCTGTACGTGGATCACCCGGTGGGATATGCCCTGGTGGCCCACCAGGTAGAACACCTGCGTCTTGTCGATATAGGAGGTGTAGGCCTGCGAATGGAGGATACGGTCCACATCGATGGAGAAGGCATCCCTCATGTCGGCCTTGCTTGCTGCCTCAGGCCGCCTCCTGATACCCTCGGCGGGATGGGACTTCTTCATGATTACTGCTGGGTAGATATCTTTGAAAACTTGGCCACCTTGTCGAACAGCAACACCAGACCTTTAAGCAGTGCGATACGGTTCTCTCGGACCTTGATGTCCTCACTCATGACCAGAACCTTGTCGAAGAAGCTGTCTATGGGGTCCTTGAGACCGGCAAGCAGCTTGAGTGCATCAATGTAATCTCCCTTTTCGGTATGGGCGACAAATGCACCCTCCATGGCCTGGAAGGCATTGTGCAAAGCCTTTTCCTCGTCCTGGACGAACAGGGCCGGGTTCACCTTGGAGGTCGGGGCTGTCTTTTTGAGAATATTCTCCACCCGCTTGCTTGCCGCGCAGATGGATTCGAACCAGGGCTCTCTGCGCATGGAAGAAAGGGCCTGGGCCCGCTGAAAGGTGTCTACGGGATCGTCAAAGGAACCGATAACGGATTCTATCACATCACCGGGAATTCCCTTGCCCTGGAGGATGGCGGCAAAGCGGTTTGCAAAAAAGGCTGTTGCATCCTTTTTCGTCTCTTCTACCGGCCTTTTCAGCTTGGCCGTAAGTTGCTTGAGAGCCTCGTCCACAAGCCACGATATTGAGATGTGATACCCCTTGCCCAGCAGGATGTTCTCAATGGCTATGGTCTGCCTGCGTAATGCATACGGGTCTGAGGTGCCGGAAGGCACCATACCTATGCCGAAGCAGCCGCAGATGGTGTCGATCCTGTCGGCCATGCCGATGAGGTCTCCCACCACGCCGGAGGGGAGCTTATCCTCGGCGGATGCCGGCAGGTAGTGTTCACGGATGGCCACGGCCACCTCAGGGTCGATGCCCTGGCGCAAGGCGTATTCCCTGCCCATGATCCCCTGGAGTTCGGGCAGTTCACATACCATAAGGCTGTTGAGGTCGCCCTTGCACAGCGAGGCTGCCTCTTTCACCTGTGCCATTTTATCCGGCGCCAGCGTCTCGGCCAGGGCCATTGCTACCTCACTGAACCGCTCCACCTTTTCATGGGAGGTACCCAGATCCTTGTGGAAGATGACGTTCTTGAGGCGATCCGCATACACATTCAGGGGCACCTTGAGATCCTCATCAAAGAAATAGCGGGCATCATCCAACCGGGCCTTGAGAACCCGCTCGTTGCCGGTCCTCACAACGGCATCGTCCTTGGGTACGATGTTGCTGAATGCCCCGAATGATGCCTTGAGTTTCGAGCTGCCCTGCGCGGCATACATAGGGAAATATCTCTGGTGGTGCTTCATTACCGTGACCAGGACTTCCTTGGGGAGCCTGAGAAACGCCTCGTCAAAGGTACCGATAATGGGGTGCGGATATTCAAGCAGGTCCGCCACCTCGGCAAGCAGGTCCCTGTCCAGGACCTCGGCGCCGATCTTCTTTGCCTGATCTTCAACCGCCTTCCAGATGGCATCTTTCCGCTTCGCAAGGTCCGGGATGACATATGCCTTTTCAAGGATCTGCTCATAGGCATCAGGGCTTGTTATCTCGATAGCGTCTTTTGTCATGAACCTGTTGCCGTAGGTGAGCCTGCCTGCCTCGATATTACCGA
>CAYMDG010000111.1:0-5077 GCA_964388905.1 uncultured Bacteriovoracaceae bacterium
GCACACGCAAAACCGTGGCTGGTGAATTCTTCAAACAGCGGGATATAGCCCCTGTCGGAAGGGTCCGGCTTCGAGCCTGGTATCCCGTGGCAGAAGATAAGCGCTGGCAGCAGGCCTTTCGGTGCAGGCTCAGGAAAGTAGAGCCATGCCTTGATTTTTCTCCCCTGGCGGGTGAGTGCTAACTCTTTCGATTTCATCCTGCAGCAGCTTGTATCTCCTGTAAACGTAGGCCCACGATTTGAGCTCATTCTCATCAAGCACCAACTCGTCATTGTCCGGGAATGCCCTTACCGGCAGCCGGTTACTTCCGGCGAGCTGTCTCATGCTGTGCTCGGGTATGTCTAAAAGCCTGGAGGCCTCAACGATGGACATGCGGGCCTTCTTGCCTCCGCCCACCTTCTTGAAAACAAAGGTCTGGAGGATTGTCTTCTGTGTCTGCTCCGGATCAATGGCATACGCCCTGTCAAGATAGGTGGTGTATTCCGCGTCCATCTGATATTTGATATTGCCGAGTTCCACAAGGGCCCTTATATCGCCAGGGTGTTCTTCTAACATCTTCTCAAGGATTTCATATGCGTGCACCATGTCGTTGAGGAAGAAGTGGATCTCGGAGAGGTAAAGGTAGGTATCCTTCTCCTTGTCGCCCAGTTCCATGGCCCTGCTAAACATCTCCAGGGCAAGATCCAGATGGCCCAGTTCACGGTGGCAGATGCCAATGAGCTTGGTTATGAATGGGCTTGTGGAGCACAGGATGTTCGCCTTTTCCAGATCATCCGCCGCTATGGTATAGTAGCCTTGCGACATCTTGTCCGTGGCTCGGCCCATGAAGATTTTGAAGCGTTCCTCAAAATCCTTGGCGCTCAAAGAATTGGATCCATCCTTGAAGTGGAACCCCGAGGTGCACAGGTCAATGAACTCGCGGTTCTCGTGAAGATCTTCCTCAATATTGAGTACATCTATCACCCGCTGGCACAGATTTTTTATGGGCAGCATGGTGTCGGTCTTATTGGCTACAAAGAGTCCGACGTTTAAGGCCTCATTTTTTTCAATCTCAGAAAGGTGCTTGGCCTCGCTGATAAGTTCTTTGAAAAAGAAGTTCACCATCTCTTTGGAGTTGGTTATAGGGAGCACCATGGCCGATTTATACTCTCCGCCGGGGCAGGTATATTCGAAACTCAGCCACAGCTCTCGATATTCGTTATCAATTCGTTCCACTTCTACTGAAATGAGCTCAATAAGCCCTCTTGGGTGTTCCAATTTTCCGCGCATGGCTTAGATGTATTCTCTGGAGTATGAAAAGTCAACACGAACCCAAGATGGCCTTGAAAACTCGGTAGAAATCGGCAATAAATTATGTTAGCCATGGGTACCGGAGGTGACTCTATGATTGATTATTTAAAATATTCGAGCTTGTTCCTGGTGTTGTTCGCCCTTTCCCTGATTTCCGTACCATCATGCCATGCATCACCCAAGGTCCAGGTAGACCAGGCGGTATATGATGCAGGGACACTATCCGAGGGTAAGGATATGTCACACGAATTTATCCTGAAAAACATAGGGGACCAGAAGCTCATATTCAAATCCAAACCCTGTTGAGGCGCCACGGTAACTGCCCCGGGAGGGCAGGAGATTGAACCTGGCAAGACCCAGAAAATCGTGGTGGACATTGCAACCCGTTATATTAAGGGCGACTATACGAAGAATATCGAGGTCGAAACCAATGATCCTTCCATGCCGATTCTCAAGTTGACCATGAAGACTAAGGTTGTTGAGCTCCTCTCCGTAACGCCTATGGATTTTAATTTCGGGACGGTGAAAACAGGTTCTATCAATAAGAAAATGTTTACCATTACAAACAAGGGGAAAGAGGCCCTGACCATAACCTCCATATCCGCGAATCCTTCAACCGTGCTCTCGGCTTCCCACCAGGGCAAGGTGAAACTTGATCCTGACAAATCCATCTCGGTGGAGGTGCGTTTTCAGGCAGGTCTGCCTACGGATTTCTTTTTCGGGACATTGCATGTGGAAACTGATCAGGAAACTATCAAGGCCAAGGATGCCCGTATCAGGGCAAAGGTCGTGGGGGATTAGTACGACCACTCCCACTCTCAGTAATATCCACTGACATGAGGGATGGCTTCAGGAAGAACATAGCCACCGTCGGTGGGCTCACCGCAGTCAGCCGAATCCTCGGTTTTATCCGTGATATGATAATGGCCTGGCTCCTCGGGGCAGGCCTACTGGCCGATGCCTTTGTCGTAGCGAACAGGATCCCCAACCTTCTCAGGCGATTCATGGCCGAAGGGGCTGTCAGCGTGGCATTCGTCCCTGTGTTCAGTGAGGTCAGGGAGCGTGAGGGCCTCGAGCGGGCCTATCTCATGGCCCAGCAGATCATGACGTTGATGTTCTACGGCCTGGTGGTTGTGGTGGTCATCGGCGAGCTTGCCGCTCCTGCCCTTGTTGCAGTCATGGCCCCGGGATTTCTGCAAAGCGGTGTCTTCGACATCACGGTTCACCTTACCCGGATCATGTTTCCGTACATACTCCTTATAGGCGTGTCAGTGCTCTTCATGGGGATCCTCAACTCGTTGGGGCATTTTGCAGCGCCTGCTGCTGCGCCGATCCTTATGAACCTCTTTATGATCGGGGTGCCGCTGGTGTGTTATGTTGCATATCCCCTGTTCTCTTCGCCTGCAGATGCGTTGGCATGGGGGGTGATAACCGGGGGTGTTGCCCAGATCCTGATCCAGATACCCCCTTTGCTGAAAAGACATGTCCCCCTGGGATTCACTTCCAACTTCAATTCTCCGCGGGTGAGGCAAGTGATCCGCCTCCTTGGCGTGGCGGCTATCGGGGCCTCCATATATCAGATCAATGTTCTTATAGGGACCTTGCTTGCCTCGCTGCTTCCCCGGGGAAGCGTTTCCTATCTTTATTACGCAAACAGGATTCTGGAACTGCCTTTAGGGGTCTTCGCCTTTGCAGTGGGCAATGTGATGCTGCCCGCCATGAGCTCTGCCTCTGCGCGTTTTGACACAGAGCGGTTCTCTTTTCTCATGGGTAGGGGGCTTCTGGCTGTCCTTCTCTTCACAATCCCGGCCACTGTGGGCGCGCTTGTTCTGGCAAAACCTATCTTCGCTGTCCTCTTTATGCGTGGCGCCTTTACCTATCACGATGCCCTTGCATCGGCTTATGCCCTGCAGATGTATGGCTTAAGCCTTTGGGCGGTAGGATATACGCGGATACAGACTCAGGCGCTCTACGCCATGCAAAAGGCTAAGGCAGTAGTGAACATTTCTTGGGTGAGTTTGGTGGTGAACTTGATATCCTGTCTCGTCCTCATGCGTTTTATGAACCATGCCGGCATCGCACTTGCTGGAAGTATTTCGGTCTTTGCCCAAGTCATTATTCAGCACAAATATCTTACAGGCGCTGGAATCCACATCCCGAAAGAGCATGCGAGACAGTTTGGTAAGATGTTGGCAGCCGCAGTCATAATGGGCATTGCCCTGGTTCCATTTGCCCGCATGAGTATATGGAATACAGGTATGACCTTGAAATCCTGTTTGCTGCTCTTTTTATCTATTGTGTTGGGTGGCGGGCTGTATTTTGGTTCCCTGTGGGTTATGGGTGTGAGGGGATTTCCGGATAGGAAGAAAGCAGCCTGAGCAGATCCACGCGCTTATGGATGTCGATTTCTTATGACAGCACAATGTGGTTAGGGTATGAAATATATTTCTTATAAAGAGTAAGAAAAGTTCTATTAGTGAATCAATCCTCAGGGGGCCGTAAGTCATTTATTAGCTATAACATTAATGAGTTGCGTGATATTTGATCTGTGGCACCATGTTTGCACTTACTATAAGGAATATAAGGAAATGCATGGGGGATTTCATCGTGTGGCTTACCAGGAGAGAGATTCTCGAACAGCTCGGAAGGTTGGGCATAAGGACTTTGTGTGAGCTGAAGAAGGCCTGTCGAGAATTCGAATCATACTGGTATTCTCAACAGACGCATATGTAAACCCATGGGTTTGTCTAACTGTTTTAATACAATATGGGGAGAAGACGGGAACTACTATGTGGCCTGAAAGATTGAATGAATATATTGTTGACCAAACGCTTGAACTCTCCCCTGAATTCATAAAAAATAATGCAAATATAATCCCTTTACTTTTCCAGGTTTCACTCTTGTCCGATGTGGAGATAAGGATCGAGAAGATATCGGACCTTTTCCTCAATTACATAGGCCATATTACCCCCTATGATGTTGCCTTTGTCTACATTTGGGAACCTCAGGATACCTGGTTCTGCAGGGGATTACAGGGAGAGGTGCCCGGTAATATCGAAAAGGGTGACATCTTTACCACTGCCATTAGGGAGATGGCCAGACCCATTCTCGTCCCGGAAATATCCAGGGCCGGGCTCAACGCCGAGGAGCTTCCCATCAGTTGTACATCCATGATAGGGCTTCCTATCTACAAGGATACCAAGATCATCGGGTGCGTAGAGCTTTTCAGGAAAGGTGCAAGCCCTTTTTGCATGAATGATCTTGTCCTGACAAAGCACCTCCTGCTGAGTTCGGAGAAGGTGCTTAGGAAAGTCATGGCCCCTGAAAAGGAGTTCGATGATGCCTTGGATGTCCGCATTGATATCCCACAGAGGCATATCCTCCTGGATGTCCTGCATCAGTACGAGGAGCTTTCCAAGAGACTCAGCTTTCCATTAAGCGTTGCGATCATTGAGATAGAAGATAGAGACAAATTCGGTCTGTATCAACATCTTCCCGAAGGTGTAAGGACCCTCAAGATATTAGCCAAGAGGATACAGGAGGGCCTGCGTTGCTATGACAAGGTATTGAGGTACGAAGAGCTCAGTTTCTTTGTGATCCTGCCCGGATGTACTGCTGCCGATGCAGTTAGCGCCTTGCATAAAGCCACCTTAAGCCTCGGGGCGGATCTTGCAGATACCATGACCATAGGGGTGGCAACCTTACCCGATGAAGCGCAGGATGCAAAGGGGATCATTAATGTCGCACACCAGGCCTTGTCCCATGCAAAAAAGAAAGGGACCCATGT
>CAYMDG010000111.1:5177-10001 GCA_964388905.1 uncultured Bacteriovoracaceae bacterium
TGGATCACCACATATATTACCCCTGCCTGGGCTGTTGCCACTGGTTTTGATACGGATATTCAGAACTGGTATATGGGTATCTTAAACACGGCATCCATCATGTGCGACCTCCGTGCAGGATACCCCATGGGATTCTCTCTGAAGGTCGCTGATCAGATCTTTACCCTTGCCAAAGAGATGGGGGTAGGAGACAGGATCGCGAGCCAGTGGGCCAATTCTTCTCTGGCTGCCAATATCGGATACCTCGGCATACCGACAACCCTGTTCATAAAGGGTGACCTCAACCCCTTTGATAAAAAGAAGCTTAATAACCACCCCATTATCACCTCGCGCATCCTCAAGGATGTGACGGTCCTCAATATTGATGAGGACCTGCTGATATATCACCATGAGAATTTTGACGGCAGCGGTTTTCCGCGGGGACTCAAAGGGGAGGATATCCCTTTGGCTGCACGGGCCATGAGGGTGGTGGATACATACAATGCAATGACTACTCCGAGGCTTTACCGGGGGCAGATGAGACATGAAGAGGCACTGAAAGAGCTTTGTGCCATGTCGGGCAAAACCCTGGATCCCGACGTTGCATCCCTTTACGTGGATCTTATCGGTTCTTGATCCACCTGGGGTGTGTAATGCCGTATTTTCTGATCTTATAGTGGATCACCCTCTTGCTGATCCCCAGAGCGTTCGCTGCTTCTTTTTGAATCCAGTCATTTTTCTTTAGAGCTTCCAGGATCATATCACGTTCCGATAGTGCCAGGGTTGACATGGAGCTTTTATGATCCCCATTTCCGCCGTTATGTACAGGTGCAGCCTCGCTTGTTCCCGGATGCAGGATAGATATGTCCTGCTGCCTGATTGCATCACCTTCTGCCAGCAGCACTGCACGTTCGATGCAGTTCCTGATCTCACGGACGTTGCCGGGCCATTCGTATTCAGTAATGGCAGCGAGAGCCTGTGAGTCGATATCCATTTCGGGTTTGTTGAATTCCCTGCAATACTTTCTGATGAAGTAGGTTACCAGGGGTTCTATGTCCTCTTTGCGTTGGCGTATCGGCGGGATGTGGATATTGACCACATTGATCCGGTAATACAGATCCTCGCGGAATTTCCCCTGTTCAACAAGGGAGTGCAGATCCTGGTTGGTTGCAGTGATTACCCGGACATCAACCTTTATGGTTTTTTCTCCACCGACCCTTTCAAATTCTCTCTCTTCCAGTACCCGTAATATCTTGGATTGCAGGCTCAGATCCATATCTCCGATCTCGTCGAGGAAGATGGTCCCCATGTTTGCCTGCTCTACCCTGCCCACCCTCATCCGTATCGCTCCGGTGAAGGCGCCCTTTTCGTGCCCGAAGAGCTCGCTTTCGAGGATATTCTGAGGGAGAGCTGCGCAGTTAACCTGAACAAAATTATTTCCACATCGGCTTGAGTTATGGTGAATGGCCCCTGCGATGAGTCCTTTTCCTACACCTGTCTCTCCGGTGACGAGCATGGTGGAATCGGCCTTTGCCACCTTTTCAACCAATTTGAGAATTTTCTTGAGGGCAGTGCTCACCCCGACAATGTCGGCAGTGCGATAGATGAGGTCTTCCTGGGCATGCCTAAGGTAGTCGATTTCGTTTTTCATACGCTTTATAGCCAGGGCATCATCGATCTTCTGTACGAGTTCATGCAGGCCGAAGGGCTTCTGGATAAAATCCTGAGCACCGTTTTTCATAGCCACAACCGCAGTGTCTACCGAGGCATATCCGGTCATTACGAGCACAATAGTGGTGGGGTTGGTAGACTTGACCCGCTTGAGGAGTTCTATGCCGTCAATGCCAGGCAGCTTCAAGTCGGTGAGCATGAGGTCATAGATATATTTTCCCAAACGGACGAGGGCCGCTTCGGCATTTTCAACGAGTTCAACCTCGTGGTTGTGTCTCTTCAGTTCTTGAAAAATGACCTGTCCCAGGTTGATATCGTCTTCTACAATTAGGATGTGTGCCATAACAGTATTGTAATCGGATTTGCATGCTGAAAACTTTACCCCTATATATAAACCATGAAAATATTCAAAAAGTACCATGGCACAAACTTTTAAAAAAATCTCTGAGATGAAAACTTGAGGAGAGAAAAACCTTACCCGTTCAAATCATAGATCTCGGTGAAGCCGAGATCTATGATTTGAACGGGCCAATTTTTGATTTGCATCTTTCAGGAAAGGGTGATGGCAGTTGACCTGAGCGTATGGGTATACTATTGTAAAAAATGAACAGAAGTGGTCAAGCAACCAGGAGAAATTCAGGCCTTTAAGGGTCGGGGGAAGTACATGCTGTTAAATACTGTTGTGGTTACTGAATTCATGACGAACTGTTTTATTCTCGGGGATGAACAGACGTTGCAGGCTGTTGTCATTGATCCGGGCGGAGAAGCGGAAAAGATCCTTGAACAGATTGACGCCATGGGTTTAAAGGTTATTGCTGTTGTGAATACCCATGCGCATGTGGACCATATAGGGGCAATAAGGGAGATCAAAGACGCAACGGGCGCACAGATCATGATGCATAAAGACGAATTGCCGCTGTTGCAGGCAGCCTTGCGTATGGGCAGGCTCTTCGGGGTCCGGATCGAACAACCGCCGGATCCTGACCGTTTCTTAATAGAAGGGGATGAAATCTCTTTCGGCAATGGCATATCCCTGAGTGTCCTTGAGACACCCGGGCATTCTCCTGGAGGCATTGCCCTTGTCACCTCGGATAAAAAAATCTGCTTTGCAGGAGACACCCTTTTTGCAGGTTCCATTGGACGGACAGATCTGCCCGGAGGGGATTACAATACATTGATCGCCTCCATCAAGACCAAGTTGTTGCCCTTAGGAGATGATGTGAAGGTATTGACCGGACATGGTCCCGCAACCACCGTAGGGGCGGAGCGTAGATATAATCCATTCCTTTAGGGAGGAGAATAATGAGAAAAACTGTTTTGATGAGTCTTATTTTGGTTTTTATGCTTGCCGGTTGCGCCCAGTTAAAGAACGCCACTTCCGGTGGATCTTCCACACCGGAGGTACGTCCATCACCAAGGTATCTCGACTTTGCCGACATTCTGATCCCCGGTGAGCTTGAGAGGGTGGCCAAAGAATGTAATATTACGAACGGGTTCGGCAAGCTGGTGGTATCAGGCCGGGTTGAGGTGGAATCGCTGTCCCAGTTTTTCATTACCTCTATGAACTCTGAAGGCTGGGTGTCATTAAACCAGTATAAGTTCCAGGGGTCGATTAAACTCTTCTTCAAGAAACAAGACAGGTTTGCTTCAGTACTTATTGAGGAGAATCCTCTTGCTACAAGGGTGGAACTATGGGTGGTGCCGCAGGAGAAGATATAGAGGGCAAGACCGTCGTATTCGGAATAACAGGAGGGATAGCGGCCTATAAGGCACCGCTTATCGTGCGCGGTCTCAAGCAACTTGGCCTCGATGTGCATGCTGTAATGACAGAGGCTGCACAACATTTCGTGACCCCTCTTGTTATCCAGACTCTCACGGGCAGACCCGTGAATACGGAGATGTTTGGCGAGGTATCCGGTGCTTCTTATGAAATTGATCATATTGTGCTGGCCGACAAAGCGGATCTTTTCCTCATCGCACCGGCCACAGCGAATTTTATTGCAAAACTCGCCCACGGTATTGCGGATGACCTCCTGACCTGTACGGTGCTGGCAACAAAGGCACCTGTCCTTGTCTGTCCATCCATGAACGTAAATATGCTTGCCAATAGGGCAACCCAGGACAATCTGGATGCCATAAAGGCCAGGGGCATCCATGTGCTTGAACCGTCAACAGGTGAACTTGCGTGCGGATGGGAAGGTGCAGGGAGGCTGCCGGAGCCGGTTCGGATCATCGAAGAGGTTAAACTGCTGCTTGCACAGCACGACCTGGCAGGCATCAATATCCTTATCACCTCGGGCCCTACATGCGAGGACATAGATCCTGTTCGTTTTATAACCAACAGGTCCACAGGCAAGATGGGGGCGGCCATTGTTGAAGATGCCTGTATACGCGGCGCAAGGTTGAAGGTGATCAGCGGACCTGTGATGGTGGAGTATGCCCCATGGGCTACGGTGATCAATGTCAGGTCCGCCCAGGAGATGCTTGCCTGTGTCAAGGATAACCTCGCTGATGCGGATGTACTCATCATGGCTGCAGCAGTGGCGGACTACACCCCGCATACCTACTCCAAGAGCAAGATCAAGAAGGGCGATAAGACTGCCCATATCGAGCTTGCCTCAACACCCGACATCCTTGCAACAATACGCACGCTAAAGGAATCAAAAATATTTGTCGGGTTTGCCGCCGAGACGGAAAACCTCAAGAGCTACGCCCAGGACAAGATGGTTAGGAAGGGGCTGGACATGATTGTGGCAAACCGGGTGGGAGAGATGAACACCGGTTTTGCTTCGGATACAAACAGCGGCGTTATCCTCTCTCCGGAGGGTGTGATCTACGATTTCGAGCACATGGGTAAAGAAGTGCTGGCCCACAAGATCTTGGACCTTGTGAAAGAGAGACTGTGAGGGAACAGGTTATCCAGCTCCTTCGTGATGAGGTTAGGTGGGCAGGTCCTTTTCTCATGCTGCCGGAGCCGCTGGTTTCCAAGCCTTTAACCCCTCATGCACATCTTGGGGCAGCGCATGAGCTGGAACTCATCCGGAAGATGGTCAGTGATTGCACCTCCTGCGGCCTATGCCATACCAGGAAAAACATTGTATTCGGCCAGGGTAACCCCGAGTCACAGGTCATGTTCATCGGCGAGGCACCAGGTGCGGTGGAGGACGAGACAGG
>CAYMDG010000112.1:0-9957 GCA_964388905.1 uncultured Bacteriovoracaceae bacterium
GATGTCATTGGTACATCCCCTCTTTTCATTATTACATGATTGAAATCACAATGAACACGGAAATGACTTTACTAATGTAATTTTTTCGTTATACCGATAGACGAATATATCACTTCAGGAGGGTACCGCAGATGAGATGCCCGAAATGTGGCTATATAAGTTACGATTACTTAGACCGTTGCAAGAGCTGCGGGGAAGACCTTATCCCTTCCAAGATAAAACTCAACATCTATACAAAGCAACCGGAAATAGAAATCAGCGATGAAGGCTTTGCTGTAGACAAGGTAGAAGAAGACCGCAAGGATCTGCTCGGCCAGGAATCACCCCGAAAAAGCAAGGATGTCTCGATGGATGACGTGCTCAAGGAAGAGGGTGAAACCCTGGAAAGTTTTGACTTCGGCGAAGACGAAAAGTCTTGACAAGGCCCCCCAAATTCAATACACAACCCTACGGTTGCCGAGGTAGCTCAGTTGGTAGAGCAGAGGACTGAAAATCCTCGTGTCGGGGGTTCAACTCCCTCCCTCGGCATCAGTTGTTCCCTCTTCAACAATTAACAATCCTCGATAAATTTTTACAATTCAATGGTAAAATCAGTTTTTCATAACTGCATCTTCTGACCCCACGCATCCATAAGAGCTGACAACCCTTTTGACTTTTTGCGAGTTCATAAGTAAAAGAACATAAAATCAGTTATTGATGTTCTTTAGGGAGAAGACATGAAAATCTGCATGATTGGCAGCGGTTATGTCGGTTTAGTCACCGGTGCATGCCTGGCCGAGATGGGTAATGACATTATCTGCGTAGATGAGAACCCTGAGAAGATCTCCGCGCTGCTGCGCGGTGAGATCCCCATCTATGAGCCGGGGCTTAAGGAGATCGTCGCCCGCAACGCTGAAGAAGGCCGGATAAGATTCACCACGGACATGAAGGAAGGCGTCAGCCAGAGCCTGCTCTGCTTGATCTGTGTCGGCACGCCCCAGGACAAAGACGGATCTGCCGACCTCACCTGTGTCCTTAACGTGGCTTCCCAGCTGGGCGATATCATCGATGAATACAAGATCATCGTGGACAAATCCACCGTACCAGTCGGGACTACGGAAAAGGTCCGCACCACCATCCGGAAAAAGCTCGATGGCCGAGGACTGAAAAACATAGAATTCGACGTGGTATCCAACCCTGAATTCCTCAAAGAAGGCAATGCCATTGCGGATTTCATGAGGCCTGACCGGGTGATCATCGGTACCGATAATGTACGAACGGCCGAGATCCTCAAGGAATTGTACAATCCTTTTACCCGGACCACGAACAACCCTATCCTGATAATGGACATAAGGAGCGCCGAACTCACCAAATATGCATCAAACTGCTTCCTGGC
Source organism: uncultured Bacteriovoracaceae bacterium (assembly GCA_964388905.1). Classification (GTDB taxonomy): domain Bacteria; phylum Desulfobacterota; class Desulfomonilia; order UBA1062; family UBA1062; genus MWEI01. The sequence goes on from CAYMDG010000112.1 coordinate 1,376, forward strand.
AACCAAGGTTACCTTCATCAACGAACTTGCCATTCTCTGCGACAGGCTCGGTGCGAATATAGACCTCGTGCGGGAAGGCATGGGAACAGACGAGCGTATCGGCCCCAGGTTTCTACTTGCCGGGCCAGGTTTCGGCGGTTCCTGCTTTCCCAAAGATGTCCAGGCCCTTATCGCAACAGCCAGAAGCAACGACCATACCCTGGAGATCTGCGAGGCAACATGGCGGGCAAACAAGCGTCAGAAGCACTATGTCGTGGAAAGAATTCTGGACCATTTCAAAGATGAAGATGTAAGCAGGCTTACGGTTGCAGTCTGGGGCCTCACCTTCAAGCCCAAGACCGATGATGTGAGGGAGTCTCCGGCCATCGACATCATCAACGACCTCATGAGCCATGGAGTAACGATCAGGGCATATGACCCCAAGGGTATGGACAATGCCCGCGAGATGTTCCAGGACCGTATCCGGTATACCGACGAAGCCTATGAGGCGCTCGATGGCGCTGATTGCCTCGCCATCATCACAGAGTGGAACATGTTCAAGAGCCCTGATATTAAGCGCATCAAATCGCTCCTGAAAAGGCCGGTGGTTGTTGACAGCCGCAACATCCTTAATGCCTCCGAGATGCGCTCGAACGGATTCACCTATTACAGCATCGGCAGGCCTTGAGGGTTCATGTGTTTGATGTCAGGCCGGGAGGGTTATCATGCCGCCCAGACGTTTCTTCATACGTTCGGGTAGCGCGCTGTTGACCGGCTCGAGGGTAATCCCGGGCACGCCGCCAAAGACCTCACAGGCACGGACTATGACCCGGTCATCCCAGATGGTTTTTAGTTCATTCTTGGTAAGCGTTTCAGATGCAATGGCCGGACCCCATCCGCCCAGCCAGCTCGTTACTATGTGATTGGCAAACCGGGGGGCAACCGTGCTGGTATCCAGGAAATCATCCTTTTGTGAATCAGGTATGGAGCGCCTGTTTTCCAGGAGCCATGCGAGCGAAACCATGTCATGGGCCACCACCGAGGCCGACGCGATGATCAGGCCTTTATCCGGCTCATAGACATAACCCTTATCAGGGCCGAAGGTTGTGAGTATCTTATCTGCTGCAGAGATCACAAGCCGCTGCTTCTTTCGCAAGGTTTCAACCGTATTGCCTTCGGCGGTCTTCTCCTGCAAGGAGGCGGCATCCCGGTGATATTCCAGACGCGTGTCATGCCGCCAATATCCCACCGCGGCCTTCAAACCGAGCGTGCTTCCTGCAAGGATATGGCGGCTGCAACGAGGCATGAGGACTATATGCTGCGCTTCCTTGAGGATATTCGGCATCATGAGAGGCCGCTTCCACCTGGAACCTGATATCGGAAGGTCTTCATAGAAGGCATTCCACCCGGCTTCTTCAAAACAATGGAGCTCAGCACCCACGGCCTGAACAGCCTCGGCTATACCTGAAGACTCCATCAGTTTGCGTGAGCTGCCGGAAAGCCCTGTTGAAGAGAACCTCACGTTCTCAACACCCGACATGTCACCCACGATCACCCGGCCGGCCCCCTTTTCCTTGAGGAGTTCGACCATGGCGGCTATGGCAAAAGGGCTTGTTGTGGCGGGATAGGGGTTGCCCGAGTTGACAACCGGCTTTATGAACACCGTATCGCCCTTGCAGAGCCAGGAGAAGTCAGTAGCTGCCAGTGCCGATTCGCGAACCGCAGACTTTATCGCCCTTTCAGAGGCGCCTTTGTTGACCCCTGCCAGAAAGACCTTTGCGGGACTGCCTGGTGTAAGCGGCTTACCCTTGCGAGTAACCTCAGTTGTACCAACAGCACCTGTTACCGGGCATACTGCCATGACCGAAACACCTGCCGCACCTTTTAGAAAGTCTCTGCGTTTCATAGGCATCTCCTCTTTCTTATCATTTACCCAATTCACAGGAGGATGGCCAGAATAAATATCAATACTGTTCATTGCCAGGGTAAGGCTTGATAATATCTTTTTATTCAGGCAATCTCATTTTTATGGTCAGAAAACTTGTGGGTTGGTGATATGGATCGTTCCGCCCTGAAAAAGATTATTGTGCTGGTCATCGTGCTTCTCATATCCATTGCCTTTATTGCCATGATCCGCTCATTCATAATGGCCATCCTCCTTGCCGGCATCTTTTCCTCCATGGCCCAGCCCCTGTACAGACGCATCATGAAATGGTCCCGGGGCCGGAAGAACCTTGCGGCTTTTGCCACCCTCCTCTGCCTCTTTCTCATAATCCTGCTCCCATTGATAGGGCTGCTGGGTATTGTTGCATCTCAGGCGATAATGATCAGTAACGAGGTGAAACCCTGGATCGATCAGTGGACAAACAGGCCTTTGGCTTTTGATGAATGGTTACGATCCCTGCCGCTGTATGATTCCCTTGCCCTCTATCAGAATGTCATCCTTCAGAAGGGAGGTGAACTGGTCGGGAAGATAAGTTCCATTTTGTTTGAGAACGTTTCTTCATTCACCTTCTCGACCATAAACACCATACTCCTGTTCTTTGTATCCATGTACACCATGTTCTTCTTCCTGAAGGAAGGAAACCAGATCCTGGAGAAGATCATGTACTACCTGCCCCTGCCGGATGGTGTCGAGCGGCGCATCCTGGACAGATTTACCTCTGTCACCAGGGCCACCCTCAAGGGCACCCTGGTTATAGGGATTATCCAGGGCAGCCTCGCGGGCCTTGCCTTCTGGGTCGTGGGCATAGAAAGCGCTGTTTTCTGGGGAACCATAATGACTTTCCTGTCCATCATCCCTGCGGTGGGCTCGGCACTCATCTGGTTCCCGGCAGTCATAATCCTTATCATAACCGGGCAATATGTGCAGGCGATCGGCCTCATGCTCTTCTGCAGCCTTCTGGTCGGGAGCATCGACAACGTTCTGCGGCCATGGCTCGTGGGCAGGGACACAGAGCTTCATGAACTCATGATCTTTTTCAGCACGCTGGGCGGCATCAGCCTGTTCGGCATAATCGGGTTCATCATCGGACCCATCATTGCTGCGCTTTTTGTAACTGTCTGGGATATTTATGCCGAGACATTTATGGATTATCTGTCTGAGGGATAAAGCCAACCCAATTAGTTGTTGGCCTTTGGAGAGAATCATGCTCGACTTGGTAAAAAGGTACTTTTCTAAAAATAATGAGAACAGGCCTGCAACAACAAACCATGAAGACCCCCGGCGCATCATGGTGGCCACCTGTGCGCTGCTCCTGGAGATAGCGGCAATAGACGGCGAATTCAGTGCTGACGAGCAAGAAGTCATCCTTTCGATTCTCAAGAATGATTACAAGATGAGCGACGAAGAATCAGCATCACTCATCGAGGCAGCCCAGGCCGAGCGGGAGCACAGCATAGACCTGTGGCGTTTCACAAAACTCATCAACCGGAACTTCTCCGAAGAGGAGCGAATCCGCGTAATAGAGCTCGTCTGGAAGGTTATCTATGCAGATGGAAGGCTTGATGGCCATGAAGACCATCTGGTGCACGGCATAGCGACCCTACTCCGTCTTTCCCATTCCCAGCTCATCGATGCAAAGCTGAGAGCCAAAGGATCGTAGAGTATAATTATCATTATCATCATGGATAAAACCGGTATTTGCATCGAAGATTTAATTTCTTCTACACAAAAACAGGCTTCTCCCGCTGGAATTGACCTTTTCCCTTAATCTCTGTGGCCCCGCTCTCTACATGATCCTCTATTTACTTGAGAGTGTTGCCCATGTTAATCCGGGCATTATTATAAATTCAGAGGCATTTCAAATATTCGGGGATGAATGCACAGGGTATAAACCCTCCCATTTGAAGAGACCATCTCCATAAAGGATTATTGTCCTATGAAAATGATCCATAAATTACTTCTTCTTTTTGTCGTGCCTCTCATTATTGTCATTATTTCAATCATATATATAAATAGATGGTTTGATGAATCAGCCCTGAAGCTACAGATTGAAAAAAATGCCAATAATGACCTCGTTCTTCATATTGAACATATCAACGCGTTCTTTCAGGAAAAGGTTAATGAGCTCAAGCTCATAGCTTCAAGCAGTGTCGTTCAGGGGGGGAACATCCCGGAGATACTTCGCAGCCTTGAGCTTAATCAGAGGTCTCTCGCCCCATATATTGAAGGCCTTTATTATAACAATCCACAAGGCTTAGTGTACGATATCAAAGGCAATACATTCAGTGTGCGGGACAGATATTATTTCCCCCAGATTGCCCGTGGTGAAATCGTCATTACCAAGGTAATAACAAGCCGAGCGACACAGAAACCCATTGTACTGATACTGGTGCCTATCTTTGATGCCCAGGGACACCGAACAGGGGCAATCGGCGGAACGATTCTGGTGGCAGATCTGCTCCAGATGATCCGGAATATCAAGATTGGTAAAACCGGGTTTGCTTTGCTTCTTGATGAGGATAGTCGCATTGTCTCCGGTCTTCCCATATCAAGACCCGGTACACAAACCCCCAACTTCCAGTCCATTGAGATTCACGGATCCCAGGAGGGCCTGGGGCTTCTTGTCCATGAGATGCACATCAAGCCCTATGGGGTATATAGGCTGGTCCATGAGAATTCCCCCTATCTGGCCTATTTCAAGTCAATACCCACAATGAGATGGTCGCTGGCAGTGGTTTATAAGGAAAGCGAGCTCCTTGCCGATATCAGGCAGATGGAGAATGTAAATATTCTCCTGTCTGTTTTTGCGCTGATTTCAATAGGGCTGTCTATCTATGGAGTAAGACGCATCCTGCTGAATCCACTGCAAGCACTGATAAAGGTCCATCGGCAGATGGGTCAAGGAAGTACAACTGCAAGGGCTGAGGTCAGAACAAAAGATGAAATAGGAGAGTTGTCCCGATCTTTCAATGAGATGGCCAACCAGCTCAATGAACGGACAATGGGCCTTGAAAAAGAAATCTATGAACGCAGGCTTGTGGAGGCAGCCCTTCGCGAATCAGAGGAAAAATACCGCCAGGTAGTGGAAAATGCAAACGAGACTATTTTAGTGGCACAAGATGGCATGATCCGTTTCATTAATGCCAAGGCCGAGGATCTCTTCGGGTACTCAAGAGAGGAATTGATCTCGCAGCCCTTTATCAATTTCATACACCCTGAACATCAGGAGATGGTTTTGCAACGTCACCTGAAGAGACTGCAGGGGGAGATCTTTCCAGGAGCCTATTCCATCAAGATTCTGGATAGTGATGGAAACGTCAAATGGGTGAAAATAAACACTGTCGTTATCTCCTGGGAAGATAGACCTGCCTCGTTGACCTTCCTTGAAGACATTACGGAACACAAGCATGCGGAGGAAGCACTGCTACAAAGTGAAGCCAAGTATCGTTTTCTCACAGAAAAGATAAATGATATAATCTGGACGACTGATCTGGAGTTCCGCGTAACCTACATCAGCCCCTCCATAGAAAAGGTCCTGGGGTTTACACCCCAAGAGCGGATGGGCCAGCGACCCAATCAAACCATGACCCCGGAGTCCTATACCAATGCCCTGAACCTCCTGAGTAAAGAACTCATGCGTGAACAAGAGGAGGGCATTGATCAGGGAAGAACGATCATGCTAGAGCTGGAATATTATCACAAGAATGGATCCATAGTGTGGATGGAAAGCATTGTCAGCGCAATCCGAGACGAGCGCGGCGACCTTGTAGGGATCCATGGAGTGTCACGAGACATCACTGAGCGCAAGCGGGCTGAAAAAGAAAAGATGCAACTCGAGACACAACTCAGCCAGGCTCAGAAGATGGAGTCTATCGGTACACTGGCCGGCGGCATTGCCCATGATTTTAATAATATCCTCTCGGCTATCATCGGGTTTTCAGAGCTCGCCCTCACCGATGTTACAGACCCGATAAAGATCAGGAGAGAGATAACAGAAGTGCTTAAGGCAGGAGACCGCGCAAAGGACCTCGTACGGCAGATTCTCACGTTCAGTCGGAAGACGGATGCCACCTATTCGCCCATCATACTCAATACAATTATTACCGACTCCATAAAGATGATGAGGTCCGTGCTGCCTTCAACTATAGAGATCAGGCAGAGTCTTATCAATAAAGGTCTGGTCCTGGCTGATCCCACTCAGATTCATCAGGTCATGATGAACCTTTGCACCAACGCAGCCCATGCAATGGATAAATCCGGTGGTGTTCTGGAGGTCCGCCTGGAAAAGGTAACTGTTGATGGAGATGTTCATGGACAGAAGCTGAACCTATTGCCTGGGCCCTATTTGCGTCTCCTGGTAAGTGATACAGGCCATGGCATGACGCCTGATGTGATGACGCGGATCTTCGATCCCTACTTCACCACCAAGGAAATCGGCAAGGGAACAGGCCTGGGTCTTGCAGTGGTTCACGGCATCATACACGGCCATGGGGGCGCGATCACCTGCAAGAGCTCGCCTGGGACGGGTACTACCTTTGAAATATTCCTGCCTGAAGTACTCTATGAAGAAGAAGGGGGAAAACACCTTGAGGAAAAACCTGTCCCGAAAGGAACCGAGCGCATCCTCTTCGTTGATGATGAACCTGCCTTAGTAACCCTGGTCGAGAGGATTCTGAGTAAGCTCGGCTACTCTATCATCACAAAAACAGACAGCCTTGAGGCGCTTGATCTCTTTAAGGGGGACCCTTCTTTGTTTGACCTTGTCATTACCGATATGACCATGCCCGGCATGACAGGTGACAGGCTGGCTCAAAATCTTATGGAAATACGAAAAGATATCCCGATAATCTTATGCACCGGATACAGCGAGTACATTTCAGAAGAGCGCGCCAAGAAAACCGGTATTCGAGCATTCATTATGAAACCTTTTGAAATGAGGGTCTTGGCAGAAACCATCCGGAAAGTACTGGATAGGGGATAAGATTCCCTTAATTATTCCCTCCCGTGCTAAAGCACCTTCTTGATCTCATTTTTGAATAATTTGAGAATCGGAGAGATCTCAGGAGGGTGCCATTTGGTCTCCTTTGGCTCTTCCGGCCAGGTAAACGGCAGGTGGCATATTCCGCCCGGCTTGCTGGTCCTCTCCAGGCAGGAAATCGTCTCAAGAAGGACCTGCCGCTGGCCCTTAATATCGTGTACCTGGCCCACCGGCCTTCCGAACGGATATTCGATGGCAGCCACCCTGGGTATGCCGATCTGGCGGTTGAATTCCGGAATCATGGTGAGACAGATTGTGGAGAAACCCTGTGCCTCAAGATATCGTGCAACCAGTCCCACGGACCGGCAGCACAAGGGTCAGGCAGGGGTGAGTATGACGGCCTCCACCCCTTCATCATGCATTTTCGCGGCAACCTTCGGCATGGTTCTGTCCAGGAGGAACGAGAAGTCGTGCTGGTAGCCGTAAAATGAATAGCAGGTGGGCGCAAGCCTGCCGATGACACCTTCTTTCTCGAACTCTGCAAACCTGGTGATCGGCAGGATCACATTGATGTCTTCCTTCATGAAGCCGGTATCGACATGGAGGTGGTTCGCATCAATCAAACCTTGAGATGTGCCCCGGGGAATCTCCCTGTGTGTGGGGTCTCCCCAGAAGGGCTCTTGCTTCTCCCGGGCCATATCGAAGGGCAGGTCTGTCTTCAGGTTGACACCGGCCGACGTCATGAGGGAAAAAATTGTTTGTGAAGCCGGCTTCTTCAGGGGGGTCCAGGGGATATCTCCTGCATACTCAGCCTCAGGGATCTCTTTTTTCAGCAAGGCGCGCAGGGTCGGCGGCAGGAATTTGAATCCGTCCACAACCTTTTCATGCGTTTTCACAAACAGCACCTCCTCCATGGATTCCCGTCACCAAGCACAGCAGTGAAATGGGTGTATAGATGCCCCTTGCATTATACTGAAAACAATCTCATTATAATATGCCAATCATGAAGCACTTTCCGGGCATTTTCACCATTCTTCTGACATCAGCTACCATCATAGTCATTGGCTCTATCTTTATCTATGCCTTTCACAGTGTCAGGCCCGGACAAGGATTGGTTCGTTACTTTGCCAGTCTGGGTATCGAGCTTGACTATACAGCCATCATTATTGCCCTGGGCATGATCCCTGTTTTCTGGCTTGTTGCCTTTATAGTCAAGGCCTTGACCTTGAGATGGAAATGAAGATAGGACCATCCACTCCTCCGCCTCATCATTCATTTAGCCGATTGCTTTAACTTTTTTACCTCATCATTTAGCTCAGTACAATCAAAGTAAACCTCATTGCGCCGGATCAGTCCCTTGTCATTGAATTGGACAAAGCACACACCTACACATTCAATCGTCTTCGAACCTATGGGAATTTTTGCATGCCACTTATTCAGAAAGCCATCCTCCATGGGGATTGGCTCTATCTGAGTCCAGACCCAGTCCGGATTAAAGGCAAGCAGCTTACGGAAGTACTTCAGCAATGCATCCTTGCCTCCTAGACCCTGCGGGACAGTCGGGTCGAGATACACCACATCATCCGAATAATAATCTGCGAGTCTTTCCGGATTGTTTCCTGTCCATGCAGGCAGCCAGCGTGATGCAAATTCCCTGGCCTGTTCTTTTGTCATCATCAT
>CAYMDG010000113.1:0-4578 GCA_964388905.1 uncultured Bacteriovoracaceae bacterium
CCGGTGGTGTGATCATCCGTGCCTAACCAGGAACTGAGCTTGCTGTACACATCGAAGACACGTTCATACATGACCTCATAGGAGAACTTGCGGTATCCCTTGGTCTCCTCCATGCTGAGTATGTCTTTGCACAAACGCCTCGTCAACTCATTCGCATTGTCTTTTATAAGATCCAGCAGTTGAAAATAGAACATCGGTCCTCCTTCAAGGTCTGATTATCCGCCAATAAAATTGGCAAATCGAGCATGATGAAATGATAACCGCCAGAAGGCCAGGTTCAAGGGGGGATTCAAGATTGTCCCGATTCTTTGTTACTATTATTCAGGTGAGATCGACAGGAATGCTGGTAAGGGCTTCGATCACCCAATTACCAGGATTTGAAATCTGTTTCTCCCGCTTGCTTCATAAATGAACACTTGCTTCATTGCGGTTAATTCTTTAAAGGCTTGTCGTATGACATCGTGCAGACATCTCCATCTGGTCCTTCTGCCCCCACAGAAAAGCAGGCTGCGCTGTCGGCATTGCCATCTGACCATTACCGCCGATGAACTGCAGGGAAGGTATTGCCCGGAATGTTTTGAAGTTTACGGTATGAAGCGTGATCACTTTGAGGAAGTCCTGGCTGCAGATCAGGAAAAGACCCGTTATCAATGTGAGGAATGTGGCGTTATTATTGAAACCGAATAGATGACAGGGCAAAGGTCTAATTCCATGCCGAAGGCCCGGAAAAGATAGAAGCAGATAGGGGCATAGTATATGAAAAAGCCGAAAAAAATCTGTCCTTTTTCTGTCAAAGAGTTGGGACAAGAATATGTGATGATATTGATTTGGAAGTGAACCATCTTATAGTATTATAAACGCACTGGTGTGCAACCCTTAACCATCATGATGGTCTTCCCTTGAGAGAAAAAAGAGAAAACCTGCAACCTTTAGAGATAATTACTTCGATATAGTTGAGACTCAGATACATTCCTATGAGGCTCGTTAACAGTTTGGGAAGAACACAGTGCAGGAGTACAAAAAGTAGTCTGCGGCAAGGGGGAGAACAGGTAAAACAGTGAAAGGGGGTGTAAACATGGCGCGCTATATTCTGGAAGATGATAAGTACAGCAAAGGCCCGGTAGTTTTTGATTCATACAAGGAAATGATCGATCAGATCCGGGAAATGTGCAAAAAAAAGGGCAAGGAATTTAATGAGAAAAATGAAAAAGCCCTGAAATTCAAGGTTGAAACATTGCTTGAATAATGAAGAGAGGTTCCAGAGGTAAACCCCTTGGAGGAAATTGGGGACGGGCACACCACAAACTTATCCCCAAACTCTTGAAATATGAACCCGTCCCCAGTTTTCGCTGTGTTCCATTTTCTAAAGGGGGGGGGGGAGAAGACAATGGAATGCACAGGACAACATGTTGTTATCATCGGCGGTGGGTTCGGCGGCCTGTCGGCAGTGCGTACCCTGGGTAATCTGCCCGGGAGAATAACCATCATAGACAAGCAGAATTACCATCTTTTCCAGCCCCTTCTCTACCAGGTTGCAACAGGGCTGCTCTGTCCGTCGGAGATCACGGCCCCATTACGGCATATTCTCAGGAAGCAGAAGAATACCCAGGTCCTCCTGGGAGAGGTTGTGGACTTTGATCCAGAAGGCAAACGGGTCATCCTGGCAGATGGTGCCATGGAGTATGACACCCTGATCGTAGCAGCCGGCATGGAAAACCACTATTTCGGGCATGATGAATGGGCCCGGTTTGCCCCCGGGCTGAAGACTATTGAAGACACTGCCGAGATCCGCAACAGGATCTTCTATGCCTTCGAGGTCGCAGAGCGTGAAGCAGACCCTGATCTGCGCAAAGAGTGGCTCACCTTTGTTGTCATAGGAGGTGGAGCCACCGGCATTGAGCTTTCAGGCATGATTGCCGAGATTGCACAGAATACCCTCAAGGATGAATTCCGCTCCATCCACCCGGAAGAGTCGCAGGTAATCATCCTCGACTCCGCTGATCGGATACTGCCGGGCTATCCGGCAGATCTCTCCAGAAAGGCTGAAGAATCCCTCATCAGCATAGGGGTAAAACCCATGACCGGTGCCAGGGTTGTGGATATGGATGAAAAAGGGATCACCTTGAACAGAAACGGCGGCACCCAGCGTCTACCTGCCAGGACCTTGTTGTGGGCAACAGGGGTGAAGGCCTCACCCCTTGGCCGGATCCTGGCGGAAAAGACAGGGGCTACGCTCGATCCCCAGGGTCGTGTCATGGTGGCCCCTGACCTGAGCATTCCGGCTCATCCGGAGATCTTTGTCATAGGCGACCTGGCGCATTGCACAGGTAAAAACGGCACGCAGCTGCCGGGCCTTGCCCCGGTGGCGACCCAGCAAGGACGGTATGTGGCCGGGATCATCATCGGCCGTCTTGCCGGGAAGACCGGGCACAGGCCGTTTCGATATTTTGACAAGGGCACCCTTGCAGTCATAGGGCGCAACTCTGCCGTTGCAGCTATCGGCAGATGGCATTTTGGAGGATATTTCGCATGGCTTCTCTGGTTGTTTATCCACCTTCTCCTGCTCATCAATTTCGAGAACAGGCTTATTATCCTCATCCGTTGGGCCTTCCAGTACGTCAGCTACCGGCATGGAGCTAGGCAGCTCTCTCTAAAGGGAAGGCTCAAACTCCCGGTGACCAAGACTGAAAAATAAACCTGCCCCCTTCTTGTGGGAGAAGAGATTCTGAGCATCCTGTGCCCATGCATTGATGCACATCTCATCTGGTGATACTATGTGCATGCATGGTCCTGAGGGCATAGGTGCCCAGGCGGGATTGTTTTAAGTTCCTGTGAACGGGGGTTTGTTATGCATGACACGATTCAAAGCCTGTTTTCTCCGGAATCCATAGCGCTCTACGGCATACCCCGGGGACTCAAGGCTGGCAAGGTCTTCTTCCTGGGTCTTCTCGACCAGGGCTTCAGTGGTCCCATATACCTTATCCACCCGAGTGCGACCGAGATCGACGGATACAAGGCTTACCCCAACCTGAAGGAGGTGCCCGGTGCGGTGGACCTGGTCATCATCATGTCGCCGAAAGAGACGGTCTTTGATGTACTGGCACAATGCGCCGCAAAACAGGTCAAGGCGGTGATCCTCTACACCTCGGGGTTTTCCGAGCTGGGAGAGGCAGCGGGTCGGGACGACGAGGCGCGCATGAGGCGCATTGCGCACGAGGGGGGGTTTTGCATCCTGGGGCCCAACTGCATGGGCATATACTCGCCAGGATCGCGGATCGCCCCTTTCCCGGGCATGCCCAGGACTGTGGGGAAGCTGGGATTTATCAGCCAGAGCGGTTCACTGGTGAACCTGTTCGTGAATTACTGTTCGGCCAAAGGGCTCTTCTTCAGCCATGTTGCAAGCAGCGGCAACGGTGCGGACATCGAACTGGCAGACCTGCTGGCATGGATGGGCAAAGATGAGCAGACCTCTGTCATCTGCACCTACTGCGAAGGCGTGCGCGAGATGGGCAGGCTGCTTGATGCCTTGAAGGCGACGACACCTGAAAAGCCCGTGATCATGTGGAAGGTGGGGCTCACAAAAGCCGGTTCAAAGGCTGCCGCATCCCATACCGGGGCGCTGACCGGACAGGGCGAGTTGTGGAGGAGCCTTTTCAGGCAGTTTCACATCCTGGATGTGTGCGACATCGAGGAGATGTGCGACCTTGCCATGGCCTTCTACCATATGGGCCCGGGCGGAGAAGGCAGGGTGGCCATCGTTTCCGGTCCGGGCGGCCCTGCGGTGTCTGCAGCCGATGCTGTGGAGAGGAACGGCCTTGTCATGGCGGACCTTCGCAAAGAGAGCATCTACAGGCTCAAAGAGCTGCTCCCGCCCACCGGGACATCATGGGCAAACCCCATCGACGTGGGGCTGAGCGCATCGTTCGACCTCAGGCTCTATCAGGAGGCACTTGAAATTATCCTGGCCGACCCGGGGGTGGATGCCGTGGTCATGGTCGGAGGCGGGGCATCAACCGACATGAGCGCAGACTATATACAAGGGCTTATCCGGGCAAAGGAACAAACGGAGAAACATATCATGGCCGTTGCCTATCCCGGGTTCGTCCAGATCGACCAGTCCGAGCTGCTGAAGCCCCTGCACGAACACGGAATCCCCGTATACCCGACACCGGAGAGGGCACTGCGGGCGTATGCGAGGATCATGGAGTACTATCGATACCGGTCGTTTGCAGGCAGCGTGAACCGAAGGTAAGGTTATGGGGATGAATGCGCCGCGGTGTCTGCTTAAATGAAAAGGGTATCTGAACCCCCACTTTTCTGGAATTGAGAGGATCTTTCAGCATGAGGTTCCAGGGTGCTTTCCGGGTTCAAATAACTTGATATTCTTATGGAAATATGGTCTGAATAGATTCCTGCATATAAGGAATAAAAATGATCAGACTGAAATCCTCAAAAGGTGATGGTTCGCTGTTTCAGGTTTACAATGATAACAGGTTCATTGGTCATATCCGCAAGGTGAAAGGTTTGACAAGCATTAGATATAAGGCATCCATTGCAAAGGATGGACAAGAAGAGATC
>CAYMDG010000113.1:4678-9925 GCA_964388905.1 uncultured Bacteriovoracaceae bacterium
AAGACCAAGAATTTGAATATCGATTGACAGAAGGCAGCTTTTCAATTATTTGACTAATTGAATCAATTAGTCAAATAATTGAAGGTGCCCATGGACAAGCACCGGAAGCAGAATGAGATCTTTCATGCCTCACTGAGGCTGTTCGCCCGTTACGGGTACCAGAAGACCACCATGGATGATGTGGCTGCAGAAGCGGGCATGACCAAGGGGAATATCTACTTCTACGTGTCCGGCAAGCGTGACCTCTACGAAAAGGCCGTGAGCCTAGCCCTGCAGCAATGGCGCGAAACGGTGGCCGAGGCTGTGGCCGGGGTGGACGATGTGGTCGGGAAGTTCTCTGTCATGGCAAAGCTGTCATTCGAGTACCTCGTGGACCATGAGGACCTGCGCGCCGTATTGATAAAAGACCCCAGCATCTTCACCCTGACTCCCCGGGAAGACCGCTTTTACGAAATCAACCTCGGGGCCATGCAGCTTATCAAGAACATCATTGCACAGGGCATCGCCGAAGGCCGTTTCCTGCCCGTGGATGTGGACCACACCTCTGAACTCTTCTTCTCCATCTACATCATGTTCCTCATCAAGCGGTATGTGAAGTCGGAGGGGATCTCCGCTGCGCGCATGTACGAGGAGGGAATGAAAATAGTCCTGCGGGGGATATGCAGGACACCCCAGGATCTTCCGGTATGACTGCCGTTGAAGGCATGAAATAAAAACACAAAGAGGGGGTATATCCATGACCGAGGCTACACTGCAGGCACTTAACGGACTCAGGGACCTTACCATGATCAAGTGGTACATCATCCCGATTATGGCCATCGTGTTCTACATCTACACCAAGGAGATCAAACTGGCCAAGCAGAGCGGAAACTGGGATGCGGTATTTTCCGGTGCCGCCATCTTCGGGGTCGACTTCTTCAACGAGAGCTGGAACGGCTGGGTGCTGCACTTCACCCAGCGCAGCGCGTTCTGGACCACGCCGGGCGATACGGCGCTGCGAACCATGGTGGGCTGGAACATCGAGATCATGTTCATGTTCGCCATCCTGGGCATCATTTTCTACCACACCCTCACCGAGGACAAGAAGGTGAAGATCCTGGGTATCCCGGAGATGTGGTTCTGGGCCATCGGCTATTCGGTATTCTGCGTGTTCGTGGAGTGCCTGCTGAACATGGGTGGCCACCTGGTATGGGAGTATCCCTTCTGGTATCTCTCGCTCAAGGGCATACCCCTGATCTTCCTCATCGGGTACTTCCACTTCTTCTGCGCAGCCATATGGGTGATCACGAGAAAGACCATGAAGGCCAAGATCGGCCTCCTGGTATTCTTCTATGCAGTGCCCATCATAATGAACCTGATCGCCTTTGCCGCAGGTTGGACCTACTGAGCTGCTTAAGGCATGCATGGACATGAGGGTGGGGGAATCCCCAATGGGATTTTCCCGCCCCTGTCCGTCAGCACGGTAATATCTCCAACTCCTCATACGCAGGAGCGCTCAGGGTTCATTGTATGAAGGGAAACCCAGTGGCCGAATCCTCCTGACTACCGGATGCAGGAACGGCAGTATCGAGTTCGAGCTTGTGAACCTGATTCATGCGGCGACCAAGGGCTGGGGGAGGCTGCCGGATAAGGGCGAGATGCTGCAGCAGTTGCTGGTGGCCGGTTTTGAACGCAATTGCGCAACAGATCTTATACCGGGCAACAAATATTATGCATATACCGGTATCAACGGGACCGGGAGAGGCAAAGATGCCAGCCCTTGACAGAGCACAACGAGAACAGAATAAACCATTGCCCAATCGAGAAAAATAAATTTGCCCCCTTTTTGTTCATGCCGCATTGTATGATGGAAACATGGGAATCAAGTATTTATCTTCCCGGAGTTCCCAGATTTCAGCCCCCCCAATCCTCCATCATCTTCAGGAAGGCCTGCTGTCCGCTCATGAGCACCCCGGCAAAACCTCCTCCCGGGTTGCCCCAGGCGCTTGCCAGATAAAGACCCTTGAGTGGCGTTCGGTTGTCGATGCGTTTCATATACGAGTTGTCCATGGACTGCTCAAACCCATAGATCGCCCCTTGAGTATTACCGGTGAAACGCCAGTTTGTCAGCGGTGTGGAAGCCTCCTTCACCTCAATCATTGAGGAAAGTCCGGGCATAACCTGCTCTTCGGCCCTTTTGATCAGGATATCGACCCAGCGCAGCTTCTCCCTGTTATAGGCATCTTTCCTTCCTGCCCGGTAATCATCCGCAAATTGTTTCCAGGGTTCAAAGCCGCTCAGTGCAGTGATCGAGACCGTGGACAAGCCCGGCTGGGAGTAACCTTCAAAGATGTTGTCATAGAAGCTCACGCCGAAGAGGAGGTTCTCCACGTCTCCCTTGAGCATGCTTTCGTAGTTTTCCTCCGCACCGCGTCCTGTGGACACATAAATGTGGGCGTGCTTTATTTTGCCCCGGACCTCCTCCTTGAGCCCCAGCCAGACCATGAACGAAGAGATGCTGGGGCGGTAGGAATCGATCCTTTCCATATAACCTGCAGGCAGGGTGGAAGGCTCAAGCATCTGCTTGAATGTTGTAATGGCACTGGCATTGCTCACCACGGCCCGGGCCGGCAGAACCCTTTTGCCCCTGAGTTCCACCCCTTTGATCACACCGTTTTCAACCAGTATCTTTTCCGCCTTTGCCCCGTATATGATCTGGCCGCCCGAGCTTTCGATGGATTTTGCCAAGGCGTTGCTCAGGTCCTGGGACCTCTCTCGGATAGAGTAAGAACCGTTTTTCAGGTAATCACCCGTAGCAACTGCATAGTAGAACCCGGACAGCCTGGATGGCGGCAGCCCGTGATAACCCCACAGGGCAGCCAGGTATTCCTTGACAACCTCATCTTTTACATGGGCGCTCAACAGGTCGGAAAGAGTCTGATTCCTCACCTTCCACATCTTCGGAAACCGGCCCGGGAAACGGAGCTTGTAGAAGACCCCCTTGACCGTCGGGTTCTCTTGGGACAGCAGGTCAGCCTCGTCCGCTATGCCGATCATCTCCTGCACGAAGCTGCGGATGCCCTGCTCCTCGCTGGGGAATTTCCTGCTCAGCTCCCTGATGTAGGCTTGTGGGTCGCGCTCGGGCACTGCCATGATATCCTGGCCCGGCACCTTGAGTGAGTAGAACTCGGGCAGCTCCACGAGCTTCAGCTGATCCAGCACTCCGACGTCATGGAGGATGCGAGCAGTGGTATTGTTTTTTATGGATGTCCCGTGCAGGGAGACCTCGAAATTGAATTTTCCGCTGCCGCGCTTGAAGGATGTTGCATAGCCGCCTGGTATCTGGTGCTGCTCCACAACGGTTACCGGGATGCCTTGTTGTGAGAGGTATGCCCCGCAGCACAGACCGCCCAGCCCGGCCCCGATGATGACCGTAGGGTAGTCGCCTTTCGGCCCCATCGCTTTTGCATAGTCCTGGATCCTTGTCCTGTCCAGGGCGCACCCTGCTGCTGTGGTGGCAGCCATGGCCAGAAAGGTCCGCCGAGAAACCTTGTTATCAAAGATATGCATGATCCCTCCTTTCAGTTCAGTGCATAAGGCTGATGGGATTATATCACTCCTTCTACTTCGAGTTCATCTGAATTCAAGGGTGAAGGATGGGATCAAAAAAACCAGGAGTTCATGCAATGGCCGCCAGGCCGCGGCAACCTGCAGCGGAACGGCCTGGGAAACTGGATCCTTTTATCTAACCCTCTTTGGAAAATAAATCGGACGCCTTTTTTTTATCCTCGATCATTCTGAGAGTATCTAGATTGCAGTATATTTAACTGCATATGGAGTTATTATTACTGCAATGACTCAACCACTGCTGGCACAACTCTTCGTCTCAAAGTTACGGTCACGGCTTATCGGCTGGCTGGTGCCTCATGCTACGAGCGCCCGGGAGATCTCCGACCTCCTGGCCGTGATTGACAGGGATTTTAAGGACTGCAGGGCAGAAAGGCTCAGCCCCGACCGGAGGCTGAACATCGCATATAATGCGGCGCTGCTGGCAGCGACAGCTTCCTCATGATGGGGCGATGAGATTCCTATTGCCAATTATATAAAAACTTATATAATCAGGAACCATGAAGCCTCTGGTGTTCATGGGATCAAGCCTCGATGAACTGCGAGATTTTCCCATGGATGTGCGCAAGGCGGCAGGCTTCGAGCTTTACGCCGTGTAGTGCGGATTCGAACCCGGCGACTGGAAACCCATGCATGTATTAGGGCCTGGAGTGAAGGAGATCCGCATACACTTATTCGGAGAATGGCGGATCATCTACGTGGCGAAATGAGCAGATGCGGTCTATGTCCTGCATTCGTTTCACAAGAAAAGCCGGAAGGCAAACATGAAGGATATTGAGCTGGCCTGGAAAAGATATAAACAGATAAGAGCATAGCATATGAAAAAGACCCCTACGAAATCATCGGGAAATGTTTTCACCGACCTGGGTTTTACGCCGGACGAGGCTGCGATATTGAAAATGCGCGCCGATCTTATGGCCGACCTGCGCGGTCTCATCGAGGCAAAGAAGCTCACCCAGGCCCAGACGGCCCAGATGCTCGGCGTAAGCCAGTCCCGGGTGTCGGACCTTGTCAGGGGCAAGTGGGAGAAATTCAGCCTGGAGATGCTCATCACCCTGGCTACCAAGGCCGGGATGCACATCAGCTTGAACCGGGCTGCATAGGCTTCAGAAATACTGAAGTGATAATTATTTTGGTGAGTATAAACCTCGACATTTCCACACCCATTTCCGGCGCTATCCATGTTATACTAACCTCACCTTTAATTTTATGCACGGAGGCGTCTGTTGTCAGGCCTGAGACTCGTTGAGAGCAACCGGCTCGAGGCATTATCACAGGCCCTTGCTGCGTCATTATCAGAGCCGCTTTCCTCTCCGCTGGCCCCCGAGGTCATCGTGGTACAGAGCCGCGGCATGCAGCGCTGGCTCTCCATGGAGCTGGCGCGCAGCAGCGGGGTGTGCGCGAATGTCTCCTGGCCGTTTCCCAATGCCTTTGTGCTGGAAATGTTCTCGCGCATCCTGCCGGGGTTCACGCAGCCCGCCCTGTTCGAGAAGGAAGCCATGACGCTGCGCATCATGGACCGTCTGCCAGGGCTCCTGGGATTGGGCTCCTTCAGCCGGATCAGGGACTATCTCCAGGGCGACATCGCGGGCATGAAGCTCTACCAGTTCAGCGCCATGATGGCGAACATCTATGACCAGT
>CAYMDG010000114.1:0-5749 GCA_964388905.1 uncultured Bacteriovoracaceae bacterium
ATCTTGAATTTTGCCGGAACCGGCATGTCGATAATGGAAGTATCTCACCGATCGAAGCAGTTCGATGCACTGCTCATTGAGACAGTGGATCTTCTCAAAAAGGTCATGCAGATCCCTGACAACTATAAGATCCTTTTCCTGCAGGGCGGCGCGACCATGCAGTTTGGCATGATACCCATCAATCTCCTCGGCCCTGACAAGGTTGCCGATTACATCGACACCGGTTACTTCGCCTCCCGGGCCATCAAGGAGGCCAAGTGCATCGGCAAGGTCAATGTCGCTGCATCCACCAAGGATTTGAGTTACACAAGGCTGCCCAACGTGGACGAGATCAAGTTCACCAAGGACGCAGCATACTGCCACATTACCTCCAACAACACCATCTACGGCACCCAGTGGCAGACATTCCCGGATACAGGCAATGTACCCTTGGTTGCGGACATGTCTTCAGACATCATGTCCCGGAAGATCGATGTGTCGAAATTCGGCCTTATCTATGCGGGAGCCCAGAAAAACATGGGGCCTGCCGGTGTCACCTGCGTCATCATCCGGGAAGACCTCGTGGGGAAGGCGCCTGCCAACACGCTTACCATGCTTGACTATAAGCCCCACGTGGAGAACAACTCCTGCTACAACACTTGCCCCGTGACCGCCATCTTCGTGGTGCACGAGGTGCTGAAGTGGCTTGATGACATGGGCGGGGTTGCGGAGATGGAGAAGATCAACAACAAGAAAGCGGCCTTGATCTATGACATCCTCGATAAAAGCACCTTCTACAAAGGCAGTGTTGAGAAGGGATCACGCTCCAAGATGAACATCCCCTTCAAGCTCCCCACCGAAGAGCTTGATAACGAGTTCATCGCTCTGGGCTCCAAGAAGGGTTTCATCGGCCTCAAGGGGCACCGGGCAGTGGGAGGCATCAGGGTGTCCATGTACAACGCCATGCCGGTCGAAGGAGTGGAAAAACTGGTGAATTTCATGAAAGAGTTCGAAAAGAGCAAGGCATAAACCGATAAAGCGTTTGTAAAGGTGCAGGCCCTGAAAGGGCCTGCACCTTTTTTCATTCTGAAAGCACTTGACAGGGCAATAGAAAAGCCGGATGTTCAGATTTATTTGCAATTAATTCAATGAGCATACCATGCTCCATGGTCCATAGAGGCACTTGTGCTGATTTTTTTCAAAGGAGAGTTTATGGCATTGAGGATGTCACACCCATCGGCAATACTCGTGGTTTGTCTCCTGCTCACAACCGGATGTAACCAGAAGGCCTTTATGGTCAAGTCCATGGACCCCATCATGGATGACATGAAAATAGCCGTGAACAGGAACACGGATGTCGACCTGATGAAGGAGGCAATACCGGCAAGCCTCATCCAGCTTGATGGGTTCATTGTAGCGGCACCGAATGACAAGCTGATTCTGCGTGGGGCAGAGGCCTACTTCGGTTATGCAAATGCCTTTGTGGAGGACACGGATAAGAAGCGTGCGAGTCTCCTCTACCTCAAGGCCAGGGAATACGGGCTGAGGATCCTGAAGGAAAATGATGATTTCGCCAAGGCCCTTGACGGACCTGAACCGGTCTTCAAAGAGGTGCTGAAAGATTTCGGAGCGGCCGACGTGCCTGCCCTTTTCTGGACCGCCAACAGCTGGCTCGCCTGGATCGGAATCAATCCGGACGACCCGCAGGCCCTGATGGATCTTCCTAAAGCTGTTGACATGCTGGACAGGGTCATCGAACTGGACGAAAGGTTCTACTTCGGGAGCGCCCATGCAGCGCTCGGTGCTTACTATGCCTCTTTGCCCAAGATGATGGGAGATAAGACGGCAATAGCAAAACAGCATTTTGACAAGGCCTTTGAAATATCAGGCGGCAAGTTTCTGTTCATGTATTACCTGTATGCCAAGTTTTATGCCTACCAGATCCAGGACCGTGACCTGTTCGTCAGGACCCTGGAGATGATCATGGCGACGCCGAGCGATAAATATCCGGAAATGGCCTTTGCCAATGAGGTGGCCAAGAGGAAGGCGAAGTTCCTCCTGGACAATATAGATACCTATTTCTAAGCATGTGTATCAAAGGGGAGGGGCATCAATGATGAAGCATTTCGGAGTAGTTCTTGCAACTGTTGCGATTTTCTTTGTATCTGCTGGGCTAGGTCTTGCTGCAGCACCAGAGCCGAAGGTGATCATCAAGATGGCATCCATTGCTCCCAAGGGCAGCAATCTTGCAAATTTCTTTGACGACATCGGCAAACAAATCAGAGAAAAGACGAACAATGAAGTCGGCTTCAAGATGTACTGGGGCGGTGTTCAGGGTGATGAGAAGGACATGCTCCGGAAGATAAAACTCGGCCAGCTTCACGGCGGTGGTTTTATGGGACCTGGCCTGGGCCTTGTTGTCTCCGAGGTGAGGATAACGGAGATCCCCTATATGTTCAGGAATTTTGAAGAGGTCGGTTATGTAAGGTCCAAGCTCCAGCCCTACATGGAGAAACAGTTCGAAGAAAAGGGCTTCAAGGTCCTCGGGTGGATGGATCTCGGGTTCATACACACCTTTTCAAAAGAGCCGTTGGTTTCCCTTGAAGTTGCGCGGAGACAGAAATGGTGGACCATGGAGGGTGAGCCTATCGGACAGGCAATGTTCCAGGCCCTGAACATATCACCCGTATCCCTTTCCATATCCGACGTAGCGACCTCGCTATCCACGAACATGATCGACTGCGCAAGCTCCACTCCGTTCGGTGCCGTGGCCTTCCAGTGGTCTTCACGCTTCAAGTACATGTCGGGCTATCCGACCGGCAGCATCCTTGGCGCTACGATCATCAGCAAGAGTGTGTGGGACAAGATATCGCCTGCCAGCCAGAAGATCATGATGGATATCGCCCTGAAAGAGCACGACAGGCTTTTCAGGCTCACCAGGCAGGACAATGTCCGGTCTTTAGCCCTCCTGAAGAAGGCAGGGATCATCATCGTCCCTTATGATCCAAAGAACAAGGACATGCAGTTTGTCTTTGAGACCTCGAGAAAAGTCAGGGAGTCACTGGTGGGTAAGCTCTACTCAAGGGAGTTGCTGAATAAGACCCTGGGGCTTATTGATGAATACCGCCGGACCCATCCCAATGACACGTATGTTATGCAGGTGGAATAAGGACTCCCATGCGTTGCCCATTGTGCGGATTTGATCTGGCAGGTGATGCTGTTGAAAAATGCCCGGAATGCGGGTGGCGTAGCAAGGCGCCATCCCGGCTGTTCAGTGCCATTGCCCGGGTGGAAGACGCGGTTATCTCGGTCGTGCTCTTGAGCATGATTCTGCTTGTGCTTGTACAGATCGGGCTGCGGAACTTTTGTTCTACAGGGATGTCGGGCGGAGCCGAGATCGTGAGACATATGCTGCTCTGGGTTGCATTTTTAGGCGCCGCCATAGCAGCCCGTGAGGGAAAACATATCAGGATAGACCTTGCCCAGCGCATCCTTACGCAGGGACCAAAAAATGTTGTAGAGGTCATCACAAGCCTTTTCACCGCCATTGTCTGCGTGATGCTCTTTTATGCGTCCATCCAGTTCATCCGCAACGAGTATGAGATGGGAACGATTATCCCCTTTTTCAACATGAAGGTCTGGGTGCTCGAACTGGTTATCCCGCTGGGTTACTGCGCGGTCACCCTGCGCTATCTGGCACGGTGCGCACAATCTTTTATGCAGCTTGTGAAGGGGATATAAGGCAATGATCACGATGCTCATTATCCTCATTACGGTCATGGTATTCCTCGGCGCCCCCATGTTTGCCGTCCTGGCGGCCCTTGGTATGCTCGGGTTCTATCTTTCCGATATCCAGATCGCTGCCCTGATCGTCGATATATACAGCCACTTCTCAAACAATCCGGTGCTCTACACCATACCCATTTTCACCTTTGCCGGGTTTGTCCTGGCAGAGAGCAAGGCATCGGTGCGCATTGTCAATTTTTCACAGGCAATCCTGGGCTGGCTCCCGGGCGGCCTGGCGATCGTATCGCTCGTCGCATGCGCCTTCTTCACCACCTTTACCGGCGCATCGGGTGTCACCATCATCGCGCTTGGCGGATTGCTCTATCCTGCCCTTATGAAAGGGAACTATTCCGATAATTTCAGTCTCGGGCTGCTCACCACCTCCGGCAGCCTCGGGCTCCTGTTTTTCCCGAGCCTTCCCATCATCATCTACGGGGTCGTGGCTGGCACCAGCATTACCCAGCTCTTTGCAGCGGGCATCATCCCCGGGATCTTTCTGATGATTGTCCTGTCGCTTTACAGCATTTTATTTGCCGTGCGGTCAAAGGCAGCCAGGCACAAGACATCCCTCAAAGAGATCATCGAGACGACCCGGGCAGCCAAGTGGGAGCTCTTTATCCCCATAATCCTCATGGTGGGTATTTTCGGCGGCTATGTGACCCTTGGAGAGATCGCCTCCATTATGGTGGCATATGTGTTTATCGTGGAGGTGCTCATCCATAAGGACATCCGCATCGCGTTGTTTCCCGCCATCATCAGGGAGAGCATGGTCCTGGTCGGCGCCATATTCATCATATTGGGCTCAGCGCTGGCGTTGACCACCTACATGGTGGATGCCGAGATCCCCATGAAGATCCTGGAAGTGATCCAGGCGCATATAACCTCCAAGGTGGTATTCCTGATTGCGCTCAATATTTTCCTGCTCTTTGCGGGCAGCCTCATGGAGATCTATGGTGCACTTATCGTGGTGGTTCCGCTCATTGTTCCCATTGCCAAGGAGTATGGTATCAACCCTGTACACCTGGGCATCATCTTTTTGGCGAACCTTGAAATCGGCTACTCCATGCCGCCCGTGGGCTTGAATCTCATCATCTCCTGCATCAGGTTCGAAAAGCCTGTGATACAGCTCTACCGGGCGTGTTTTCCCTTTATCATCATTATGATCCTTGCCCTGATGGTGATAACATACTGTCCATGGATGAGCCTGGCGCTCATAGAGCGCTTCGGGATAAAATGAGGGAGAGGCCGATAGGCTTCTCTTTGTTTCTTAATACATTGACCAGTTCAACCCAGAGAGAGCGTTTAAGATGAGTAAAAAAACCTGCTCCGTTAAGATAAGTCATCTTGCAGCCTTTAAGGACCGGGAAAATCAGCATTTTCCTAAGGCTGCAAGATGACTGATTTTAACGGAGCTATTTTAAAAGCAATTTCAAGTTCTTACTAAGAATGCGCCGACCTGCTAGTTGATATCCAGGACCTCGATATCAAAGGTTAGCTCCTTGCCTGCAAGGGGGTGGTTGGCGTCCAGGGTGACGGTTTCTTCATTCACCCCGACAACCACTACAGGGATCTCGTCCCCATTTTCATCGACCAGCTTGAGCGTCATTCCCGCCTCAGGGATGATGTCCTCGGGAAAAGAATCAAGGGGCATCTCCACAACAAGATCGTCCTTGTACGGTCCGTAGCCTTGCTCGGGCGCTATGCTGAAGGTTTTGAACTCGCCCACGGCCATTCCTGTGGCAGCCTCTTCGAACCCCTGGATTACCTCGCCTGAACCGATTATAAAGACAAGAGGCTCCCCTCCGACAGAGGTATCAAACTCAAATCCGTCTTCCAGTCTACCCCGGTAATGTACCTTTACCGTGTCGCCCTGCTGGGCGGTTTTGTTGATTATCATTGTCCGGCCCCTTTCGTTATGAATACAGATCACGTCAAGCTACCAGATTCCATCTTGCGGGGCAAAATAAAAAAAACAGCATATCGA
>CAYMDG010000114.1:5849-9678 GCA_964388905.1 uncultured Bacteriovoracaceae bacterium
GTTGCCCAGGCAGGAGATAAACAGGGTATAAAGGATTTCTGCTACACCCTGAACAGGCTGCTTCGGAGGATACTCCTGTATCCCATGCCCACCATTGCGGCCATCACCGGACACGCATTTGCAGGAGGGGCCATCATGACCTGCTGCTTCGATTTCCGGTTCATGCGCTCCGACAGGGGCTTTTTCTGCTTTCCTGAAGTGGACCTCGGCATCCCTTTCTGGCCGGGCATGGTGGCCATGGTCAAAAGGGCCATACCCGCCTACAAGCTCGACGAGATGTTTTACCTGGGGACGAGGCTCACCGGAGCCCAGTGCGAAGAGCATCGGATTGTGGTCAAGGCATATCCCATGGAGGAACTCGTGCCTGCCGTGGTAAACTTTGCCGGGTCGCTCAAGAAAAACCGCCGGTATTACCTGGCCCAGAAGGAGCGGATGAATGCCTCAATCATCAGGATCATCGATGAAGAGGACCCGGCAGTACTCGATGAGGGACGGATACAGGTATGAAATATCTTTCCATGTATGCAGGACCCAGGGCAATAAAGCTCATAAGGGAGCAGGGACTCAAGCCCGATATGGTTGAGGTAGTGGCCGGGGCTGCGGGCGGCCCCAAATGGCTCGTGCTGTGCGGGCTCGACAAGGCCATCTTCTCCTCGTGGCTGATGGACCGCACACGCCCGGTCCACCTCATCGGATCATCGGTGGGATCATGGCGGTTTGCAGCCCTGGCACAGGGCATGGAAGCCTATGGCCGGTTTATTGAGGCTTACTTCTCACAGCAATATAAAACCGTACCGACTGCCCGGATGGTCAGTGCTGAGATAGGTAAGATCCTGGATGCATACCTCGATAAAGAAGGCATTAACAGGCTCCTTGCGCACCCTTTTGCAAGACTCAATTGCCTGGCAACCAGGTGCTCATGGCCGGGTTCTGTGGATGTGAAATTCATGGTGATGCTCTCGATGGTTCTGGCAGGGCTCCTGAACCTTGTGAGCCGGAGGCTCTTAAGGCTCTTCTTCTCCCGCACCCTTTACTATGATGGAAGAGATCTTCCTCCATTTTTTCATATGAAGGGATTTCCCTTACAGCAGGTCAAGCTCACAAAGACCAATGTTCACGATGCCGTCCTGGCCTCGGGTTCCATGCCCGTGATCATGGAGGGCATCAAGGACATCCCCGGTTCGGCGCCGGGCATGTACAGGGATGCAGGGATCATCGACTATCACCTGGATATACCTTTCAAAAGCGATTCAATTGTTCTTTTTCCCCATTATATGGAACGCATTATCACCGGATGGTTCGACAAGCTGCTCTCCTGGAGAAGACCCGCAGCAAAGAACATGGAAAATGTCGTCCTGCTCTGTCCGGGCAAGGCCTTTGTTGATATGCTTCCCGGGAGAAAGATCCCTTCGAGGGAAGACTTCAGGGAGTACTGGAACCGGGACACGGAGCGTATTGCTTTCTGGGACAAGGTGGTCAAAGCGAGCACAGTCCTGGGGGAAGAGTTTTTAGAGGCTGTGCACAAAGGCACACTTATAAATCACCTCAGGCCCATCGAAGAACTTTAGCGGGTGAAGCGTATCCGGCTGCAGGGGCAAGGCTTGCTGCTCCCCTAGCCTCCGGGTCCTTTGTAAAAGGACTGGATGTAAGCGAGGTATGCCTTTTCCTCCTGTGCCTTCTGCGGGTTTCTTTCTTCACAGAGGTTTATCAGTTTCATTCTGACCTGGATCAGCCCCGAATTGATCTGCAGGGATTTTTCATAAGCCGCGATAGCCTTGTCGTTCTGTTTTTGTTTGGCCAGGCTGTCTCCCAGGAGGTTATATTTATCGGCAGCGGCAAAAGAATCATCAGGGATCTGGTCAAGGTAAAGGTTCCCCTTGATATAATCATTTCTCTGGTAGTATTTCGCGGCCAGTGCCAGGTTCGCATAGGCGGAAAATGATTCTTTCATGGCCGACGATTCCTTCCAGTACTTAAAGGCTTCGCCCTTGAATCCTTTGGAGTCGAGGTTTATGGCGTGGGTGTTGTAATGGCCCGCCATGTCACCGGTTCCGGTTATTGGCAGAAATTCGATTACGGTCAATAGCGCGATAACGATCAGGTAGCGGTATGTTTCTGCCATCGGTATCTGTCTTTTCATGACTTTGAAAAACCTGTCAAATCCCATCGCCGCGTAGGGGATCAGGATAACCAGGAGGGGGATCCGTATGCGCATGGAGGAGAAGACCGCGATGAGGGTCAGGGCATAGACCAGAAAAACGGCACTGAGCGCCAGGGCCTTCCGGGATTTTCGAATTGACAGGATCATCCAGGCCATGCCGAGGGGAAAGACAAACCAGAAGGCGAAAAAGGGCAAACGGAAGATGGGGATGAACCGGCTTATAAAGCCGAGATCGTAGTTTACATCTGCCTCAGACCGGTTGAAGAGAACCAGGGTTTTCTGCCAGATCTTCCAGGCCAGGGCCCCGGGGCGTTTCTCTGCGATCTTGATTACCTCCCGGGTCCAGAAAGATGAGGCCTCCCGGGGAGACAGCTTCTTCCCCACCCTGCGGCTCGCCTCGATGATGAACTGGGTGGCCTGATTCGTGGGAGAGGATGTAGCAAAGGGAGCCGGCCGATAGTAGGGTAGGGGATTATTCAGGTTGTTCCCGAGATAGAGATTAAATCCCCCGGCCGGCGAGGCCCTGAATTCCCCGGTTGCGTAATAGTTGCGGATGAGAAAGGGTGAAAGGGACAGGACGATTCCCACCACATATACGGTTATTGTCAGGGCCGCCTTTTGAAAGGGAAAGACCTTTTTGTACATCATCCAGAGAAGGAAGAGAGGGAAAACCGGTAGAAGGGCGACACAGTTCTGGCGTACGTTTATCAATAAGCCGACGGTTATGCCAAGGAAAAGAAATTTACTGGCGTAGTGCACCCATGACCTGTCTTTTTTCCCTTGTCCCTCTTCTTGAATCCCCTGTGTAACCGGTGGAGGGTCCATATCCTTCATCAGGGATATGAAAAGGTAAATTGCGGCGGAAAAGAGGAATAGCCCCAGCGACTCCTTGAGAACCGTTATGCTAAAAAAAATAAAGGGTTTGTACAGGGAGGCAATCAGGCATGCGATAAGGCCGATGGTCCTGTCGGCCAGGTCCCGGCCTATAAAATAGATAAAAAGGCAGGTGAAGACGCCTAAAAGAATATTCACCATGCGGACATAGTCCGTATCAATGCCGAACAGCCGGTAAACGCCTGCCATAACATAGGCGGGCAGCGGGCTGAAAGCATGGACCACGAAAGATTTCCCGGCAAGGATGCTCTCTGCCCAGGACTGGTATACCTGCTCATCGTATATGAGAAAGTCGCCATAAAGGCTGTTCGAAAAGTTCGACAGGGCATAGATCCGGACCAGGAGCGCTCCGAACAGAATGGCCGGCAGAAGAAAATGAATGTTTCCTTGTGCAAAGGAAACAGGGGGGGCTGATCCCTGGCTCTTTGCAGACAACTCTTTTTTCTTGCTTTTCTTCATGGGAGGTCCGTTGATGGGGTATTTCCATCCTGAGGGAGATAAGGACCCAACCGAAAAAGAGCACCGATAATATCAGTGAGTCCGCAAGATAGTTTATCAGAAAGCGACCAGGGCTTCATTTTTTTATGCATGTCCTATAACTATTTCATACATCATATTCATTTTTGAAATAATACAACAAAAGTGGTTCATCACAATAGCGCATACCGTATTTATCATACGGGTATCCGTTTTCACATTACCATTCCTGCTTTTGATGGGAGTGTTTGTATGATAAACAGATAATGAACTGACAGGGTTCACGTGTACCCTGAT
>CAYMDG010000115.1:0-5574 GCA_964388905.1 uncultured Bacteriovoracaceae bacterium
GAAAGAAGGCCTAAATTTTCGCTTCAGGAGCAAACGCATGCAGAACCATGAATTCACCGGCGGAAAGGATTACGTTCTCGATCCTGAACTCTCAAAGATCGTGAACGCCAGCATCAAGCTCGAGATGCCCTTACTCATCAAGGGAGAGCCAGGCACGGGCAAGACGCTTCTGGCGCACGCCATTGCACAGAACTTGTCGATACCGCTCATCATACTCAACGTCAAATCCAGCATGAAGGCAGTCGAGGCCCTGTACCAGTACGACACCCTGACACGGCTGAACGACAGCCGCTTCGCGGATTCCAAGCGTGACGTGAGCAACATCGAGCACTACATCAAGATGGGCAAGATCGGCCAGGCCTTTGTCTCAGATTCCAAGGTCGTACTGCTCATCGACGAGATCGACAAGGCCGACACCGATTTCCAGGACGATCTCCTGGACGTGCTCGACCAGATGTCATTCGATATCATTGAAATAGATAAGACTATTCAAGCAAAGAACCGGCCAATCATCATCATAACATCCAATGCCAAGAAAGACCTCTCCGACCCATTCCTTGGCAGGTGCGTTTTCCACCACATCGCCTTCCCGGATGCCGAAATGATGGATGCCATCGTTCACGCCCACTTCCCGGACCTGGACAAGAAGCTTTCACAAGCCTGCATCGAGGCATTTTACCGCTTGCGCAACATCCGGGGTATCGAGAAGAAGCCTGCCACGCGAGAGCTGATCAACTGGATCAGGATTCTGCTCATGGACAAGAATTTCGACCCCAAACATCTCTCCAAGAGCGACATCCCTTACCTGGGCGTGTTGTTCAAGAAGAGCGAGGACTTCAAGATCGTGCAGCGGCAGGTCACCGGCACGTATTGATGAATAAAGATTAAGGCAAGACAATGTTCGCGGAATTCTTCTTCCTGCTCAGGGACAAGGGCGTGCCCATCTCGCCTTCGAGCTTTTTACGGCTCCAGGAGGCATTGCACAAGGGGTGTATCTGCTCGCTGGATGATCTGTATTCGGTGAGCAGGGCTGTGCTCATCAAGACCGAGCGCCATTTCGACACCTATGACCGCGTGTTCGCGCATTTCTTCAAGGGCGCCGAGCTGAGCCCTGATGCCTGTGCCGAGATCGACCAGGCCATCAAGGCCCTGCTGGAGGAGTGGCTCAAAGACCCCAAGACCATGGCAGATTTCCTGGGCATCGACGAGGAGACCCTGAACAAGCTCACCCCTGAACAGCTTGAGGAATACTTCCGGCAGCGTCTTGCCGATCAGGACGAACGGCATGACGGCGGCAACAGGTGGATCGGCACGGGGGGCACCTCACCCGTGGGGCATTCCGGCTACCACCCCGGCGGCATGCGCGTGGGCGGCCAGTCGCGCAACAAATCGGCGGTCAAGGTGGCCCTTGAGAGGCGCTACAAGGACTATACCGACAATGCCATGCTGGGGCCTTCGCAGATCTCGGATGCCATGAAGCGGCTCCGCCACATGAAGCCGGCCGGCCCCAAGGACCATCTGAACATCGATGAGACCATCTACCAGACAATGAAGAATGCGGGCGAGATCGAGATCGTGTTCGACCGCTCCTTGAAGGACAAGCTCAAGGTCATCCTCATGATAGATAACGGCGGGTTTTCCATGGACCCTTTCATCAATGTGGTTCAGGTGCTGTTCAACCATGCCAAGAGCCAGTTCAAGGATCTGCAGATCTTCTTCTTTCACAACACCATCTACAACCGGGTGTGGAAGGACCCCCAGCGGTACGACAAGCCCTTCCCGGTCGAGGAGTTCACCAGGGCCGACCCCGAAACCAGGCTGATCATCGTGGGCGATGCCTCCATGGCGCCGTACGAGCTCTTCAACCGCAACGGGAGCATCTACTACAACACCAAGACCGAGCCCAGCGTAAAAAACCTTGAATTCCTTGCCAGGACATTCAAACATAGTGTATGGCTCAATCCCAAGTATGAGTATACCTGGTCGCATGCGCATACCTGCGAGGCGATACAGGAGATATTCCCCATGTTCGAGATCACGTTGAAGGGTCTTGAGTTGGCAGTTGAGCGCATGATGCGAAAAAATTGAACAATGCGCGCCCGTAGCTCAGTCGGATAGAGCGTAGGCCTCCGGAGCCTAAGGTCACAGGTTCGATTCCTGTCGGGCGCGCCACATATCCATCCTCCCCTCACTTGCTTTCGCATTTATCTTACATGCATAAAGCCGGGGGCTTGAGGATAAGAATTTGATGAAACATGAATAAGCCAAGAAAAACCGACTGGGCCTTACAGACACCGGGGTTGATCAATCTGCTGGATTGCGACCGGCAGGAACTGGAGCAACTCTTCCCTGAGACGCCCTACCGGGGAGGCCAGATCTTCACCTGGCTGTTCGACAAAGGGGTGCGGGATATCTCATCGATGACCAATCTCCCCAAGGAATATCGCCAAAAGATGTCTGAGTCTGCTGAAATTGCATACCCAAAGGTCGTGGGCTCTCAGGTATCACGAGACGGCACGGAAAAACTCGCCTATGAACTGCAAGACGGCTGCATCATCGAGAGCGTTCTCATCCCCGAGAAAGACCACTGGAGCGTGTGCGTCTCATCGCAGGTGGGCTGCGCCATGGGGTGCCGCTTCTGCTTCACCGCCACCATGGGATTTACCAGGCAACTCACCACCGGCGAAATTGTCTCACAGCTCCTTTATCCCATCCATGCCTACCCGGAGCGCCCCATAAGGAACGTGGTCTTCATGGGTATGGGCGAGCCCATGCTGAACTACGACACGGTGATCAAGGCCGTACGCATCATCACCGACCCTGACGGGCCCGGGATATCCAAAAGGCGGCTCACCATATCCACGTGCGGTATCGTCCCTGCGCTGAAGGACCTGGCGCGCGATACGGTTACAAACCTTGCGGTCTCGCTCAATGCCCCTGATGACAAGACACGCTCGTTCATCATGCCCGTGAACAAGAAATACCCGCTGGCCGCGCTCATCGGCGCATTGAAAGACTACGAGTTGCCGAACCGCAGGCGAATCACCGTTGAGTATGTGCTCATCAAGGGCATCAACGACAGTATAGAGCACGCCAGGGTGCTTATCAAGCTGCTGCACGGCCTCAAGGCCAAGATAAACCTCATCCCCTTCAACCCCTGGCCCGGATGCGGTCTTGAAGCGCCGGAAACAAAGGACGTTCTGGCCTTTGAAGAGAGGCTGAAAGACAGCCCCTATGTCGTTATGCTCCGCAAGGAAAAGGGCAAAGACATCCTTGCTGCCTGCGGGCAGCTTGCCGGTAAAAAGAACAGTGGCGCCAAAGACCCTTGACGTAAGCCATGAAGATTGACCTTCACGTCCACTCCAAAAATGGCTCTGATGGAAAATGGCCTCTGGAGCAGATCTTTGCCGAGGCCAGAAGGCGCCGGATATCCCTGATATCTATCACTGACCATGACTCGCTCCAAAGCCAGGGCAAGGCAAAGCTGCTCGCCGCTACTCATGGGATAAGGTACCTCACCGGCGTGGAGTTGAACGTGACCCTTGCCCACCCTTATTACACAAGGGGCAAGGACTCATCCCTGGACTTTCTCGGGTATGCCTTTGACAACAATAACCTAGCCCTCTTGAGTAAGCTGCACGAGCTTCGTGCCTACCGGAAACTCAGGGCGCAGAAGATACTTGAGAACATCAATGAGGAATTCATCAAGGAAGGCCGTCCTTTGCTGTCCCAAGCAGACATGCATGCCATAGAGGCCGGCGTTGAAGACTCGTTGGGCAGGCCGCATATCGCAAACCATCTCATTGCAAAGGGGATTGTGGCTACAAAGCAGGAGGCCTTTGATAGGTATCTCACAAGGTGTGATGTTCCCAAAATGCCGCTCTCTCTGGAAGAGGCCTCTGCCCTGGTAAGGGCCGCCGGAGGCAAACTGGTGCTTGCCCACCCCAATGATTCCAGGGGAACCTCTTTGGCAGTTATAACAAAGTCCCTTGAAGAGCAGAAAAAAATGATTCTGGAAATGATGCTCCCTTATATAGACGGCATCGAATGCTGGCACACCAGACATGACAAGCATGCAGCCGCCTTCTACCTGGCAATTGTGCGCTCCGTGGGTCTCATGGCAACAGGCGGGTCTGACTGCCACCAGCAGCCCGTGCTCATGGGCAATGTTCAGGTCCCTGATTGTGTTGCAGATCAGTTTGGTATATAAAATATTACAAACAAGGAGACTCATTAAGGGGTGAAATCAATGATGAAAAGAATGATCTTCTGTTTCATGATTCTCCTTCTCCTCGGCGGGTGTGCAGGCCAGTTCAAGGAGCAGCGCAATCTCTCCAGGCCCCTGGTGGCGCTCGGTATGAGCAAGATCCAGGAAAACGACATCCAGGGCGCTATCAGCGAGCTGCGCAAGGCCAAAAATGCAAACCCCGGTGACCCTGAGGTTTATTACGGTTTTGCATTTGCCTACTGGAAGTCGGGTAAATTCGACCAGGCACTCGAGAATGCCGACGAGGCTATTGCTCTGGCCGACAGGCTGGAAGTGGAACACCCGGGCCTCAAGGGTGAGGCATATAACCTCAAAGGGACCATCTTTTCGAGCCAGGGTAAATTCAACGAGGCCCTGGCGAGCTACAAAAAGGCCCTGGCAGACGAGCTCTATCAGACACCCGAATATGCCCAGCACAACATCGCCACCCTCTATCTGGAAAAGAAAAACCTCCAGCTTGCCTTTGAAACCACCCAGAAGACCCTTGACCGCAATTCCCACTATGCCCCGGCATGGCATCTGCTCTCCAAGATATACGTGGCGCAGGGGAGACCCGACGATGCCATTGATGCGCTCAAGCATGCTGTCCTCGAGTATCCAGGTTACGCTGAGGCCCATTGGGACCTTGCCCAGCTCTACCTCCAGATGGGAGCGTCCGGAAAGGCCAAGGGAGAGCTCACCAGGGTGGTCGAGCTCGATCCGGGCGGATACTATGGGACATTGGCTGTAGGAAAACTGAAGGAGATGGAATAAAGGTGCGGCATAAATCTTTTGCCGGCTATCCCGACGGATTATTTTTAGGGCAAGGCTTATCCATTTGCCAACCATGCCGATAAGAATAGTACAACGAGAATCCCGCATCCGTGAGACTTACTCATAAGGCGCCAGGCAGCATTAACGCTGCCTGGCTCTGTTTTTATAATCTCCATAACCTGTTACTCATC
This sequence comes from uncultured Bacteriovoracaceae bacterium, assembly GCA_964388905.1. GTDB lineage: Bacteria > Desulfobacterota > Desulfomonilia > UBA1062 > UBA1062 > MWEI01. Next base: position 5,212 of record CAYMDG010000115.1, read on the forward strand.
TGAATTTATTTTCCGTTATTGCCTCGAGGGATTATGACGTTATATATAAAGCAGGTGATGAGATATATGAATAAGGTATTCGCAATCTTCGTATTCACTTTGCTGCCTGTTTCCGTGCTCGCCATGAGCCCGCTCTCCGACGAGGATCTTTCAAACATCAGCGGGCGCGCAGGTGTGAGCATCATGCCGAATATCACCATGAGCATTTATATTGATGTCCTGGCCTGGGGAGACTCTGATGGGCTTGATTCAAACAACATCTGGGGGGTTCAAACGAGTGGCGGATATGTCGGGGTAACGAATCTCACCATCACCAATTTGTATATCGGGCCCCGCACCGGTTCCTATACCGGCATGTGGCCT
>CAYMDG010000115.1:5674-9539 GCA_964388905.1 uncultured Bacteriovoracaceae bacterium
GGGGCGAACTCACTCATATCCTTGGGGAGGATGACCGTGGTCTTTTGCAGATAATCCCGTAACGAGGTAATCTCGGTTTCTATCTCATGAATCCGTTCAAAGCGCTCCTTGCTGATGAGTCCTAGCCTTAAGGCATCATGGCTGAGCCTGAAAACGGCATTGGTCTCCCTGAGCATGAGCCGGTACTCGGCCCGGGATGTAAACATGCGGTAAGGCTCTGACGTTCCCCTGGTAACCAGGTCGTCGATCATGACCGCAATGTAGGCCTGGGACCTCTCCAGGATAAAAGGCTCTTTTCCCATGATGGCCAAGGCGGCATTGGTGCCTGCCATAATGCCCTGCCCTGCAGCCTCCTCATAACCCGAGGTTCCGTTGACCTGGCCTGCGAGATAAAGACCTTTCACCTTCTTGGTTTCCAGGGTCTGCAGGAGCTGGGTAGGCAATATGTATTCATACTCAATGGCATATGCCGGCCTGACGATCTCCGCATTCTCGAGTCCTGGAACCGAGCGCACTATCTCCCACTGGAGCTCTATGGGCAGGCTGTTTCCCAGGCCCGATGCATATACCTCTTTGGTATTGATGCCCTCGGGCTCCATGATGACCTGGTGCCCCCCCCTCTCCCCGAACCGCATGACCTTGTCCTCCAGGGATGGGCAATACCGGGCAGGGGTCCCGGTTATGGCCCCGGAGTAAAGCGGGCTCAGAGAGATGTTTTTCCGGATGATTTCATGGGTTAAGGGGGTGGTCCTGGTGAGATAGCACGAAACCTGGGGAAGATGCGTACCTGAAGATGCAAAACCAAAGGCCATGCAGCCCGCTTCCGGGTCCTGGCTTGTCAGGGCTGAGAAGTCAATGGTGTCCCGGTGGAGCCTGGGTGGTGTTCCGGTCTTGAGCCTACCCAGGGTAAATCCCAGAAGCTTCAATGATTCAGACAGCTCGTAGGCCCCCTCTTCGCCAGCCCTGCCCGCAGGGATGTGTACATCGCCGATGTGGATGAGGCCGGAGAGAAACGTCCCTGCCGTTACTATGATTGCCTTGGCATGATACATTATGCCGGTACGGTCCCTGATCCCGGTAATGCAGCCGTCCTTTGTCTCGATAACATCGACACGAGTCTGGCGAATATGGACACCTGAGTCCTCCACCCTGGACTTCACTGCGGACTCATACATTTTCCGGTCATTCTGTGTCCTGGTGGCGCGCACGGCCGGGCCCTTCTTGGTGTTGAGCACGCGGTAGGAAATGGCTGTCTCATCCGCCACCTCGCCCATTATGCCGCCCAGGGCATCAATCTCCTTTACCAGGTGGCTCTTGGCAAGCCCGCCGATAGATGGGCTGCAGGGCATCCGACCCACTGTGTCCATGTTAAGCGTGAAGAGGGCAACATTCATCCCTAACCTGTGTGCAGCAAGGGCTGCCTCCACACCGGCATGACCGCCACCCACTACGATGATGTCAAAGGATTCCATGAGAGAACCTCTAGGTCAAACAGCGTTTCTTTTCAACATGAAAGGATAGCGGGGCAGAACTCCGAACCGATGATTCACCTCTGTCCTTAAATCCGGTTTTTGTGTTTACCCCAGATTTTGCGTTTAAGAAACGCAAAATCTGATCCGTTAAAATCAGTCATCTTGCAGCCTTTGGTGAATGCTAATTTACCCGGTCCTTCATGGCTGCAAGATGACTGATTTTAACGGACCTAATTTTTTAAAACAATTCCAAGGTCACTATATGTTTTATGCCATTTCCCTTGAGTCCTCATTGGTCAATCATCCTATAACCGCCCATTCAGAGGGCAGGCATCGCAGCGGGGTTTTTTTGTCTTGCAGTAGTCCTTGCCGATGAACACGATATGGGCATGTATATCCTTGTATACCGCAAGCTTCCGGGGCAGACCATCCTCAAAGAGGGATTGGATTTCATCATACCCTGCATGCTCAGTAACAATGCCATGCCGTAAAAGGATACGCTTCGTGTAGGCGTCTACGACAAAGATACATTTGTCGGCGGCATAGCAGCAGATGCTGTCTGCCGTCTCCTTACCGATGCCGCTCACCCCAAGCAGCTCTGTCCTTAGCTTCTGCAATTCCAGGGAAAACAGGGCTTCCAGGTCCCCTGAATGTGAGGCCATGATCATGCGCACCAGGTTCTTCAGTCGTAAGGCCTTGATATTGTAGTAGCCCGAAGGCCTGATAAGAGAGGCCAGGTATGGCACATGGGCGTTATCAACGGCGGCAACATCCATGAGGGATGCCGCCTTGAGGTTGATAATGGCCTTTTCCACATTGGTCCATGCAGTGTTCTGGGTAAGAACCGCACCGACCATTACCTCGAATGACGTCTCCCCGGGCCACCAGAGCGACGGGCCATAGTGATCGTACAGAACCTGATACAGATGTGCAGGGTTAAGGACGGATTCAGGACTCACATTTGGTATCTTCTTGCCCTTTGTGCTTAATGACATCCTTCATCCTGTCGCGGATGTCTCCGCGTATGTTGAATAGCATGGCTGTCATCTCCAATTCATATTCGAGCGCGGCCTTTGCATCGAGACGGCTTACCACATCCAGGCTCCTCTTGATGGCCCTGACCACCTCCGGCGATCTGTTCACAAGCTGCTGGGCGCAGTTCAACACCTCTTCCCGGAAGCGTTCGGGCTCCACTACCCGGTTCACCAGACCGATAGCCTGTGCCTCCCGCGCCCCCATGGGGTCGCCTCTCAGCGCCAGGTCTTTAGCCCTGGCGATGCCGATGCGGTAAACCAGCGGGGCGAGCAAAGGGTTGAAGCCGTACTTGATCTCGGGATGGGCAAAGATGGCGCTCTCGGATGCAATGATGATGTCGCCCATGAGCGCAAGGTTGAAGCCGCCCCCAAAGGCGATGCCGCTGACCGCCGTAATGAGGATTTTGTCCTGATCCAGCAGCATGGAGTAGACCTCAACCGCAAGCCGGAAATAATTCGCAGCCTCTTCGGTGGTGAAATGCGGTGCTTCTTTCAGGTCGATGCCTGCAGAGAAGCACTCTATACCGCCCGTCAAAACAATGAGCCTGATTTCAGAAGACTCGTTCAGGACCTGGGTGAAAACCTGACGGATCTCCTTCATCATCCCAGAGGACAGGGCATTCATCTCGCGTTTGCGGTCCAACTCGATGAAGGCTATTTGATCTCTCATATCTGCCTTGATGAACTGGTATCCCATGGGTATCTCCTTAAAAACGTGCTGTAAGTCATGTACCCTTGGTGAAAATTCATGTCAATAAAAGGAATGCCTGCTTGAAAATATTGCTGCTTTTCTGCTATGGCCAATGCTGTGACCTGCCTTAGCGTCAGTGAGTTGAACGAACGCGCCCGTGAAGCCTTGAGTGCTGGCTTGGGGCCCGATGTCTGGGTAGTGGGTGAGATCCACGGGTTGAAGGCCCATGCAAAATCCGGCCATATATACTTCGACCTTGTGGAGAAGCCTGTTACAGCCTCGGACCAGTACATCGCAAAGGTGAGCTGCGCATTCTTCAGAGGATCGTATGTGCCGTGGCAGAGATCGCTCTCATCGCTTGGAATACAGGGGTTCGAGCTGACGAGCGGCATAGCGGTCAAACTCAGGGCAAGGGTGGACCTCTTTGTAAAAGAAGGCCGCTACCAGCTCATCGTCAGCGAGATTGACCCGAGCTATACCCTGGGCGCCATTGCCAGGCGCAGGGCACAGACCATTGAGACCATGAAAGCTGGGGGCCTCATGGAGAGGAACAAGGCCCTGGAGCTGAGCGCGGTCCCGTTACATATCGGCCTGATTACCTCCAGGGGCTCTGCCGCCTATCAGGACTTCACCAGCATCATCTTAAAAAGCGGGTTTTCATTTTGTAT
>CAYMDG010000116.1:0-9522 GCA_964388905.1 uncultured Bacteriovoracaceae bacterium
TGTCCCTGCCGGGCAATGAGGTGTAGCTTAAAGATAACTGGATACTGATTATAAAAAGTAACAAAGGCCTCCGGATAAATCCGGAGGCCTTTTTCGCAGCCTCGCAAATACCGCCCATCTCACTTAAACATGCTATATAAACCTGATCTTGCGTGTAAGTGACGTAACGACCTGATCCGTTCAAAACCTGTTATCTTGCAGCCTTAGCTGTATGCTTATTCTGTCGGACCTTTAAAGCTGCAAGATGCAGGTTTTGAACGGACCTATTTTAAATAATTTCATGCTTGCTATGAGTTCTATACTTAAGGTCACGTTCGGATGCATGAGACAATTATAGATACATTCAGACATAAGATCCGGATTGAGGCACAGCCGTACAAGGGTCTTTATAATAAATTTCTCACGCAGCAGAATTGACGTGGGACGCGTTTTCCCTATCCTGGAATAGCTCTTCTCTGATCCTGCGGAAATCTTCCTCATGGGCCAGGAATGAATCCACAACATCCGGGGCAAAGTGGGTTCCCCGGGTCTCCACAATGATCTCTTTGGCAGCCTGATGTGAGATCGCCTCCTTGTAAACCCTCTTGGAAGTCAGGGCATCATATACATCGGCCAAGGCAACGATCCGGGCAGAAAGAGGAATCTGATCTCCCTTTAAACCACGGGGATAGCCGGATCCGTCCCACTTCTCGTGATGGTAAAAGGCGATCTCTTTGCCAAGGGTCAGGAAAGACTGCCCTTCGATCTTGGTTTCCACGGCCCTGAGCGCCTCGCCCCCCAAGGCCGAGTGGCGTTTGATCTCTTCAAATTCTTCAGGTGTGAGCTTCCCAGGTTTCAGCAGGATCGCATCAGGGACACCTACCTTACCGATATCGTGGAGAATGGAGGAGTTATAGATATCATCAATATATTCAGAGGTGATATAACCGGCATACTCGGGTCTCTTTGCAAGATCTTCAGCAAGCACCTTGGAGTACTCACGGATCCTCTCAAGATGCGCCCCAGTGTCTGCATCACGATACTCTGCAAGCTTTGCAAGGCCCAGGATCGTTGCATTTCGTGCACTCTGTACCTTTTTATAGGATTCCAGCAGATCTTTTTCGAGCTTCTTACGGACTGTAATATCTCTGATCACAAGCTGAAATCCGACGATCTGGTAATCTTTCATGATGCATTTTGCATTACACTCAACATCATAGATCATGCCCTTTTTGTTGATGATCTTGAACTGGATATCCTTGACCATTTGCTCTACAGGCAGCCTTATGATCATCCGTTCAACCAGGGAGACATCTGTTGGGTGCACATAACTCAAGAAATTGGAGTGGGTTTTATCATCTACAGAACCAACAGTCTCAAAGTATCTGGGATTTGCCATGAGGATCTTGGAATCCCTGTCCACCAAAAGCACGATATCGATGATGTTCTCATACAGTTCACGATACCTGAGCTCCGACTCGTCAAGCTGCTTCACCCGCTTTTCCACCTCTGATTCGAGATTGTGGACATAGTAGGAAAGTCGTTCCGCCAGGGAATCCATCTCTGTCTTGAGTTTGACCTCCCTCTGACGGACCCTGTTGTCTTCAAAGCACTTGAGAACGATAATCACGATAAATGAGGCGAAGAAAAAGCTGTTGCTGAAAAATATTTTCAGGTTGTCAGGGGTCGCCTGAGAGAAGAGCACTATGGGACCTGCATATACTATGTAGAGCCCTACCCCCATGATGGCCGCCTGAATGGCGTCCAGCGGCAGAATGATCGTCACTGCCACGAGCACCATTACCACTCCGACATAATAGAAGGAGTCGTATCCGCCCATATGCACACACATGAGGGTGATGGTGAGACCGGAGACAAGGTAAGCTATGACGGATATGGGGAAAGCCAATTTTCTGCCATATTTGGATAAATAGATCACCAGGAAAAAACTTAGAATTGCGGCACATCCGATTCTATAGAAGAAGAAAAGTATGAGGTTCTGACGCACCACTACAAAGTCGAGGATCGAGAACAGCGGGATCAGAACGATACCGATCAGGAGGATGGCAAGTACCCTCTGATAGTACAATTCCCGCGTCTCCTCAAGGAATCGCCCATACCATGGTTCTTTTACTGAAGACATATCATTTCATCCTATCGGCAGATGATCGGCGAAATAAAAATCTAAAACAACTTGACCATGTCGGCAAATGGCCTTTCCGAGCCAAAATCAGGGTTATAGGTAGAAGGGGCTTCCATGTCCTGGCAATAGAGTGTCTCAAATCCTAAAGCGGTTGCCCTCTCTATCACCGTGGTGTATTCATCCGAAGTGATGCGGCGCCTCATTTCTGGCAAATCTCCTTGGTAATACTCGGGATTATACTGTGACATGATACTTACCGGAATCTCCGGCGAAAGCTCGGAAAGGAATTCAAGCACGGAAAACGGATTAGAAAGCATCCCCGGAAGGACAAGATGCCTGACCATCAGGCCGCTGACCGCCTTCCCTTCACTGCCTGAAACAAGGACACCGGCCGACTCATAGAGATGGGCAACGGCCTGCTTAGCCACGTCCCAGTAGTCATGAACACCGCTTAAGACCTTGCCTGTGTGATTATCGCCATACTTGAGATCCATGAGATAAATCTGTGCATGGCCCTTCCAGAGCCCCAGGCATTCTGGTGTCTCATATCCGCTTGAATTCACGAGGATCGGGAGCTTTAGCCCCAGGGTGCGGGCTATAACGATTGCCTCAATGACCGAAGGCGTATAGTGGGTAGGGCTTACCAGGTTGATGTTTGAGCACTGTTCCTCTTCCAGCTTCAGCATGGCATGGGCAAGCTTATCCGGGGTGAAGGCTTTGCCATTATTGAACTGGCTTATCTGTTTGTTCTGGCAGTAGCTGCACCTCATGGGGCAGCCGCAGAAGAATATGGCACCCGACCCTGCCCCGACCACCAGGGGAGGCTCTTCGCCTTTATGGACGACTACAGCCCCCACCAGCATCTCCTCACCTACCCTGCAGGCGCCTCTTGTCTTTGACCGATCAATCCCGCACTGCCTGGGGCAGAGGGTGCATCCCCTCATGAGGCCCCTTTGAGAATATCCACCAGGACCTTGCCTTTCTCATTCCTGGGGATCTCGGGCACGAATTCCACCTTTCTCGGGGTCTTGAAAGGCGCAAGCTGCTTGCGTGCAAACTTCTTCACCTCATCCTCGGTCATAGTCGCATCATCTCGGACTATAAAGGCCTTGATGACCGCACCCCTCATGAGGTCGGGCTCACCGATAATAGCTGAATCGCGAATGCCGGGCATGGAATTGATCACATTTTCCACCTCGCGGGAATAGACATTGAACCCTGAGGTGATGACCATGTCCTTCATATATCCTGTTATGTAGATATAGCCATCCTCATCCATATACCCGAGGTCTCCGGTATGGAGCCAACCATCGGTTATGATCCTTTTGGTCTCCTCTTCCTGTTTGTAATAGCCCTTCATGATATTGGGGCCCTTAAAAAGAAGCTCACCCACCTCGCCCGACTTGAGGATATTCCCATTATTGTCTTCAACCCTGGCAGTAACGCCAATGACCGGAGTACCAATGGAGGCAGGCTTAATGGGGAGGTGTTTCTGATTCACCGAGCAGACCGGAGATGCCTCGGTAATGCCGTAACCCTGCCGGATATCAGCATGAAACGTTTGCTTGAAGGCATCATACACCTCGATGGGCAGGGCCGATCCCCCTGCGATGAGTGTCTTCATGCGTGTGTAGTCGATACCGGCAAGATCAGGATGAAATACAAGGCCGTAGAAGAGTGTGGGGACTGCGCTAATAATGGTTATGCCGCAAGCGGCAAGGGCATGGTGCAACTCTTTGAAATCAAGCTTCTTCATGAGGTAGATCGTGCCCCCGTAGCGGAGCATGGAAAGCATATTCACACTTGCGCTGAAGGAGTGGAAACAGGGAATCACGGTTAACGCACTGTCGCTGTCATCGCAATCCATGGAGATCCGCATAAGATCCGAATTATGATCAAGGTTGCCCTGGGTAAGCATGGCGCCCATGGGATACCCGGTGAGCCCTGATGAGTAGATCATAGCCGCCACATCATCCCAGTCCCTTTCTTCGACTATACCGCTTCCCCTTTCAGCTATCCACCGGGAAAAATTGCCGTCCTTCCCGGTTGTGATAACGTTTGCCTGGGGACATTCACTGGCAATGGCCTCATAGGTGCCGATGTTGTTGTGTTCGATGATAAGGGCCTTGGAGTCCGAGTCGGACAGTATATGCTTGAGCTCCCGCGATGTATAGGAAGGGTTTATGGGGGTGACTACGGCACCGATACCTATGACGGCCATGTAGGTGATGATAAACTCAGGCATGTTGGGCAGCATGAGAGTGACATGGTCACCAGGCGCTATTCCAGCCCTGTGAAGTGCCGTCCCAAAGGAGTCGGTGAGACTATAGAGTTCCCCAAAGGAGATCTCCGCATCCTTTAACCTGATGGCAATCTTGGCGGGCCTTGCCTTTGCGTGTTCTTTCAGCCACGAATAGAGATTCATACCCCTCCCCTCATCATATCAAGTCATCTTTACAATGATGTCGCTTATGATATTGGCAGCCTCATCGCCTCTATCGGCGGCATTGCTCAAGTGCCGGTAGATCTCCCTCATCTTGAGCATATAGACCGGGTCATTACCCTCAAAAAGGTCTCCCAGGGCTGTCCGGTACTCCTTTTCCATCTTGTTCTCGCACCCCTTTGCCTCACGAGCGTGCTCCATGGCGACGTTGGGATAGTACTGAAGATTTTTCAAAGCTGCATTCAATTCCTTGCATTCCTTCTTAAGGATCTCTGTCATGACACGGATATGATCGTCAACCTGCACCTTGTATATCTGCATCTCATACACCGTTGTGCAGGCATAGTCCATTACGTCATCAATAGCCCTGGATAATGAAAAGATGTCTTCCCTGTCAATCGGGGTGATGAAGGTCTGATTGAGGTGATCTATGATTATCCTCCTTAGATCATCGGCCTCCATCTCTATGTCTTTTACGTGCTCGGCGTTCTCTTTGGTGCTCTCCGATACAAATTCACACAGGGCACCTAAGCCCTCCAGGGTTTTTCTGCCCTGGTCATATAGAAGCATAAAGAAGTTATTGTCGGGCTTTTTCTTTTTCCACCACATGCATGAATCCTTTGATATCATCCTATCACATATTGTCTCGGGTAGTTGTGGAAAATAGTTAACATATACCGATTATCATTTGTTGGTACGGACCTTGATGCAGAAATTATAACAGTCGAAGTCCTCAAGGCTGTCTTCCTGGTAAAAACGGTTTGTCCGGCAGAAGACCTCGAGTTGCGCGTTGTCCTGGTTGATACAGTTTTTGCAAAAAGATTCCATGGTGAGACGATGCTCACTTTTCAGGTTGTACTTGCGATACTTGGGACATGACGTACAGTCATCAATGGGACCGGTCCTGAGCCTGCACCATGCACAATGTGTCTTCCGGAAATCCATGCTGGGTAACATACCTTTTAGCACAATAATGGGCAAGGGTGATTAGGATTTGAAAGGATCAAGACTTTTCCCTCTTCTTAAACGCAATGCTGGATTGAATGACCTGTGACCATCTGGAATCCCAATCACAGCATGATGGTAAGACATTCACCTCTGACTCATGCATTATTCCCCGAATGGAAATATATGCTTTAAGGCCTTCCATAAACCGGGCATACCCTCCCCTGAGGCCTCTTTCGGCTCGTTACCTTTCATAAAAGGGAGTGTGACAGGTGAATCAGTCCAGATTGTGGCTCGCTTGCCGTTTATGGGATCAATAGCGCACAAGGTCACATCATCGGGTACGTCCCATGGCCTGGAAACGGCAAGCCGGGCAACAATCCTGGCAGCAAAAGGCATAGCCCCTGTTGCACCCGTATAGCCTATGGCCCTGAAGGCATCGTCCCCGAGCCAGGTAATGACCACCATGTCCTGAGTATAGGCGGCAAACCATGAGTCTCTCATCTCATTGGTGGTTCCTGTCTTGGCGCATATCCCATCAGGGATCCCAAAGGTCTTGGCCCCCTTTGCCGTACCACTGCGGATTGTCTCCTGAAGTGCAGTATTGAGAAGATATGTGGGCCCGGGGTCGAGAACCCTCTGCGGTTGCTTGTGCGCTGATTTCCAGAAGACAGCCCCGTGTTCGTCTACAATAGCCTCCAAACTCCGTGACTCAACCCTTAACCCCCCGGTGGCAAAAACCGAATACATGCCCGCAACATCAAGGGGCGAACAATCAATGGCTCCAAGCAACAGTGCCGGCTGCTGGAGTACGTCTGTACGGGGAAGCACCTTCCTCACCTCAGGAACAATGTTCTCAAGTCCCACGGCGAGCCCGAGCCGGACGGTAGCCAGATTGTATGATTGGGCCAGGGCATTTAAGAGCAAGATGTTGCCGTGACTTACCTTGTCAAAATTCATTGGCGCCCAGATGTTATTATTCTCAAGCCTCATTGTCAGGGGACTGTCATCCAGGATGCTCGACAGGGAGTAGCCGCCCTTGAGGGCGGAGTAATAGATAATGGGCTTGATGAGAGATCCGATACTTCGCCTGATGGAGGTGACCCTGTTGAACTGAGATGTTCCATAGTCCCTGCCGCCCACCATGGCCTTTATTGCTCCGGTTGCAGGATTGATGATGACCGAGGCAACCTGGATGTTCTTTGCAAGGGATGCTGTTCCACTTGCCAAGACGTCTTCCATGACCCTTTGCATGTTCATGTCAAGGGTTGTGAATATACGTAATCCGCCTTTCGTGAGCAATTCCTCTTCAGGATAGAGGGCTCCTGCCGAAGACAGGACATGATCGATAAAGAACGGGGCCTGCCTTGCAGGTTTGATGAATGTGACAACGCTTAAGGGTTTGTGCACCGCCTGGTCGTATTGTGCTGATGTGATCTTGCCTTGCTCTCTCATAACGGCCAGGACCGTATTTCTCCTCTCCATGGCTATCTTCGGATGCGTATATGGGGAGTAGATGTTCGGCGCACGAATGAGGCCGACGAGTAAGGCTGATTCATGCAGGGCAAGATCAGTGACTTCCTTATCGAAGAAGAGCTTTGAGGCCCTGCCGAACCCATAGATACCTGCAGACCCGAAACGCCCAAGATAAATCTCGTTCATGTACATGGTGAGGATCTCATCTTTGGTAAAGGCCATCTCCATGATAGAAGACAGCCATATTTCCTTGAGCTTCCGGCTCAGTGTCCTCTCATGCGTAAGGAAGAGGTTCTTCACGAGCTGCTGTGTTATGGTGGAGCCACCCTCAACCACCTGGGCGTGGAACACATCCGCAAGCAGCGCCCTTAACATGGACCTTATATCGATGCCTGAGTGTTCGTAAAACCTTCTGTCTTCAACGCACATGAGGGCATTAATCAATTGCTCCGGACAATCACCTCGTTTGATGAGCTCCCTGTCCTCAAATCCAGCATCGTAAACGGTTGCAATGCATTCAGGCTCCAAAGCGGCCGATGCGATTTCCTTATGATCTTTTTCAGAGATGATCGCCTTTATGAGATTACCTTCCAGAAGCACCCTTACCTTTCGAGCCTTCTGGACACCATCCACATATTCGAATGGATGGACATAGATGATGATGCCGCCTTTGAATAGATGGTATTGGCCCGGTGATGCCGCGGTGGATGCACTTCGGTATCCCAGGTGTGCAAGCCTGGACATCAGACCCGTTCGTCTGATGTCCACACCTGGGGCAATATCAAAGGGGGCGCTGTAGATCCTGGTGGGCAGATGCCAAAGGGAGCCGGTGTTGATTTTCATCATCTCCCGATAGACATTGCCCGTTACTATTGCACCATAAAGGATACAAACAAATCCCAGTGCAAGGACTATCGACAGGGCAATTTTTTTTGTGCGCGTCATGGCCTAACTTCTATAGGCCCAGGGCTGTTATGGTGTCAATGCTCCGGGAAGCAGGCAAATAAACCTTGCACACCTATAAAATGGTCTCAATTAAGCACGAAGAAACCCGGCCTGTTCAAAGTAGGCATCCTGCTTTGAACAGGTTAATTTTTTTACAGTTAGACAGAAGTATGATCTGATCAACCACTCTTTATGTCTGCCTTTTCCTTAAGACCTCACGCTGTCTTCTGAAGAGATAGCGGATGATATCCTCTTTTGTATCACTATCAACCTGGAGATATTTCACAGCCACGGCATAGCGTCTGGCCTGAGTGCTTGTGAGCCCCTTCTGACGGATAACCTCGCCTGCAAACCTGACAAAAAGAAGCGGAACCATGGGCAGGATGAGATGGATCTCCACCAGATCACCCATCTCATATTCCTGCTCTGACAAAAACCGGATGCCGGTGGCCGAGATGTTGACATCCTTGAGCGTACTGTTCATGAGTGATCTGAATTCTTCTGCAAGGAACATATGGATTAAAAGATCCAGTTTCCGGTTGATCTCCCAGAGATTCTGGTTCACCTGTGTCTCTTTCTGGTAGGCTGATTCATCAGCGCCGGGGTATCCATATTTGCCCTTGAGAAACGAGTCTATGATGAGCTTGTTTGCATGGATGCGCTCTAGCGCAACAGGCAACAGGCGTGTCTTTTCGCTTGCATGGCAGATCAAGCCCACATGGTGGTAAACCTTGTCATAAATCCTTACATCCTGGCGTCTTTCATGCCCCGGGGATAAATAGCATTCGATAGAGAGCCTGAAGCCTTTTCCTGTCCGCTCAATAATCTTGGCAAGCACTGAGTCTATGCCATCCGTCACCTTCAAGATTTCACCCAAGGCTACTTCAATGCCTGACTCGGGTATGAAGATGAATTTATCCTCTTCATTATAATCAGTTACCGTGCCCTTTACCTTCTTCCCGTCAGGACCGGAGGCATAAAGCCCTGTGCCCAGATCAAGCAGACTGTCGATATTCATTCCATTATCCTAATAAATTTTAGATTTCCTTATAGATTTCCACGCGATTTCGGCCTTTGCCTTTTGCGAGATAGAGCCCTGTGTCTACCTGTTTTACAAGATCCGTATGCGTTCGTCTATCATGATATTGGCCGATACCGATACTGATGGTAATGGCAAGATCACCCTGGAATCTCATCTTCTCAACTACGACACGCAATCTCTCAGCCAGAAGAGATGCCTTATAAATCCCGGTCTGGGGAAGTAAAATCATGAATTCCTCGCCCCCATAGCGAAAAACCATGTCGCTCTTGCGAAGCCTGCTCTGAAACTTGTTTGCGATAGAACTGAGGACCATGTCACCTACCTGATGACCATACTCATCGTTAACTCTCTTGAAATGGTCGATATCAATCATCATGAGGGAGAAGGTTGTCTTATAGCGCCTTGCACGCTCCCACTCCGCAATGAGGGTCTCGGAGAAGGCCCGGTAATTGAGCAATCCGGTGAGTCCGTCCCTGAACGCCATATTCATAAGGAGTTCATTATCCATCAATTTGGCAATGGCGGGCGTCAAATAATTGGCCCAATCCC
>CAYMDG010000117.1:0-3360 GCA_964388905.1 uncultured Bacteriovoracaceae bacterium
TCAGAAGGCCCATACGAATTACATATCAAGCACGGAGGTGTATTATGATGAACAAGGAAAACAAGGAAAAGATGTTCGGCCTCATGATGGACATGTGCTGCAAGGGCATGCCCGAAGAAGACAAGTCGAAGATGAAGGAACAGATGGAGGCATGCTGCAAAAACATGGCATCCATGATGTCTCAATTCAAGGATATGTGTAAAGGAATGCCCGAGGGAATCAAGTCATGCTGCGGCCAAACGGACTTCTCTAAATTCACGAAAGGCTGTTGTGGCACACAAGGCAGTGAAAATACAAAGGCCTGATGCAGCGATGGCCATCGAGGTCACTATGAGCAGGATTAAAGCCAATATTTTGATCTATGCAACCATGTCTTTCGGTCTCGGTTCACTGATTCTGTTTTCCCTGTTCCTCTTCCTGGGATCGTTCACCATACTCGACCTTGGATTGAACACTGGGCAGTCATTGCTTCTTGATGCAGGCCTGTCTTTGCTCTTCTTTCTCCAGCACAGCATCATGGTCAGACAGCCCGTCCGGAAGCGGCTTGCAGGGATCATTCCTGATATATTCTATAACGCCTTTTATGCCCTTACATCAGGCATGGCCCTGCTCATAGTGATTCTCCTGTGGCAGAAGACCCCAACACCTCTTTTTACATCAGAGGGTGCATCCTACTGGCTCCTTCGCATACTGTTTTTCCTGTGTATGACAGGTTTTTCCTGGGGGACAAGGTCGCTGGGGTCATTCGATCCATTGGGGGTCAAGGCCGTAAGACGACACATGAGGGAAAAGGGATCCGCGCAGATGCCGCTGAAGGTCCGGGGTGCCTACCAATGGATGAGGCATCCCCTCTATTTCTTTTCACTGATCCTGTTCTGGTCCTGCCCCGTACTCACAGCTGACAGGCTGCTCTTCAACCTCATGTGGACAATCTGGATCATTGCAGGCACGGTCCTGGAAGAGCGTGACCTTGTCAGTGAGTTCGGTGAGCAGTACCAAGAATATCAGAAAAGGGTGCCCATGCTCATCCCTTACAAGCTGCCTTATAAAACGCCTTAAGGTTTCATCTGCTTAAGGAAGCCCTCCAGCCTGCCCTTTTCGCCCAGCACCTTCACCCCAAGGTCCCTGGTCGTGGCCGGCACCTCGGGCGGGTCTTCCCTTCTGGCCAATGTTATGGCTTCGCCAGGGCAGACAGAGACGCACAGCCCGCAGCCTATGCACTTTTCATGGGTCAACACGGCTGTGATATCTGAAAGTACTATGGCCCCCATGGGGCAGCGATCGTCAGCACAGATGCCGCACCCGGTGCAGGCATCTGCGTTTATCTGCACCACAAAGCCGCTTGATGCAAAGGCGTGTGGAAGACCGAGCTGGGTCTTACAGGTGAGGATCGTGCAGCAGCACGTGCAGCAATTGCATATCAGGGCCGGTTTGTCGGCGCTGTTGGTGCTGGTATGGACCAGGCCTTCTTCCCGTGCGCGGTCAAGCACGGCAATGGCCTCTTCCCGGCTAATTTTCCGTGCATAGGAACGTTCCACCAGAAAGCGTCCGGGGCTGTCGAAGACGAGGCACATCTCGATGGGCTTATCGCAGGCACCCACGCTGACCCTGCATGCACAATGGGCCAGGGCAATATAATCCACTGCATCAATGAATCTGGCGACATCTTCATAGGTGTGGACCTGCGTGGCTGCATCTATGGATTGATTCACCGGGATGACCCGGGTAAGGGGGGTCGGGTTCCCTGAAAAGGATGCCCCCAGGGCTTCCCTGTGGTATTCATCCCAGAGCCTTCCCAGGTGCGCCAGTGCCGGAGTCGTGGCCCCTCTCATGAGGGGGAACTCAAATAGACCCGGGATGGTGGGCAGAAGACCATAGAGTTTCGTGCCGCCCTTTTCCCGCGCAAAGATGATGGCCTTGTCGGCCATGGCCTCCAGCCTTTCCATGGCCTCTTTCAACGGAATGCCTGCTTCTGAGGCTATTGCCTCTACAGGCCTGGGGAACAGGGTCATGTGCACGGCAAGGTCAGCCTCTTCGGGCGTGAAGAGGATCTTCAGGATCTCGTCAAAGGCATTTGAGGCCGGCGCACCGGTAGGGCTGGCATCGAGTATCTCACGTAGCTTTTCATATGCATCCATGGTTATTCCTCCTTTACGCTAAAGAGAACTTGATTTCACCGGAACATTCCCCGGTAGTGTGCATCAGGCAGCCATTCACATCAGCAGCCATGGCATACTTTACACCGGCGCTCTCGATCCAGCAGAGCACTCGAAAGAGCACCCCGCACTCATAGCGGTCGATGACACCCAGGCGCTGCATGCCCTGATAGGCAAAGCAGTCCCTTCCGGCCCACTCCCAGTGCAGGACGTTCTTTTCCGGGAAGCTGTAGGTGAACCTCATGAAATCGCCCTTGCTCACGCAAAAGGCAGCATGGATGACTTCCTTGAGACCTTCGAAGGTCTCGATGGCTTCCTTATCAAGGCCGAAGAGCTCCCGAGCCCGCCTGAGCTCGATGGCAGCAAGTGACCTGATGGCAGCCTTGTTGAGCCGGTTTGTCTCTTCTATGCCACAGGTTTGAAGGCAGTGAAGAAACCACATGGCATCGTGGGTCATCCAATTCTTGAGTATGTGTTCCTTGATGGCACTTGTACCAATCTGCTCAAGGGTCTTCATTAACGCCTCCCGTAAGGGCTTTCAGTGCCTGCCAGGCAGCCCCGGAAAGATGATCGACGGCCTGAACCATGGTGGTTCTGGTATGGCCTGAAAGATACTGTCTTGTGAATTCCATGCATGGACCCAAGATGATGGAGATATAAATATCACTCGGCAGATTTCGAAGAGTCCCTGTTTTGATGTGTTTGATGAACCATTGACCAATGTGTCTCATGAACTCCCTGTTGAGGGAAGCGATCTCCTCTTCGGTGTCTGACATGAATGCAAAGTGGCGCTTCTGAAACAGGTATCGCGACCATTCACCATTGTCCCTTACCCATTTCAGGTGGTGCTCTACCAGGGCACATATGCCTTCCCTGGCTCCCTGCTTGTCTTTTAATGCTGCAATAAGGCAGGCCTGGTAATCACGTATTCCTTCGAGATAAACCCTTGAAGCAAGCTGTTCCTTGCTCTTGAAGTGGTGGTAGATACTCCCGGTACTTGCCTTTGAATGCTCACGGATATTGGCCATGCTCGTCTCGGAAAATCCTATCTCGGAAAAACAAGCCAGGGCGGCCCGAATTATTGTGCTGCGTCGTAAGTCCGTCCCCGGGTGTGTGCCTTTGCGGGCTTTCATATTAGAATCTTATTTTAGAATATTGTTCTAGTCAAGGATATTTTTTCTCCTTACCAAGCGTATTTAAACAA
>CAYMDG010000117.1:3460-5643 GCA_964388905.1 uncultured Bacteriovoracaceae bacterium
CCGGCATAGAAGACAGCTACAAGGCAGGTTCTGATCTGGCCATATCCCTTGCCGGGGAGAACCTTAAACATGTTTTTGTCCTGTCCGAAGGTCTCAACATAAACGGCTCGGAACTCGTGAGGGGACTCGCGGAACATCTGCCCTTCGGGACAACCCTGACCGGGGGTCTTTCCGGAGACGGTGACAGGTTCCAGGAGACATATGTCCTGCTCAACAACGAACCAACAAGGGATGCCGTCGGGGCCATCGGTTTTTATGGCAAGAAGCTGCAGGTCGGCTACGGATCTCTCGGCGGCTGGGATACCTTCGGGCCGGAAAGACTTATTACCCGTTCCAAGGGAAACATCCTCTACGAGCTCGACGGAAAATCCGCCCTGGCCCTGTACAAGCAGTACCTTGGAGAGCACGCTAAGGGTCTTCCTGCCACGGGGCTCCTCTTCCCCTTGAGTCTCAGGATGAATGATGAATCAAGGCCGGTAGTAAGAACGCTTCTGTCGGTTGACGAGGAAGAACAGAGCATGACCTTTGCAGGCAACATGCCCGTAAATGCCTATGCCCGCCTGATGAAGGCCAACTTTGAGCGTCTCATCGACGGCGCTGTAGGCGCTGCCAGGACATCGGCCGAGACCATTGTACCAGGAAGCGCAGAGCTCGCAATCCTCATCAGCTGCGTGGGGAGAAAGCTTATCCTCAAACAGCGCATTGAAGAAGAAGTGGAAGGGGTGCGCGACATCCTGGGAGAAGGCACCACCTATACAGGATTCTATTCCTATGGCGAGATATCACCCTTTGCCAAGGGCGGCACATGCGAACTGCACAACCAGACCATGACCATCACTGCCTTGCGCGAGGAGTGAATCTTTGCACAGCCTCATCAGACGACAGATAAAACGCTATCTTAAGGATATGGAGCCTCTCCCCGAGGGGTTTCAAGAATTCATCAGGGCTGTTGATAAGGCCTATCACGAGAATGACGAGGACAGGCTCATGCTGGAGAGGGCCTTTGACCTGAGTTCACATGAGCTCATGCAGGTGAACGATGAGCTTAAGAATGCGCTCGGCCGGTTCGAGTCCATCATCGATAACACCCCTTTCGTGGCAATTCAGGGATTTGACAGGAAAGGCACTATACTCCACTGGAATAATGCATGTGAAGCCATCTACGGATATACAGCCAACGAGGCAAAAGGCAATCTATTTCAGGATATTGTCCTGTCACGGGAATCGATGGCCGACTTTAATAATACCCTTGAACGGATATGGACCACGCGCAAGCCCACAGAGCCCAGAGAGTGGGAGGTACACAACCGAAACAATGAAACGCGCTGGGTGTTTTCGACAATGTTCCCCATCATTGAAGGCCATGAGGTGGTTGAGGTGTTCTGTATGGATCTGGATGTGACCGACAGGAAGCGCCTAGAGAATCAGCTCCTTCAGGCTCAGAAAATGGAGGCCATAGGGACCCTGGCCGGTGGTATTGCGCATGACTTCAACAACCTCCTCATGGGTATTCAGGGATACACCCAGATCATGCTCATGGGGCTTGATCCTTCGCATCCTCATTACAACAAGCTCAAGCGGATCGAAATGCAGATAAAAAGCGGTGCCGACCTCTCAGACCAGCTCCTGGGTTTCGCCCGGGGAGGCAGGTATGAGGTGAAACCTGCAAACCTGAACGAGATCATCGAACAGACATCGCACACCTTCGGCAGGACAAAGAAGGAGATCGCCTTATACTTAAGGCTTTCACCCGACCTCTGGGCCGCAGAGGTGGACAGGGGTCAGATAGAGCAGGTGCTGCTGAACCTCTTTGTGAATGCATGGCAGGCCATGCAGGGCGGCGGCAGCCTGTATCTCTCTACAGAAAACGTCATCCTGAGCGAATCTTATACCAGATCATACGATCTGCCGGCAGGGAGATATATCAAAACCACGGTGACGGATACCGGGGCCGGCATGGATGAGAAGACAAAAGAGAGAATATTCGAGCCGTTCTTCACCACAAGAGAGATGGGCCGAGGCACCGGATTAGGCCTGGCTACGGTCTATGGCATTATCAAGGCACACCGGGGCATTATCACCGTATGCTCTGAGATGGATCACGGAACTACCTTCACTATCTATTTGCCGTCTTCCGACAAGATGCCTGTTCATGAGAAGGACGCTTCGGAAGAGATCCGCAA
>CAYMDG010000117.1:5743-9497 GCA_964388905.1 uncultured Bacteriovoracaceae bacterium
TGAGCGAGCTATCAAGAAAGCTTGCCGATGCCCTGAAAGCCTAATAGAATTGTTCAAGTCCCTGTGATATAAAATAGCGACTCAGGCAAGAAAAACATTCGGAGAAAAAATGAAAAAGATATTTGTCATAGATATCGGCGGTACCAATAGCAGGTTTGCCATATTCGAGGCTCATTCCCGGTATTCAATGACATTAATAAACAGTATCTGGTTACGCACCGGTGATGCCCGTTCTTTTGACGAATTGATCTCTCAGCAGGTTATAGACTGCCCCGAACTCATTATTTACGATTGTGACGCCCTGGTCATTGCCGTACCGGGACCGGTGCTCGATGACACCAAGGTGGAGATGGTGAATGTGTTGTGGGCAATCGATATTGCGCAGCTTAAAAACTGCTTCAACCTCCCAATATATTTTATTAACGACTTCATGGCACAAGGTTATGGTTGTTTGACAATGCCGCTTGATGACCAGATAAAGATCAAAGACGGGACATCATGCATGCCATGCGATATAGCTGTTGTGGGTGCCGGCACAGGATTGGGACATTGTTATCTGAAAACAGACGGAACCGGTGGCTACATTCCTATTGCAGCTGAAGCAGGCCAGATACCTTATCCCTTTATTGATAAAGAGGAACTTGATTTCAGGGCATTTATCATGGACAAACATGCAATCCCATACCCCACAGGAGACACCGTCGTTTCAGGCCCCGGCCTTGCCATGTTGCATAACTTCCTGACCGGCGAAGACCTTACCCCCGACCAGGTTGCAAAAAAGATCACCCCCGACAGTGATACAACCAAGTGGTTTGCAAGGTTCTATGCAAGATCTTGCCGCAACTATTGTTTGTCAAAACTATCACCATCAGGCCTGCTCTTTATTACAGGCGGCCTTGCAGGCAACTATCCATTCTTGGTGAATAACGATACATTCCGGAATGAATTCATTACATCCACCTTGAAGAGCCCTTATCTTGAGCGACTACCGATTTATTTAAATACAAATGAGAATAATGGCCTGTGGGGATCAGCCTTATATGGATTTCTCCACTTTTTAAAAACCATTGGGGATTGAACCGACCGGGCTTATTAGATTAAACTGAAAATCATGAAGAATGTATATTGCTCAGGCCCCTTATTCTGCCCTGAAGAGATCGCCGGGATGAACGCCATAGCAAAGGTTCTTGAAGATGCCGGCTACGGCACTTTTCTTCCCCACAGAGATGGCCTTGAGCGATATGTCCTGGGCTTTGTGAACACCCCATTAAACAACAACATCCTCGGGATGCAAGACAGGATCAACCGTGCGATATTCGCACTTGATGTCTATCAGATCGTGGAACGCTGCGAATACTTTGTCTTCAACATGAACGGCAGGGTACCCGATGAGGGGGCCGTGGCGGAGGCAGGCATCGCGTTCGCAACAGGAAAACCCGTTGTGCTCTATAAAAACGATTACCGTTCAATCTTTTGCGGAAAAGACAATTCCATGATACTCGGCTTGTCCCTCCTGGACCCGGTCGGCGATAGGAAAAAGCTGCCTTCAGCCATACTGGATGCGCAGGAGATGATTAAAAGGCAAGGCTCACCAGAAAGATCCGCACTTCCAGACAATCTGTCCAGGGTAGTCGGCCAGGGGAGAAGAATCTGGCGCTTTCTTGAAACATCCCTCGTCAGGGCACTCAGCGAGAAAGACATCCTCCCCCTGTTTAAGGAGATCCTAAAGATCGAGGATTCAAATGAACAATGAACCAATGAGGGCTTGACAGATTCCTGATAAGCCTCTATTGGTATTAATATGCAACAAGAATACCTCAAACCTGAATGTAAAACCTGCACCCCTAATGGTAATTGTGTTATTAAATTCAGCTCTATACTAACATCAACAGGTGGCAGACTCACAAAAGAACGACTCTCTTTATTGCGAACTGTTTGCAATATTGACGGGCATTTCCACCCCTACCATGTGCTCGACCTTCTCAATGAACAGGGTTACACCCTGTCACTGACCACCGTGTACCGCAACCTGGCGCTGCTCGTCCAGGCGGGAATCATACGAAGGGCCTCCATCCGGGAAGACGCAACAACCGGCGGGGTGTGGTATGAGCACATCTGGGATCACGAGCACCACGACCATCTTGTCTGTTCGCACTGCGGGATGAAGGTGGAATTCTCCTACCCGGCCATCGAGATCCTCCAGGAGGCGGTGGCAAAGGAACACGGGTTCATCCTGGAGAACCACCACCTGGAGCTCATCGGATTGTGCCCTGGTTGCCGGAACAAAAATTGAAAGGTTCACACCCCAATGAGAGAGACATCAACCATTCATTCCCAGCAGAAGAACCCACTCACGTTATTAGGACTGAAACAGGGCGAGACAGCGGTCGTCACCGGGATCACCGGAGGCAAAACCGCACGTGCCCGCATGGCAGGGTTCGGCATACACGAGGGGAAGATAATCCGCCTGATAAAGGCAGCGCCCTTTCACGGACCACTGCTCGTTGAGGACACGGCCTCGGGCGCACGGACCATGATCGGCCGCGGAATGGCCGGGACAGTGGAGGTAAGCCCTGAAGAGTCCTCATGACGAGCTTGTCATTGCACTCGCCGGCCAACCCAACTGCGGCAAATCCACGCTTTTCAATGCAGTAGCCGGATTCAAGGTGAACACCGGGAATTTTGCAGGCACCACGGTCACATTCACCGAGACAAAGGTATTGCTTCAAGGCAGAACAATAAGGCTCATCGACCTGCCCGGCACCTACTCCATCTCCTCCCATGACATGGCTGAGAAACAGGCCCGTGATTATCTGCTCTCAGGGAATGCAGACATCATCATCAACGTTCTTGATGCATCGCTTCTAGAACGGTCTCTGGAGCTCACCATGCAGCTCCTGGAAATGAACATCCCCATGGTGATCGGCCTGAACATGTTCGATGAGGCCCAGGCAAAGGGAATCGAGATTGACCTTAAAAAGCTCAAGGCGATGACCGGCTGCGATGCCTGCCCGCTCGTGGCCGTAGATGGCAGCGGTGTGCTCGAGCTCTTCGAGGCGGCTTTCAGTGCGGCCTTGGAGGAGTTCAAGCCGGTAAAGCCCGTTTACGACCGTGACGTTGAAGAATGCATTGCCGATATCACGCTTCGCTATCCGGCAAACCTTAAGGACGGCCTGAAGATGGATGAGCGGTTCGTGATCATCAGGCTCCTTGAGATGGATGAGGAATTCGAACGCACCGCGGGAAAGGCCGATGATTCATTCCTGCGCTATGTCATTGAAAAGCGCCGGCAGCTGGCCGAGATGCACAACTGGCCCGAGTCGGGCGTGTTCGCGTCGCACCGTCATGCATACGTGTTCGATCTCTTCGAACAGGTCGCCGTGGTGAGGCATAAGCACGGCCACGACATCAGGGAAACCATCGACCGCTTCATCATCAATCCCATCGGCGGCTTTGTTGCGATTGTCGGACTGCTGTTCTTCATGTTCTTCGCATCGTTCAAGATGGGAGACTTCATTTCAGGCCTCATCCAAGCTCCGCTTGATGCCTTGGGGCAAAGGCTTGCGGGCATGACCGGGGGGCTCACCGCCGTTGCCGTTTCAGGGCTGTATGGCGGACTCGTATCCGGTGTGGGGATCGTGCTGCCCTACCTCGTCCCCCTGCTCATCCTGCTCGCCATTCTCGAGGACTCCGGCCTGCTGCCGAGGATCGCCTTCATGGTGGACGGCATCCTCCACCGGTTCGGCCTGCACGG
>CAYMDG010000118.1:0-5490 GCA_964388905.1 uncultured Bacteriovoracaceae bacterium
AATAAATCAGCAACTTATGGTGATATCTATAAATCTATTAGGGGAGGCATGAAATGAATCTCAGAAGGGCTACATTTATTCTTAAATCGTTCGTTGTCCTTTCAATTTTTGTATTTTTCAATAGCTGTGGGGGTGGCGGTGGAGGCAGTGGTATAGTAACTGGTGATACCTACACAGGTAAATCAAGCCAGGCCACTGTGACCAAAGGTAATGCCCAACAAATAATGCAAGATGCCTTTCTTGATGGGATGTCCGGCACAGGTTTCGCTGCTGCCTTTGGCGCAATAGAGGCCAACCAAATAAAAAAGGGTAGTACTCCGATCTATAGTATTCTATTGAAGCCTGCAAAGAATATTGCTCGAATAGTAACCAATCAGTCTTACAACGAACTTCCTCGGTCCATCAGCGCCATTCAGACAGAACCGATAAGCGAGAACGGAGAATGCGGAGGGAGTATTTCAGGTTCGATGCAGATTGATACAAGCACGGGCAGTATGACTGGAAGCTTTACATTCAGTAGTTACTGTGAAATGGGCACGGTTTCAAACGGGACAGTTATATTCAGCGGAACAGTTAATACAGCCAACGGCAATCTTAATATTACCATGACCTTTAAGGACGTTACCGGGGTCAGTAGTGAAGAAGATCTGAACATCGCCATGAACGGCACTATAATTATGGTATCAACCGGTTCTTCTGATTCAATGACCATGAATATTTATGTAAGAGATAATTCCATCGGCAAAACCTATTGGATGGAAAATTTTGCCATAACAGATTCAAGTAATGCAGATCAGGATGAAATGGAGATTTCCGGCAAATTCTATAGCCCTGATTATGGGTATGTCACCTTATCAACACAAGAAACTTTCATCACCCTTAGTGATGATTATAATCCATCAGAGGGCATTCTTATCGCAACAGGGGCCGGTGGTACCAAGGCAAGGCTCACAGCCCTATCTTCTACAACCTACAAGGTCGAAGCCGATACTGATGGTAATGGAACCTATGATTGGGATTCCGGGGTCTTATTGTGGGAAGAATAAAGTTTGTTAATGACATGACATTCCCTCTCTTGAAGATACCCTCTATACAATCCGGGGGGTTGGCGGCAGAGAAGTAGTCTTCTCCCGCAAAATCGATTTACTCGCGGAGAACCTTTTAAAGGAGACTGGCTATGCACCATCACCTCCATCACGTCCATATATTTGCATCAGACCTCGATGCATCGGTCAGGTTCTATCAGGACTTCTTCGATGGAACTGTTATTCTGGATATGGAGCTTGCCGGAGCACAGAACGTATTCATGAAGGTGGGCACTGGGAGGATCCATTTCTACGACCAGCCGCCCAAATTCTCCGGAAGGGGCAGCATACATCATTTCGGGATACAGACATACGATATCGAAGGCGTGGTGAAAAGGATGAAAGCCCGCGGGATTCCCTTTACAAAAGACATCACCGATGCCGGGTTCTGGAAATATATTATGGTCCCGGCGCCCGACGACATCCTCATCGAATTGTTCCAGGTAGACAAGAATCAGATCCCTGCCGAGATGATCAGCTACTTCGAATAGGAGCCTCCCGGAAAGGGCTTACTTGCTGGAAATCTCTATAAAGCGCACTACCCCCATGAGTGCGGTAGCAATGACGGCGACAGAGGTGATCCTTCCGACAGCAATGTGGATCGGCCTGATCTTTCCAGGATTTTTTGCAATCAGCAAACCGGCTGCCGGGGTAATGATCAGCAAGGCTAAAGTGATCAATCCTCCTATTGAATGCGGCGATTGAAAATGCGGGTAATGCAAGACAGCCTTAAAGGTGAACTCTGCAGCAAAGCCTGCCAGAACCGTCACAACCCCTGCAAGTGCCATTTTACGATGCAGCATGAACCAGCCCTGTTTCTTCCTGTGCGCGATGGTGGCGGCAGAGATGACCATGATGAACGTTACGGCCATGAAAAAGACATGGAGATAAAAGAGATTTATCATAGTATTAACCTCTCCTTTCAAAGAAGGGACAAGCGATTGTAATGTATAATAGAATAATACCTGCCTTTACCCAGGCAAGTACCTTCACGAAATTTGAGCTATTCTTTTTCTTCTGCCCCCGCGACCAGACGCTTGTTGAAGGTGTTCATGGCCCTTGTCACATCGCCCTTGAGGCACAGCTCCACCGCCTCGGCTGCCTTGATGATCTGCTCCTGTACCGTGTCATAGTCTTCTTTCGCAAATCTCCCCAGGACGTAGTCGCTGGGGTCCCATTCTACAGGCGGCCTGCCTATGCCGAAACGGATGCGGAGGAACTCACCGGTAGAAAGCGCACCCTTTATGGAAATGAGCCCCTTGTGGCCCCCGGTGCCGCCCCCTGTTTTCACACGCACCTGGCCTAACGGGATGTCCATATCGTCGTGGATCACAAGGAGGTCTTCCGACTTGACGTAAAGGGCATTCAACGGCGCTCCGCTCAGGTTCATGAAGGTCTGCGGCTGGCAGAGCATGGCCTCTATGCCTGCCACCTTGCCTGTGCCGAAGATGACATCCGCCTTTTTCTTCTTCATGGGGATGCCCCACTTCCTGGTAAGGTGGTCCACCACCATGAAACCCACGTTGTGACGGGTCAGCTCATATCGTCTGCCCGGATTGCCGAGACCGTAAATAACTTTCATGCCTGCACCACTATTCTCAAATTATTATGACTGTTATACATCATGTATTGAAACATATTCCCTGAAAAATTTCATTGCATATTAAACATTAGTACCCATCCCCAATCATCTCCTGCCGGGTGAGAGGGGGTTTTATGAATTCATAAGCCGGCTTTGCCTGCATGGGGGTGAACATGGTATCATCAAGGCCATGGCTCTCACGGAGGAAATTATCAAGAGTTTGCCCAAGGCGACGGGCGTTTATATACTCAGGGACCCTTCCAGCAAGATCATCTACATCGGTAAGGCAAAAGATCTGCGGAGCAGAGTGCGGTCATACCTCAAGGGGGACGACCGGCTCCAGGTGGGCCTCATCGTGGATACTACGCAACAGGTGGACTACATACTCACCAACAACGAGGCCGAGGCCCTGCTGCTGGAAAACCAGCTCATCAAGGCACACAAGCCCAGGTACAACATCGATCTCAAAGACGACAAAACCTATGTCCGCATCAAAGTCACAACCAATGTAGAGTGGCCCTCCATATCCATAACCCGCAAGGTGACCTCTGGCGGATCGCGCTACTTCGGCCCCTACTCCTCGGCCCAGGCCACGCGCAACACCCTGTCCGCCATCGGCCGCATCTTCCCCATCAGACGATGCAAGGACACGGAATTTGCAAACCGCACCAGGCCGTGCATCTATCACTCTATCGGACTGTGTCTGGCGCCGTGCGTCTACAAGACGGTGAAAAAGGAATATGACCAGGCGGTAAAAGACCTGGTGGCCTTCCTCGAGGGCAGGGACAAGGAACTGGAAAAGCTGCTGCAGGGGCGCATGCTCAAGGAATCCGAAGCACTCAACTTTGAAAAGGCCGCCAAGATAAGGGACCAGATCGAGGCCATCCGCATAACCCTTGTTCCCCAGGTTATAATAGGCCAGGGACGCGGCGACACGAATGTTTTCGCCACATTCCGCTCACGCAACCATGTCCAGGTGGCAGTGCTGCAGATCGCCAGGGGCACACTCACGGACAGCCGCAATATCCTGGTGAAAGAGGCGGCCGCCGAAGACCTCATGGCCACCATCATGCTCCAGTTCTACCTGGCGGGCAACGAGATCCCCGGACAGATCCTTACCGATACCCTGCCCCGGGACAAACGCATGCTGCAAGAGGTGCTGGGCACACTCAAAGGCAGCCTGGTGAAGATAACAAAGCCCTCCAGGGGAAAACCTCTGCAGTGGATGGCCCTGGCACAGGATAACGCACGGACCCACGCACAGGGCTCGGACACCTCGGCCCTGGAAGAGATTGCCAAGGCATTTCACCTGGGCTCCATCCCCTACCGGATAGAGTGCTATGACATATCCAATCTCCAGGGAGGATCATCAACCGGCTCACGCGTAGTGTTCATGGATGGTGAGCCGGACAAGTCCCTGTACCGTCACTACCGCATCCGCACCATTGCCGGCCAGGACGACTTTGCCATGCTCAAGGAGGTCTTTGAGCGCAGGCTTCACCGTGATGAAACCAGGCCCGACCTCATCGTGATAGACGGCGGCAAAGGCCAGCTGGGCGTGTTTCTGAAGGTACTCGATGATCTTGGTGTGCCTAAAATACCGCTCGTATCCATGGCAAAGGCCCACGGTTCAAAGAATGACCGGTTCTTCCTTCCAGGCAGAAAGGATGCCATCCACCTGCCCGAGCGGAGCGTGGCGCTGCGGACACTGCAGCGGCTCAGGGATGAGGCGCACCGCTTTGCCGTCAAATACCACCGGCAACTTCGCTCCAAGCAGATTTCTTCGACGTTTGAAGGCATCCCGGGTATCGGACCGAAAAAGGCCGGATATTTGCTTAAGCACACCTCTCATCTGTCTGACCTTTCGCGGGTTACACCTGCTGACCTTCAAGGCATCAAAGGTTTGAGTAAAAAGGATATCGGCAACATCATCTCATTTTTCTCAGAAGGATGAGAATAAACTCCTGTCTTCACATTTTCAAAGTGCTGTTCTATATACACAGGTATGACAGAGAAAGACAAAGACTCACCTTTTATATTTACCGGAAATTATGGGCCTTTGCTGAGGCCATTCATCAGCCGCATCTTCTCCCCCATCAACCTCCCGGAGCTCTACAAGGAATCCATCACCGCGCTCGCCGGGCAGGGACATATCGTATTCGCTCATGGCTCAAAAAGCACAATTGACGCCCTGTTGCTCAACTTCAGGCTCAAGCGCGACGGCCTGCCGTACCCCGACCTTATCTTCGGACGCTCCTTCCCCCTGTTCCAGCCGGCCGCAAAGGCCTTTCTGCGCCTGTTGGGCAAGCTTGCAGGTTCGTCCCCGTTCGATCACGGATTCTACCAGGCATTCATGGAGAGCAAGCACAACGCCTCCCTGATCTTCCTCGACAGCGAACCATCCAAGAAAGCGCCCGACCCTATCCTGGAGCTACTCAAAGTCCAGAGGGAAACGGACACGCCCATCTTCCTCGTTCCCCAACGCATCGTCTACCATCGCGCCCCGCTCAAGCTCAAGGACACCTCGGACGAAGAACAGGTGCGGGTCACGGGTTTCAGAAAGTTCATAACCCTTTTCAGGGGGCGGGAACACGGCTTCGTAGAGCATGGAGAGCCCATCAACTTGTCGGATGAGCTCAAGCGGGCCCAGACCGGGCGTAAATTCTTTGAGGAGATTGCCGTGGAGATCCGGGGCCAACTTCTCCACAGGCTGGCGGTGTTGGGCAGCAACATCTCAGGCGCACCCATCAGAGACCGGTCCTTCCTTATCGAGAAGACCATGCGTGACCCCATGCTCCAGTCTTTTCTGAAATCATTCGCCAC
>CAYMDG010000118.1:5590-9455 GCA_964388905.1 uncultured Bacteriovoracaceae bacterium
AGCAGAGACGTTATCTTTGTGCCGGTCTATGTGGGTTATGACACGGTAGTGGAGGAAAATTCGCATATCAGCGAGATGAGGGGCGCAACGAAAAAAAAGGAAAACGTATGGCAGCTCCTCCAGGCAGGTTCGATTCTGAAGAACCGCTACGGCAAGGTGTATATCCGTTTTGCAAAACCCATCTCGCTCAATGACTATATGGTTCAAAGGTCCGCCTATTCTGAGATGGATTCAGAGCAGAAGGAAGGGGTGAATGACAACATAGCAGACGAGATCATACAGGCCATCTACGAGCAGACCGTTGCCACGCCGTTTGCCATCATGTCGTGCTTACTCATGAGCACTGCCTCGTCCATGGAAGAGGTTGCGCTGAAAAAAGGCTTCCATATCTATCTGGATTACCTCAAGCACCTCGGGTGCAACCTCAGCGCCACCCTTGCCAGCGAGGAGGATTCGTTCCGGGACGCCCTTACCCTGATGAAGGTTAAAGGGCTTATCACCATTGACGAAACTGCAGGTGAGTCGGAATCAAACCTCATAACTGTCGGCAGTGAAGACCGGATACACCTTGAGTATTATAAAAATACCATACTCAATTTCTTTGTCCCGGCATCAGTAGTTTCAAGCGTGCTCTTAAAGAATCCTGGCGGTATTGCCGAGAAGGGTTTTCAAGAACAGGTAAGGAACCTGGCCGCTCTCCTTGAGAATGAGTTTATTCTCAGCAAAAAGAGCGTGGAGAAGGCAGTACAGTTCATGACCCAAACAGGGATTGTTACGACTACGAAAGGGATGTATGCCGGAAGCGCCGGGACCTCTGATATCCTCAAGATGTACGCCGGACTCATCGAGAACTACCTGGAATCCTATCTCTGCGTGGCCAGGAACCTCGAAAAGGTCAAGGGCGTAAACAATAAAGACATCCTCAAGACAATCAACCGTCATGCCACCAGGATGTTCAAGATGGGGGAGATCAAGCGGTTCGAGTCCTTGTGCCTTCCGGTGTATAAAGGGGCATTGGATACATTCAGGGCAAAAGGACTCATTGATGATAAGAACCGCATCAAAGATGAGCGTCCTATCAAGGAGCTTGTTCATGAGATCGAAGGATATCTGGAAGCATAGACACCATGTATTGATCATTGCAGCTATTGTCTTTCTTTCGGGTTGCGCACACTATCAGCGTCCCGGCGCGGGATATGTGGAGACCGGGACAGCCTCATGGTATGGCCAGGATTTTCACGGCAAGCCCACTGCTTCAGGCGAGCCCTACAACATGTACGGGGTAACTGCAGCGCACAAGACCATCCCGCTCGGGTGCAGGGTGCGTGTAACCAACCTTGCCAACGGAAACCAGGTCATAGTCCCCATCAATGACCGGGGTCCGTTTGTGGGAGACAGGATCATCGACATGTCATACGGCGCCGCCAAAGAGCTCGACATGGTTGATTGCGGTCTTGCAAAGGTAAGGGTTGAGGTGCTCGATATGCCCAGGTATTATTCAGGCGGCAGATACACCCTGCAGTTCGGTTCCTTTGCCGACAAGGAGAATGCCCGCAAGCTCTCCGGCATGCTCGAGGCGAAGGGCTATACCGCAAATATCGAGGAGGCCAAGGTCTATGGCAATACCGTATACCGCGTACGGTTCGGTGCATTCACCACCTTGGACCTTGCCAAGTCTTTTGAGCAAAAATGTGCATCACAAGGGCTCACGTGCTTGATCGTGGGCCTGTAAAATCGAACTGCTCTGTCTTTTGATAACAGTAGAACTTTTTTGAAAACCTTGGAACCAAGGTCCTGAAGACTTACATCTTATACAAGTGTAATGGGTTGTTTTATATTCTCCAAGGGTATACATAGTGATAAGCATAAAGGGGAGGAATTCTATGAAAGACGGCTACAAATTAATGGGTTTTCAGTATGAGTTTACGGGCAGTCTTTACAGCCTGGGCCAGATTCCAAAATGCAAGGTCGCAATGCTGGATCATTTGAACCCGGGTGATAAGCTTCTCATAGCAGGCGTGGGACATGGTACCGAGGCAATAGCCGCCGCCAGGAAAGGTATCAATGTCACGGCGGTTGATATTTCTGAAACCATGTTGAAGTACATGCAGAAAAAGATTGATAAGGCAAAACTGAATACACCGATCCGGATCATAAACAACGACATCCTTCAAGTAAAATATGAACCGGAGTTCGACATGGTCATTGCAAATTATTTTCTGAATGTATTTCCAAGAGAAAAGATGCTCCAGATCCTTACCCATCTCACAACCTTTGTAAAACCCGGCGGCTCCATGGTAATCGGTGATTTCAGGCTGCCCCATGACGGCGGATTGTTCTATAAGGCATTTCAGACTATCTACTGGTACCTGGCCGCGACAATCTACTGGGTTACCGCGGATAACGCCGTGCATCCCATATATGATTATCCAAACTTATTAAAATCATTGGGTTTTGAGATAGATGAGATAAAAAACTTTAAAATGCTTACCATGAACTGCCACTGGTCTATTCGAGGGAAGAAAAAGGCCTAGTAAACCTTAATTGAATACAGCCATATGGGGAGGAAATAATATGAGCGAGATACTTGATGTTCTGGCAAGGGAGATACTTGATTCGCGGGGAAATCCGACCGTTGAGGTAGATGTCTATCTGTCCACCGGCGACATGGGCAGGGCAGCGGTCCCCTCAGGCGCATCCACAGGGGCCAGTGAAGCCGTTGAACTGCGTGACGGAGACCCGAAGAGGTACAGGGGCAAAGGCACCACCAAGGCGGTGGAGAATGTAAATAAGAAGATCGCACCTGCCCTCATAGGTCTGGATGTCCTGGACCAGGTGGGTATAGATAGTCTGCTGATCGAGATGGACGAGACCGAGAATAAATCAAAGCTCGGAGCCAATGCCACCACCGGGGTGTCTGTGGCCGTGGCTAGGGCAGCTGCCAACTTCTTCGGCCTGCCTCTCTACCGCTATATCGGCGGGGCATTCGCCCGGGAAATTCCCGTGCCGCTGATGAACATCATCAATGGCGGCAAGCATGCGGACAACAATGTGGACCTTCAGGAATTCATGGTGATGCCCATAGGCGCCCCGAACTTCCGCGAGGCCCTGCGCTATGCAGCTGAGACCTTCCACGCGCTCCGTGATATCCTTATCAAAAAGGATTATGCCACAGGTGTGGGAGATGAAGGCGGTTTTGCACCAAACCTCAAGTCCAATGCCGAGCCTTTCGAGCTCATCGTGCAGGCCATTGAGAAGGCCGGATACAAGCCGGGCAAGGATGTGGCCATCGCCATCGATGCAGCAGCCAGTTCCTTCTACAAGGACGGCAAGTATATCCTGGCCTCGGAAAAGGACCCGGAGAGGACTGCTGATGAGATGATCGATTTCTATGAGGAACTCATCAAGAAGTACCCCATCGTGTCCCTGGAAGACGGCCTGGACGAGGCCGACTGGGACGGCTGGAAAAAGCTCATGAAGCGCCTGGGCAACAAGGTGCAGATCGTGGGCGACGACCTGTTTGTCACCAACGCCAAGTTCCTGGCGCGGGGCATCCAGGAAAAGGCCGCCAATTCCATCCTTATCAAGGTCAACCAGATAGGTACCCTGACCGAGACCATGCAGACGGTTGAGATGGCCCGCAGGGCCGGATATACCACGGTCTTCTCCCACCGCTCCGGCGAAACCGAAGACTCCTGGCTGGCCGACGTTGCAGTGGGCTACAGCGGGGGCCAGCTCAAGACCGGCTCCACCTCACGTGGAGAGAGACTTGCCAAGTACAACCAGCTCATGCGCATCGAGGAAGAACTCGGGGCCTCGTCAGTGTTCCGGGGCAAGGATGTGCTGTACAGCATCAAGAAGTAAG
>CAYMDG010000119.1:0-9454 GCA_964388905.1 uncultured Bacteriovoracaceae bacterium
GGACGAGAGGATTTGAACCTCCGACCCCCTGAACCCCATTCAGGTGCGCTACCAGACTGCGCTACGTCCCGGAACCGAGATACCTGCTAGCACAGCCATATTTGGAGTGTCAAGGACAAGGCGATTTATTTGACGAGCAGCTTATGGTGCCGGGCATAAGGCCTGGGCCTCTAACCCTGGTCAGCCCTATGTCTTTGGCTTTGCGCTACGCTTGGCTGTTTGAGCGACATCAAACTGCCTGGAGAAGTAGTATCTCATAACCAGACGGGACAGTGTATCTGCCTCAATCCAGAAATATCCGTTGCGGATGAGCAGACATCCGATTGTGATGGCCTCGTTACTGGTACGGTTCTGTGCATACCCGACAAACCAGTTTCTCCGGCCCTGCGGATCGTTTCCATCAATACTGCCGCTCTTGCCTCCGATGGTGAGATCTCTGAGTACCTTGTCCGAGTCGATATGCCTGAAAGCCTTGGCAACAGTTCCGCTTCGGGCGGTCCGTTCCATCATGAAAGCGAGGTTGCGAGCCGCATCCTCACTCATGGCCTGAACATGTTCATCGTCCTCGGACCTGACGAGCCTGGGTGTGACCATAGATCCTTTATTCAGTACAGAGCTTACCATCTGGGCAGCATGCACCGGCGATATCTTTGTCTGTCTGTTGAATCCGCAGGAAAGCTCAGCGAGGTTGTATTCCGTCTGGGGGAAAAAGATGGTGCTTGGTGTGCACTCGATCTCTTTAAGTGGCGACTTCCAGAAACCCAGTTTCATGGCTGTCAGGTAGATCGGGGTCTCACCGAGATGGAGCATGCCGATCTTTGCAAAGACTACATTATTGGAGTGTGCAAATGCATCAGCCAGGGTGATGTCGGCGGTCCACCGGTCTTTCCTGTCTTTGAGCTGGTTCTTGTAGAGGGTATGGGCATTGCCTGTGTATGAAAAAACGCTGCTGCTGTTATAACCTCCCTGGTCCATCGCAGCCACAGCAGTTACAACCTTGAAAATGCTTGCTGCATGATTCGGATCCAGGCAGAGGCTGCAATCCTGTCCGGAGGGCTTCTGGCCGTACATGGCAAGGATGTCACCGGTACGGGCATCCATAACCACGATGGCACCATAATAGAGCTTATACTTAACAGCCGTCTCTGAAATAAACTGTTGGAGGCCCCAATTGATAGTCAGATTCTGCCTTTTAATGCTGTCCTGATCGATAAGGGTGAGGTCCTTTTTGGCAAGCGCCGCTTTCTTTTCCTTTGCCGGAACCATTTCTGCCACGCCTTTGTTGTCGGGCATGAAAAAAAGAAATCCCATGATTAACAGGAGCGGCAACAGGAGATAGCGAAGGCGCAAGAACCTCCGTTTTTTCCTCTTCAGCAGAGGATAATCGTCCATTGGAAATTGTTTTATCATTGTATATCTTCTTTCGGCATATTGCACACAGATCTTATGGATGTCAACATTTACGCCGCCAGCCATATCAATAGCATTGGTCATAAAACGGCGTTATTTTCTCTTGTTCCATGATATTTGTGGATAATCACAAGCTGTCACGCATCATCACTGATATATCCGCAAGAGAGGCATCGCCACAAGACTCTCCCTTGATAAACATCGTGCCTTCTGGTAGTCTTTCGGGCTCATCATCATGTGAATCATATGTGAAAATAGGAAAGTGTGCGATGTATTGCGCGGATTCCCCAGGCGGGGCTATGAATGAGGCGTGAGAAATGTCTATGAAAAATGAAATGGAATATATCCGGGCCGCCATCGATGCCATTGACGACAAGATACTTAAACTCCTCCATGACCGATCTATGATGTCCGTGGAGATGGGAAAAATCAAACGTGCGGAGAAGAAAGTCATCTTTGACCCATCAAGGGAAGAAGAAATCATCAGCCGCATCGATGCCAAATGCGAAGCACCACTGACCAGGCCTATGGTTGAGGGCATCTTTCGCGAAATCTTCAGCGCATCACGATCATTACAGCTGCGACAGAAGGTGGCCTACCTCGGTCCGGAAGGAAGTTTCTCGCACCAAGCGGCCTTCAGCGTATTTTCACTTGACGGCGACCTCATTCCATTCAAAGATATTGAAAAGGTCATCCAGGCTGTTGCCTCATCCAGGGCGGATATCGGTGTTGTCCCTGTAGAAAACTCCACAGAGGGTATGATCAACCGCACTTTGGATATGATGGCAACTACCCGGCTTTGTGTAATCCAGGAGTTCATGCTCCCCATCCGGAACTGCCTGCTGGCCAATATTCCGAAAGAAAATATCCGAAAGGTGTTTTCACATCCCCAGCCGCTTGCCCAGTGCAAGGTGTGGCTCTCATCAAACCTGCCCCAGGCGGAGATCATTGAGACCACGAGCACCTCAGAGGCTGCAATGGCTGCTCGGTCTCACGAGGATGGGGCTGCCGTGGCTTCTCAAATGGCCGCAGAACTCTACGGGCTTTCCATCTTTGCCGAGAATATCAATGATTTCCGAGAGAACATCACACGGTTCTGGGTAATCTCCCGCACGGCTGTACCGGTATCAGGCAAGGCAAAGACATCCATTATCGTTACCCTCGATAACCGACCCGGCGCCTTGTACAACGCTCTGGGCGTATTCGCAAGAGAAGGGATAAACCTCACCAAGATCGAGTCACGGCCTTCCATGAAAAACCCATGGGAATACCTGTTCTTCATCGACTTCCAGGGAAATCTCATAGATGAGCATGTAAACAGGACTCTTGAAGAGATCAGAGAATTCACCAGGGATGTGATCATCCTGGGCTCTTACCCTGAAGGGAGAACGCTTACATGAAGACTGTGGAACCCAATGAGTGGATCTTCACCATCCCTGAATATATCCCTGGCAGATCAAAGGAAGAGATCGCCAGACAGTATGGGGTGGTAAATCCCATCAAGCTTGCATCCAACGAAAATCCGTTGGGAGCAAGCCCCAAGGCCCTTCAATCCATCCGAGAAACCATGGCAACCTCACACCTTTACCCGGACCCTGATTCAAAAAATCTTCGAACAGCAGCCGCACGATTCTTTGGTTGCAATATCGAAGACATCATAGCAGGTAATGGCTCGGATGAGATAATCGACCTCATCTGCCGGGCATACCTGAAACCGGGAGACGAGGTGATCATCCCATCGTGTACCTTCAGTTATTACCGCATCGCATCTTTGGCATGCGGCGCTCAAGTAGTAGCCTCACCCATGAAAGACCACTGCATAGATATCACGGGTGTTGAGGCTGCCTTAAACCCGAGGACCAAGGTCATTTTTATTGCAAACCCCAACAATCCCACAGGGACGTATCTTAAGAAAAATGAGCTCCTGAGCTTTATCAATGCCTTGCCGAAAAATGTACTTGTGGTAATTGATGAGGCTTATGGGGCCTTTGCCAGGGCAGATGATTTCCTGAGCGCCATATCTCTCGCCCAAAGCGCATCAAACCTTATTACTCTCCATACGCTGTCAAAATCCCATGGACTTGCAGGCCTCAGGGTGGGATTCGGTATTTCATCGAAGGCAATCCTTGATACACTGCTTAGACTCAAACCGCCGTTCAATGTGAACATACTTGCCCAAAAGGCTGGAGAGGCAGCACTGAACGACAACGCCTTCTTCAATGAGACCCTTTCTAATACCTGGGACAGCCTGGATACCTTTTATGCTGCATTCGAAAGACTCGGTTTATCATATGTCAGGTCGCAGACAAATTTCGTCCTGGCGCACATCGGCAAGGATTCTCCCAGGGTCTATGAGGATCTCCTGAAAAGGGGCATCATCACCCGACACATTGCAAACATCGGACTTGACGAGTATCTCCGGGTAAGCATCGGATTGCCCGGAGAAAACAAGGCATTCATTGATGCCCTTGAAGAGGTCTTATGAAGGTAACAATCATAGGCCTCGGGCTCATTGGTGCATCCATCGCAAAGGCCCTTCGCGATACCACCCATATCACAGGCATCGACATGAGCAGCCGGGTTATAAGGCAGGCACTTGAAGACGGCGTGATCTCAGATGGCGGAACCGACATGGCTATTGCCTCGGGGAGCGATATTGTGATCATCGCAGTTCCTGTAGGAAGTATCGTGGATGAAGCCGTCAGCGTGATCAGGCATATCAACGAGAATACGGTCCTGACCGATACAGGTTCCACAAAGGCCCACATCGTCAGCAGCATTGACAAGGTCTATCCTTCGTTCGTGGGGTCCCATCCCATAGCAGGCAAGGAAAATCCGGGTTATACCCACAGCCAGTCTGACCTATTCAAGGATGCCATGACCATCATCACCCCGTCGGCATCAACACGTCAGGATTGCATCGTCAAAGTCAAACAGATGTGGGAGACTTGCAACTCCCGAACCCATGTCATGGACCCTGTGAAACACGACCAGCTCATGGCCGTCATCAGCCATATGCCCCACCTTTTGAGCTATGCATCCATGAGCATGGCAGGCAATCTCCATATACACAAGAAGCTATTGGGAGCCGGTTTCCGGGACTTCACACGCATCGCAGCTTCAGACCCTCTCATGTGGAGGGATATCTTTTTGGAAAATAAGGATAATATCCTGCCGCTCATAGACAAATATATTGAAGAGCTGAATTTCATCAGGACGCTCATTGAAGAGGGTAAGACCAAGGACCTGGAAAAAGCACTCTCATCTTACGCTCAGATCAAGAGAGGTTTGTATGGCGATTCACGGTGAAATCACCCCTCCCCCTGACAAGTCCATATCCCACAGGGCCTTCATGCTTGGAGCCCTGGCTGAAGGCACTACTATTGTAAGGAATTCCCTGAATTCAGAGGACATCAAGAGCACAAGATCCGCCCTTATTGCACTTGGGGTTGATATTCAAAAGGATGGAGACATATTCCGGGTAATAGGATCACGGATCAAGGAACCGATTCAGGTTATTGATTCCGGCAATTCCGGAACTACAGCCAGGCTCATATGCGGCATCCTAGCCGGGCTGGACGGGATAATCACTCTCACGGGAGACAGCTCGCTGGTCCAGCGTCCCATGGCACGTGTTATCAAACCGTTAGAGCTTATGGGGGCTCGTTTTATGGCCCGCAAAGGCGGGTATCTGCCCCTGTCCATTAAGGGCGGCAGTCTTAGGGGGATCTTCCATCCCATGGAGATATCTTCCGCCCAGGTGAAGTCTGCCCTGCTTCTCGCAGGATTAAAAGCAGACGGGCAGACCACGGTAAATGAACCCTCGCCAAGCCGTGACCACACAGAACGCATGCTTGGATACTTCGGGGCGACCTTGAGCCTCAGCCATAATTCCGTTACGATTAAGGGCGGCCAGAAGCTTGAGGCGCGCGAAATAATTGTCCCCGGAGATCCATCATCCGCTGCCTTTCCCATAGTATGGGCAGCTGCCGTGCCCGGCTCGGAGATCATTGTGCACGATGTATGCCTGAATAAAACCAGGACCGGCTTTCTTTCGGTACTTGAGCGCATGGGTGCTCAGATCGAAAGGGTCAATGTTCATGACAGGGCCGGAGAGACCGTGGGTGATCTAATAGTAAATGGCTCCGAGTTGCAGGGCACTACTATAGCCGGTCATGAAATACCCTCTCTTATCGATGAGATTCCCATCCTGGTAGTGGCTGCCGCCCTGGCCTCAGGCACCACGGTCATCACTGATGCCAAAGAGCTGCGGGTGAAGGAATCAGACCGGATTACCGCCTTGGTGCAGGGGTTGTCAAGACTCGGCGCACAGGTCGAGGAACTCGACGACGGTCTCATAATCAACGGAAGCTCACAGCTATCTGCAGGAAACATCTCGACATTCTCCGACCATCGGATAGCCATGTCTTTTTTCATCCTCTCCCTGGCTTCGGATATTGATATCCGCCTCGATAACCCAGAGTGTGTGAATATCTCATATCCCACCTTTTTCGCAGATATGGAGAGGCTGAAATGAGCTACCGCACCATTACCATTGACGGACCTGCAGGCAGCGGGAAATCAAGCGTTGCAAAAGAAATAGCGAGAAGGATGGGCTACACGTTCCTTGATACAGGCGCCATATACCGGGCCGCGGCTGTTATCGTGGAAAAAGCAGGCTGTGATATCCGCAATGACAAAGAATGCGCCTCGGTCCTTGCAAAGGCTGACATAAGGATAGAATCAGGGAAAACCTTTGCAAACGGCAGAGATATTACTGATGAGATCAGGTCACACCATATAAGCGAACTGGCCTCGGCAATTGCAGCCCATCCTTCCGTAC
Organism: uncultured Bacteriovoracaceae bacterium; assembly: GCA_964388905.1. Taxonomy (GTDB): domain Bacteria; phylum Desulfobacterota; class Desulfomonilia; order UBA1062; family UBA1062; genus MWEI01. The sequence goes on from CAYMDG010000119.1 coordinate 6,254, forward strand.
GGGAAGAATTGCTTGGTATACAAAGGGCATTCAAAGGAAGCACCTCTCTGGTAGCAGAGGGTAGAGATACGGGAACAGCGGTATTCCCCGATGCGGACATTAAATTCTATCTTGATGCCACGCCCGAGGAAAGGGCCAGGCGCAGACACTCTGAGTCTGTAAGCAAGGGAATTGATATTCAAATGGGGCAGGTCCTGCTTGATCTCAAGCGGCGTGATAAAAGGGACAGTACGAGGATGGCCTCCCCATTGACCATACCTGAGAACTCATTTGTGGTTGATACGACACACCTAAATTTCGAAGAGGTAGTGAAGAAAATCCTCTCAATTATTAATGATAGGTTATCCGATTAGGAGACGGTCCTGCTTGCCTGTATCCTCTAAAGTGGCATCTTTTCGCATCTCTAACGCCATATGGTCAAGTATTTCTCTTGAAAAATTTATAACATCCTTGTTCGTGAAACCATTACGGACGAGTTCCTTGTAAAGGCTCTTGGCAAGAATCTTGGTGGCTCTCGTAGTATCCATATTCTTCAAAATTATATCAAGATTACCTTTTGTGTTCATATTCAATCCTCTCTCACTTGCCCATCATAGATGCATCTACCATGCCAAGTATGATAATTGTAAATTTTACGTTAATATATCAATGGTTGTATGTTCAAATACTTTATCACTGTGCGCCTTGCTGTGGAAATTCTGCAATAGGTAAATAGCTACTCATACTGTGCATATCGTCCCCAGGCCGATCTAGAGAGGTTTCACTTCTGCTGAAGAAAAAACACACCCCAGTAAATATCTCCACATACAAGGATTTCGGTTCAAGATTGACAGGTTAAAAATCGTGGCAAAGCCGCTTTGTTATTTTCTAATCACCAGCCGCATGATTTTAATCACTGCTCACTGCCGACTGACCACTGCTCGCTTTGCTCCTGGGTCTGCGATACCTCTTTCTGGGCCTCTTTTTCTGGATTTTGGCCATGCTGCTCAAGGGATATTTCTCATGAAAGGCAGAAGCAAAGGCATTTTCATCATGAACGACCCGGCCTAGCGTAATAAGGCCAAACATCTCATCCGCATCTTTATAACCGGCCTTCTTCGCCAGGGACCATCTCATTCTTCCTGTCTGCAGTGCAGACATCATCCGTTCCAGGATCTCAAGGGCATGGACCATACTCGCCCTCAAGGCCTTTGGAATAACCACAAGCACTTGTGAACCGGCATATTCATCGGTAAGCAGCTTCATCTTGTCTCTATGAATATGTCCTTTTTCATAAATAATCCGGCAGGCCCAGGGCCACAAGAACAAACTATAAGACACAACCTGGGATGGAGGTTCGCCTCTCCTGATCGCCCCATCCAAAATGTCCAGCAGCCTCAGAAACTCGTCCCTTACTTCATGAAAATCTTCAATAATTTTTCCCACATTACCCAAGATAATGGAAAGCAAGTTGCATGCTGCCATCTTGCGAAAGAATTCTCCGGCAAACCCGGATGTAAGATCCTTATTCAACTCTTCATACAACCTTGATCCGGAGCTCACAGCCAGGAGACCCCGATTCACCTTAATGGCTTTGGCTGTTTCATGCTCAATAGAAAAACCTTGGCGGGAGGCATACCTGAGGACCCTCCACATCCTCACCGGATCTTCTTTATATCGCACAGCCGGATCACCTATAATGCAGATCCTTTTCTGCTTAATATCATCAAGACCACCTACATAATCAATGATTGAGAAGGTGTTGATGTCATAGAACAAAGCATTGATGGTAATATCTCTCCGGAAGGCGTCTTCCTGGGGCGTACCGAATGTGTTGTTGTGATCTGGTTCAGTCTCCTGTATTGCCTCCGGTTCTTTCCTGAAGGTGGCCACTTCAATTATTTTGTTACCCTTGAACCGGATGTGAGCCAGACGGAAGCGTCTACCAATGAGAAAGCAGTTGGCAAAAAGCTTTTTGATCTGGCCTGGCCTTGCATCGGTAGCAATGTCAAAATCTTTGGGTTTTTTACCAAGGAGGAGATCACGGACTGCACCGCCTACCATAAATGCCTTGAATCCGTTACGGGAAAGTCTGTAAAGCACCTTCAATGCATCGGGATCGATATCTCTGCGGGATATTGGGTGAGAGGCCCTGGGTAGGGTGAATGGCTCTCTACTCTGGCTCTTCATTGTTGTTGTCTTCGTCCGGCCTTCCCTCTATGCGGTATGATTCTCTTGCCCAGCCGATAAGATCACGTCCCTTACAGCCTCTGGAACAAAACGGCCTGTAAGGGTTCCCATCAAAGGGTACTTCCTGTTTACAGGCCGGGCATCTGACCATCCTTTTCTCAAGCTTATTCTCATTTTCTTTGCTTACATAGTTCTCATACTTCATTTTCATTTCTGCCTGACCCATCTCATTGATGTCCACATAGATGGAAATACCTTCAAGAGCAAACCCTGAAGCGCACTGAACCATTCTAATGCTGATCTGTCTATCCTGAAGATGCACTCAGGTCAAGATTACCTTTTGAAAATAATTTATTTAGATTATTATATTTTACAATGAGGCTCCTGCCCATTGTAAAAATCATCAACAAGATTTTCTTTTAATAATTTCTATTGACTAAATCAATAAAAGAATGATTTGGTAATTACAAGTAAAACAACAGAAGATACAATGCTAAAAAAGATTAGAAGAAAACGTCAGATTTTCCGCAACAGAACCGTCATACTACGGTCTGCCCGAGAGCTCTTCCATAAAAAGGGTTTTTATGGAACCACTATGGAAGATATAGCCCAACACTCGGGATTTGACAGAAGGACCATTTATAATCACTTTAAAAATAAGGAAGATGTATTTGCTGCTTTGATATCCAGCATCCTGACGGATATTGATGCTGTCTTTAAAAATATTTCTGATGAGAAAGGCTCACCACTGGATAAACTCAGGGAGCTTGTCTTAAGCCTTCTGGATTTGTATATTGATAATTCACAGCTTTTAAACATCTTCATGTCAGAATATGAAACTAACGAAATCAAGAAAAGGCAACACCTCTCTGCGTATACCCTCAAAAATATCAGTGCCTATAAAAATATCGAGGCACGACTCGTTGCCATGATTAGAGATGCCCAGGAAGTTAACCTGGTGGTAAATGTTCATCCTTATATACTCGCAGGCATGCTTAACGAGCTGATATTAAGGAGTGTCATTGTATTGCA
>CAYMDG010000120.1:0-9422 GCA_964388905.1 uncultured Bacteriovoracaceae bacterium
TATCCCAACGAGGACAATCCCTTTGATGCCGGTATTCTGTCCGAGCGTTTCGTGCCCCGGATCAAGGCCCTCATAGATCTCTCGGGCAAGCTTGCAATCCCTAAGGCCACCTTGCATTTCTGGATTGACAGGAGGTGGGCCCCTGAAGGGCTGATCGCTATGAAGCTCGAGCTTCTCAAAGATATTGTCGGGTATGCCTCCAAGTCAGGCATTGTTATCTGTATTGAAAATTTGAGTGAGCGCACCGAGAGTTTCCAGGTTGCATTCGATGCCATTGACGATCTCAGGATGACCCTGGATATCGGCCATGCCCAGCTTCTTGCAAAGAAGAACACCTCTTTTGGTTTCATAGAGCACTGCTTTGAGAGAATCGCGCATGTACATGTCCATGACAACCATGGGGGCACGAGTGTGAAGGACGATCTCCACCTTGCACTGGGGCAGGGGAGAGTGGATTATCAGGCAATCATATCGTCCCTGTTGCGCAGCGGGTATGATTCAACAGTCACCATGGAGGTGAAGCCGCCCGACATGGTTTCTACGAGGGAGGCACTTCAACGATTGATAACCATTTAGCACGGATTTTGCGTTTGAAGGGGCTTAGAAACTTGGTCTGTTAAAAACAATTCCATGTCACTATGAGTTTCATGCTTAAGGCCGCCAGAAGTACATAGAGAGTTTCTGGGTACACCCAAACGCAAAATCCGGGTTTAGCGGCCTTCCTTGACTTACAAGCATCACCGGTTTAGAGAGAAGGACATGGTATGCATGTCTCCCAAATGGGTGTTCAAAGGGCAGGTTGATGAAAATGCGTTGCCCGCCCTGAAGTTTACCCCTGCCTTTCGGTCGCTTGTACGTAGTCGGGGCATGCTGGATCCTGCTCAAGTCCTGGATTATCTAAGACCCAATCTCGGCCAGCTCAAAGATCCCAGTGGCATGTTAGGGATTCATAAAGCCTGCGAGCGGATAGTGCAGGCCATCGATAAAAAAGAGACCATTGGCGTCTTTACAGACTACGATGTGGACGGTGTATGCAGCGCAGTGCTCATCCATCGTTTTCTTGTATGCATCGGCTGTGAGCCTCCTGTAATCTTCATCCCTGACAGGATCACCGATGGATATGGCCTGAACAGACGCGGTATTGAAGAACTGCATTCCAAGGGGGTGAGCCTTCTCATCACAGCCGACTGCGGGATAACGGCTGTTGAAGAGGTGGGCTACGCTAACTCTTTGGGCATGGATGTCATCATCACAGACCACCATGAGATTGATTCCGATGTCCCGGATGCATACTCCCTGATCAATCCTAAACAGCCCGATTGTCTTTTCTTCGGAGAAGACCTCTGCGGTACAGGGGTGGTCTTTCACCTGATTGTGGCATTACGTTCCCTGCTCAGGGAGCGCGGCTTTGGCGACCTGCCGAACCTCAAAGACGAGCTCGATATCGTTGCCATGGCGACTGTAGCCGATTCGGTCAATCTCTCGGGGGTAAATCGCATCCTGGTCAAAGAGGGGCTGAACGTGATGAACTCCACCCTCAGGGTTGGCATCCAGGCGCTTGTAAAGGTGGCAGGTATAAAGAAAGAGGTCATCTCGCGCGACCTGGGTTTTATTTTGGGACCTAGGATAAATGCTGCAGGCAGGATATCTGATGCCAGAAAGGCCTTTGATCTGCTTACCACGGATGATGAGACTAGGGCTAATATCCTGGCTCAGGAGCTTGATGGTCTGAACAGAAAAAGGCAGATCCATGAGCAGAAGGTCCTGGCCATGGCCCTTGATCAATTAAAAGAGCAGCCTCCTTTGGAAAATGTAACCGTTGTATGGGGTAACGACTGGCACATCGGTGTACTTGGTATTGTGGCATCACGGCTGGTGAATATCTACTCCAGGCCCGCCATTGTCGTGTCATTCATGGATGGCATCGGCACCGGTTCAGGCAGGTCTCTGGTGGGTATTGACCTGCACCGCTCTCTTGGCACCACGAATGGGCTGCTCAGCAGTTTCGGGGGGCACAAGATGGCCGTTGGATTGAGTATTACGGAAGAACGGATCACCTTGTTCTCTCAGGCCCTCAATGAGGCCATGACGTTACAGAAAAACGAAGAGCAGATGACGTTCAAGGTTGATCTCAAGATCTCACCCTTCGATCTCACGCAAGGCTTTTTAGATGAGCTTGAATTGCTCTCCCCTTTCGGCGAAGGCAACCCTGAGCCGGTGTTCCTGATTCCATCCATGGAGATCGTGGGACGTAAGGTTTTTGAAGATGGCCAGACAAAGCTGATACTGAGGCATTCCAACAGGGTCTTTCATACGCTTAGGTGTGCTGTTGACTCTGAGTTCTGTGAAAAAGGAAGATGCCTTGATGTAGCCTTTTCGCCGGTAAAGATACGCCTCAATGGGCATGATTATCTATATCTGTCTATTAAGGCGCTTTCTGCTTCGAGCTGAATTGCTCACGTAACTCTGTCTGGTAATTAAGGTACATCTTGATCTCTTTGGGGATGAATCCCCTTGTGATCCTTGGGTGGCCTATGAGGAGCAGCGAAAAGATACAAAGGACGAGCACAACATAGAGCGATGCCTGCTTGACCTTGCTCAAGAAGAGGCTCCGGGCAATTGATACATCACGTATGTCCTTGGCGCCCTCTGGAAATACTTCCACGAGACCGATATCAATAAGCCTGACCAGAGAGCTCAATGCCTCAAACGGGGGTTCGAGAGATTCCTTTACTATGCGTTCGACCGTCCTTTTTTCGTCGATCAGGTCATAGATATGCAGATCCACATCGCTCAGTTCGTGATGGCCCACGATCTCCTCGGTGATGGGGATGATGGTTACAGGGCAATAATCCACCGGGGGTATCTTCTGTTTAATGGTAGGCCATTCGTCGATGATACGTAATGTGTCAAGGATGGCGCCTTCCGTGGGTATGTGGCAGGAGAGCATGCTCGTTGATTCGGTATTCCAGTCATCGAATTTATAACCTCCCTCCCTCCACTGGAACACCTCAAGCAGTGTCTGCTTTATGACAACATTGGTTGCCCTCTCCAGGAATATTTTTTTCAGCTGACCTTTAGAGATTAATATATCATGCCAGTGCTCTGCGTTTTTCTTCTCGTTTTCAAAGGCTGCCTTAAGGTCTTTTTCATTGACATAGCCTGCCTTGAGGAGAACGTCGGAGCGGGGATCCCTCTCCCATTGATCAGAGGTTATGCCCACGATGACGCCGTTTTCAAAGGTAATGGTCACATTGGCCTTGGGCGAGGAGAGGATCAGCGCCCCTGTCTTCATCTGCTGGGAGATGAGCTGGAAAATCTCTGTGACGCCGAACCCTTTAAGTGTCCCGAGTAGTGACATCTTTACACCCCGTACCTGATGGGAGGGGCCTTATAAGCCCTTAGCAAGAGCAGACTGAGAGATATTACACCGATGATCCGGATAATCCCTGTATACTCAATTGCGACCGGGGTGAAGGAGGTAATGAATTGCCCCCCGGTTATAATGGCCACAAGCGACACGCTTAATACACTCATTCGGATGAGCGCGGTGCTTGTCCGGTTGGTCAGGAAAGAACCGAGACCTGGCAGCATCAGCTCAAGCCTCAGAAGCTTCTGATAACTGAAGGTCTTATATTTCCTGATCTCTTCTCTCTTATGGTGGAGTATGCTGTTTTGCTGCTTCTTTGCCTTTACATCGATCCAGTGGCACTGGAGGCACATGGGATTTCCTGCAGGTGTCCTTGCACCGGAATAGTGCAGCTTACCACACCGGCTGCAACGCTTGGTAAATTTGTCATCAGGGACATAGCTCATAATGAGAAAGGCAAGAAGGCATCCGAATGCAAGGAAGATTGATGTCTTCCTTGGAATCAGGCCAAAGGTGAAAGTCCAGAGGGCGTCAGCAACGGAATGGAGTTCCTGGGAAGGTTTCATTTGTCGTGAAAGCAGTAACCGCAACGGTGAGCATTCCTGTATATACCTGGTCTTTCCTGCAGCATTTTCTTCATCCAAGAGCCGTCGTACCCTATCGGCATCAATACCGCTTGCCGTTGCTATGGCCTTTTCTCCTTCATAGAAGTTATAGGAAGACTGATAGAGCCTTGACAGGTTGTAGTAGTAGACTACATTATCCGGCATGAGAGCAATGGAGTTCTGGAAGGCCTTGAATGCCTCTTTGCTTTTCCCTGAGCCGATAAATGCCAGCCCTAAATGATTGTAAAACCTCGGATTGCCGGGGTCCAGGTCGATACTTCGATTGAGGAGGCTTATGGCTTCCGAATAATTCGATCGGCGGATGTCGATAAGCGCCATGGTGTTCATGGGCTCAGCGTCAGCCGGGTGATTGGAGATCCATGATGAGATTGTAGCGGCATCTGTTTCTTTGGCCAGATTATGTTCAGTTGTATAGATCTGTCTGGTGATCTGGTTTTCGGTATAGGTAATGAAGCCCGCCCCTATATGGGCCAGCCAACTGGACATGAAGATAAGGAATACAAAGAAGAATGCTATACGCTTTTCAGCAGGGATCAGATACCCCCACAAGAAAAAGATCCACCAGAGCAATAGCATCATGGGGCCTACATCGAAGAACAGGGGTATCATCAGGATGAAAAACATCCACATGATAAGACCCTTGTCCGCCAGATCATTATTGGTAAAAGCCCTGAGGTCATTGAGCATCTGTGGTGTATATTTGTAGATCAGGCACACTCCCACCAGGAAAAGAGACAAAAGCGTGGCTGTAATAACGAAAAAGTAACTATTGCCCAGGATTGTGCTGATGACCGGCCAGGATAACGGGACCCCATTGAGAGTGATTATCGGCAGGATACCTGAAAGCATTGGATTTGCTTGCACACCTTTAATCCTCTGGTTTGAAGCCATCAAGCTTGATGGCCAGATCTATTCTGTATACCTTCATATCGCCCTCAATTTTCACTCTGATCGGAACACTTATGGCATTTGCAGATATAATTTCTGCATTATCCGTGCCCACGATCTGAATCCTGCCTACAGAGGGCTTGAGGCCGATTTCGGTTGCGCTGGGTTCGGGTTCATCATATCTGGTTAAATTCAGCTCAGGTTCCATAGGTCGCTCAGGCGAAGGCTCTTGACCCTTTGGTGATGGAGTGGGTTGAGAAAGGCCGCTCTGAGGTGATATGGCGCTCCTGGGCATGCCGGATTCGAATAAACCTTGCTGTGGCCCACCTTGAGAGGACAAACCCGGATGAGACAGGCCGGGAGAGGCAGAGGTTCTTTCTGCCGGGGCGCTCTGTGTTCTGGGTTGTTTACCGCTTGTCCCCATCTCAATATGCTGGAGAACCATTTTGGTGATCTTGGTGAGTGTCTCGAGAACGCCTTCCCCGGTGGTAGCCACGGATTCGAAGGACGGATACCCGTAGGGATTGATCATCTGTTCCATCTCAGCCACGGACGTGACATCTGCAAGGTCTCTCTTGTTATACTGGATTACTATGGGGATGGTCTTGATGCTCTTCCCATAGTAATTCAAGTTCTCTTCCAGATTGTTCAGGCTCTCAATGTTCTCTTCCATCTTATCTCGCTGAGAGTCCGCTACGAATACGAGGCCGTCCACCCCTGTGAGAACTGCCCTTCTTGTGGAATTGTAATATACCTGGCCCGGGACCGTGTAGAAGTGGAGCCTGGTCTTGAAGCCGCGGATATTTGCGATTTCAATGGGCAGGAAATCAAAGAACAAGGTCCGGTCAGCCTCTGTTGCCAGAGAGACAAGCTTGCCCTTCTGATCCGGCTTGAGGCTGGCATAGATGGACTGGATGTTTGTTGTTTTCCCGCACACGGAAGGTCCATAATAGACGATCTTTGCCGAGATCTCTTTCTTGGAATAATTAATGACTGCCATATTGTCCTCCACCCGCCAGGCGGATTATTTCAAGCTCAACATCTTTGAAATCCCTATGCTCTTTCTGAATCTCCCTGAAGATGGACAAGGCTGCTGGATTATCACCCAAGGACTTGTATGTCTGGGCTATCTCGTAGAGGACCCCCACCTTCATTTCCGTGGATGTCTCTTCCAGCGATACCGCCTTCCCGAGAACGTCAAGAGACTCATGGAAGAGGCCCTTTTCCCTGTAGGTCAATCCAAGCATAACATAGGCATCATAGAGCTTCTCGCCCGTGCCAATAACCTTATTAAAAGACTCCACGGCCTCATCCAGAAGGCCTGTTTCCCTATAGGCAAGTCCCATATTGTATTGGAACAACGGATCATCCATGCCTTCTTTTGAGGCGTTTTCCTCGATGGCCTTGAATACGGATTCCACACCTGTAGTATCCTCGCTGTCTTCAAAGGTTTCATCAATGGAAAACTCAGCCATATCCTTTTCCAGCTGCTTGTCGAGTTCTTTGGTAAGATCATAGAAATCGGTTCGCTCAAACTCAGGCTTTGGAGCGGTCTTTGGAATGGCCTCTGTCATGGCCTTTTCTTTGACCTTGAAGGCGTGGACCTTCTTACTCATCTGGTTGATGGCCGGGTCCAGCTCTGCTGCCTTCTGCATGTACATGGTGGCCTCTACGCTACTACCGTCCTTTTCGAGCATCTCTGCCAGCTTGACATACTGGGTTGCGGCCTCCCGGGAGAACCCCTGAACCCGGTAGAGCTCGGCAAGCTTCTCATAAGGCCCTTCCCAGGATAAGTTGATCTTGATAGCCTGCTTGTACAGCGCTATAGCCTTGGGGTAGAAACCTTTTTCACTGTAGATTTCTCCTAAACGCACATAGACCTCGGAGGCGCTTTTGTGGTTGTTGGCCTTGAGATAGAGATCTCCCAGCTTCTTGAGGATCATGGTGTCGTTCGGGCGTTTCTCCAGGGCACCTTCGCAGGCAGAGATCTCCTTGGATGCCTTGTTTCGCCCGAAGAGATTGTCAAATATGCTCATCTTTTAACAAAACCTTTCTCTTGGATAGTACTTCTACCAGTCACAGGCTATGATATAAGGCTCATCGGAGTACGGATATACAAACTTTAACCGATTATCATGAGATAACAATCATGGAATACATTTCAGTAACTCAATGATCAGCTTGACAATAAAGAAGGTATGATCATCTATAGAAGTGAAAATGGGTCGGCTGCAAAGGAGGGGCTCGTGGAGTTTGTACACCCCAATCTCGGTGAGGAAGTTGAAGCAATAGGAGGGCATTATCTTTTCACCAGAGAAGAGAGTCTTGACCATCCTGCAGGCCGGATACTGTACCTTGTAGGATATGCAGTAACAGACCGGTCATGTTGCGGCCCCGCCGGATGCAGCTATGCTGTTGTGACAGGCCGTATTGCCTCACTTAGGTTCTGCCTGCGTGAAGACGGCAGACCGGTATCGATAATGGACCCCATTGAAGAAAGTCTTTATGAGGATCTTGCCAAGGCCATCCGCTTGAAGGAGGGAGTAACTCAGGTGCACTTCTTGTGTGAAAATGGTGGATCAAGGGTCATGTTCTAAAGGGTTTTATCCACTGATGAGTTAACTTGGAAGTCCGGTAGTATCGTGATATCAGTGAATCTGTTATATCTTAACACGTGAGAAGATAATCCTATAAGGGAATGGGTAGAAAATTCACGATGAACGCTTCAGCAGGACTTGAAATGCCTTCTCTGACCGAACAAGGCGATAATCTCCTTGATATTCAAGGTCTGCACACTGCTTTTTTCACACCCGAGGGTGTGGTGAAGGCTGTAGACGGTGTAACTTTAGCACTGAAGGCCGGGCATACACTGGGCATTGTGGGGGAATCCGGGTGCGGAAAAACCGTGCTGGCCCTTTCCGTACTCAGGCTGGTCCCTGATCCGCCGGGTAAGATCACGCGGGGTTGCATCTCATTCGAAGGTATTGACCTGCTGGGCCTGGATGAGGAAAGGATGCGTGCCATAAGGGGCAATAAGATTTCCATGATCTTCCAGGAGCCCATGACCTCGCTTAATCCCGTGTTTACCATCGGCTCACAGATCGCCGAGGTGATCCTTCTGCACCAGCAGAAGCTTGCCGTCACAAAAAAGCATGCCCTGGAGATTGCTGCGGATATGCTGAACATGGTCGGTATACCCGAAGCCCATAAAAGGGTAGGGGATTATCCCCACCAACTCAGCGGGGGCATGTGCCAGCGCGTTATGATTGCCATGGCCATGGCATGCAGGCCCACCCTGCTCATTGCCGATGAACCCACCACGGCATTGGATGTGACCACCCAGGCGCAGATCCTTGGTCTCATGAGAGACCTCAAGGAAGAGATCGGCACATCCATAATCCTCGTCACCCATGATCTAGGCGTTGTCGCACAGGTATGCCAGGATGTGGCTGTCATGTATACAGGACATGTAGTGGAATATTCAAAGGCAGATGAGATTTTTTCAGAGCCCCTGCACCCTTACACAAAGGGACTCATGAAGTCCGTACCGAGGCTCAGGGGCGCCTTCAAGGGAGAGAGGCTCTATGCCATACCGGGGAATGTCCCCACCTTCAAGGACATGCCAAAAGGATGCACGTTCAATCCCCGGTGCCCTGAGGTGATGGACATATGTAGGGCCGAGTTTCCCCCGATCTTTTACCCTGGTGCCGGGCGTGAGGTCAGCTGCTGGAGGTACAAAGAGGCATGAACCCTATTCTCAGTGCACAGGGGCTCATGAAGTCCTTTCCCATCCGATCAGGCGCCTTCGGCAGGGCAGCCGGGTTTGTCCATGCCGTGAACGGTGTGGATCTCGAATTGTGGCCCAACGAGACCCTGGGTCTTGTGGGGGAGTCGGGATGCGGCAAGACCACGCTGGGTAGGCTGATCCTGAGCCTCTTGGAGCCGGATAAGGGAAGGATCGTCTTTGATGGGATGGATGTCTTGCAGGCAAGGGGGGAGACCCTCAAGAAGGTCCGCAGGGGCATGCAGGTGATCTTCCAGGATCCGTTGGGCTCTTTGAATCCGAGAAAGAAAATCCGCTCCATCATTGAAGAGCCCATGATCGTCCACAAGACCGGGAACAAGGCCGAGATCAGCAAGAGGGTTCTGCTGCTGCTCGATATGGTCGGCTTAAGCACTGATATGCTGGGCCGTTATCCCCACGAATTTTCAGGTGGTCAGCGCCAGAGGATCTGTATTGCCCGGGCCCTGGCCATCAATCCCAAGCTCGTCATCTGTGACGAGCCGGTTTCCGCACTGGATGTATCTATCCAGGCCCAGGTCATAAATCTCCTGACTGATCTCCAGGCCCAGTTCAAGCTGTCTTATCTGTTCATCTCCCATGACCTTGCCGTTGTGGGCTACCTGTCTCATCGCATTGCGGTCATGTATCAGGGCCGCATTGTGGAACTTGCACCCTCGCAGGCCATCTTCGACAACCCGCTCCACCCCTATACCCGGGGCCTTATGGCAGCAGTGCCTGAGGCTTTGCCCAGGGC
>CAYMDG010000121.1:0-5493 GCA_964388905.1 uncultured Bacteriovoracaceae bacterium
ACGGATAACTATCTGCAATTGAAACGCAACCCTGCCTGGTGGTTCGGTCGAAGCATCGGGATGCCGGACATGCCTTATTTCGATGGAATGAGGATCTCGGTTATCCCGGACCCTTCTGTTCGATTGGCAAACCTCAAGGCAGGCAAGCTGGACTTTATCGTTGCAGATGCCATCCAGTACAAGCTGGTAAAAAACGATCCTAATTTCAATGTTCACACCATGCCCATGAACTGGCTGATATATTTGACCTTAAACAATGCAAAAGGCCCCTGCGCCGACATCAGGGTCCGCCAGGCCATATCTCATGCCATAGACAGGAAGGCTTTGGTCATGGGAACACAGTTCGGCCTGGGCAGGGTAGCAAGCTGCATGTACCCCGACGACCACTGGGCCCATAATCCTGACCTGTCCCCTGTAAGCTATGATCCGGAATTGTCCAAAAAGCTCCTTGCCCAGGCCGGTTATCAAAACGGACTGACATTGAAGGGCTTCACCCTTAATATACCCGAGGCCCAGGCCTTTGCTAAGGCCGTAATGGCCATGCTCGAAAAGGTGGGCATAACGTGGAAGCCCGTTTATCTGAGTGTGTCAGGCATGCTTGAACCCTTTAAGAAAAAGGATTTCGACATGGTGGGAAATCTCCACCCGTGGATCCAGGAACCCGACCATATCGCCACACTGCTCTATGACCCGGTCAGTCCCTTTAACAATGGCAGGAGCCATAACGAGAAGGCCGTTTCGCTTATCAAGGCAGGCAGAGAGAATGTGAATGAGGCAAAAAGGACCAGGATTTATTTTGAGCTGGAAAAAACGCTCTATGAGAACTATGAAGATGCCTGGCTGTGGTGGCCTACTGCCGTCCTGGCAAGCAGTAAGAATGTCATGGGGTTCAACGGCGATATGCTGAAACAATATGGGGAAGCGTACTTCTTCTCCCATCCGCAGTGGTTCAAGGATGGCCACCCATGATGCCGGGTTGAAATACGGTCAGGCAGATTTCCAGTTCAGATATTTTTTTCAATTTTGCTTTTGAAAAAGGCCGGATTGGTCTCAGTGATGTCCCGGGCATGAATGGCAATCTTGGTAACCTTACCCAGTTCGTTGAAGACGGGAAATAAGCTGCTGTGGATCAATCTTCCTTTGTTCTCATCTTTAAAGCGTACCGGACTGCCCGAACTGATGACTTTCTCAACGTAAATCTTTCTCCTATCCGCCACTTCTTTCGGCATTTCATCGAAAAGACAGGTCCCCAACAATTCGTTAACGCTTCTGCCCAGATTGTCTGAAGCCGCTTTGTTCACATGAATTATTGTTCCTGTGATGTCTATCAAAACCATGAAATCTGTACATGCATTCAGTAGCGCCTGTGCCGTTGCTTCAGTCTCCTGGAGTGACTTTTCTTTCTTGATGCGTTCTGTGATTTCCCTGGCAACAGTGATTATTTCAACCACTCTGCCATCCCGTTTTAAGGGACTGCTGCTGAACTCGCCGAACTTCCGTTTTCCATCTTTGGTTATAAACTCATAGATGGAAGAATTGATTGTCTGCCCTGAGAGTAGATGCATAGCTTCATCATAAGCCTCATACTGATATTCAGGGGGGAACACACCAAGTTTATGGGCGGGTTTCCCGATAAGTTCTTCAGGTTTGTACCCAGTGACTTTCTCTACGTTCGGAGAGATACTATTAAACCTTAGCTTGTGATCGAAGGTAAACATGACATCATCAGTGAGGGTGAAATGGGTGCGGTACCTTTCAAGGGTTTCCATAAGAACCTGTTCTTTTTCGATGCGCTCGGTGACATCCCTGGCCACGGAGATCAAAGTGGTTCTCTGTCCTTTCTTTATGAGTGGGACACCGCTCACTTCGCCGAATTTCATTTTCCCGTCTTGTGTGATGAACCGATAAATCGGATGGCGACTTGTTCCTCCGGAAAGCACATGCTTAGCATTGTCAGCGGCCTTGCCCATGTCGTCCGGATGTAGTACGTCCAACTCCTGAAAAGTTTTGCCGATCAGTTCCTTGGGCTTGTATCCGAGGACCCTTTCCACGTTCGGTGTGACGCTGAGGACCCTGAACTCTTCATCATTCGTGAACATAACATCGTTGCTGAGTGAGAAATGGATGCGGTATATCTCTTCATTGACGCGCAATGCTTCTACAGCCTGCCTGCGTTCCTCAATCTGTTTTTCCATCTGTTCAATGGCCATCATAAGCTTGGACGTTCGTTCTTTAACAAGGATTTCCAGGTGATCGCGGTGTTTCTTGAGTTCTTCCTCCGTCCGCTTGCGCTCGGTGATATCGCGCGACACCCCATGTATCCCGATGATATCCCCGGCATCGTTGCGGATCGCTCTCATAATGCATTCCATCCACACAATCGATCCGTTCTTGTGATAATACTCCAATTCCAGCTTTATGCTTCTGCGTGGGTCAACGCCTTCATCATGATCCCGTTTGAGCTCGGCATGCAGGGTTTCGACTGCCATGGCAAAAGAATCAGGGGTCAGCATCGTATGAGCTTCCTGCGTCATACGCTCGTTCACGGTGAAACCCAGAACTCTTTCTACGGCAGGGCTGTCATAGGTGACATTTAAATTTAGATCTGCCGTCCATACGATGTCGTTCATATTCTCAGTGAGGAAACGATACTTGGCCTCGCTCCTGCTCAAAGCCTCCTCTGCCTTCTTGCGATCGGAAATATCACGGGTTATTCCCATAATACCCTTGATTCTTTGCCGTTCGTCATAGAGAGGGTTCATGGTGACTTCAGTCCAGACTAAAGAACCATCCTTGCGATTCATTTCAAGCTCAATGGTTATTGACCAATCAGGGCTATGCCGATGTCCGTACATCACCAGGCGTCGTTCTCTTTCGAATATCTCCATGGACTTTTTATAGGATGCCGGGGTAAGGAGCTGTTCAATGCTGAGTTTCATGGCCTCTTCAACGCTGTATCCCCTGAGGCGCTTTACCGAAGGACTTATATAGGTATACCCCAGGTTGAGGTCAAAGACCCAGAGTACATCGTGGGCATTCTCTACAAGATCGCGGTAGCGCTCTTCGCTTCCCTTTATTGCCTCCTCAATGCGTTTATGCTCTAACGCCGAATTTCTTAATTCATCAGTCAACCTTTGCGACATGGCTGATTCTTTTAAGAGTTTACCTTTTGTCTTTTTGGTATTTTTCATGAAACAACCTCATTAATATTATTACAGTAATGTTTGTTGCTATTATAACTCCCATAACTCGTGATGTTAAGACCTACAATGGTAAAATCTAGTGGCCATTGATATTTTAATGATTCATAGTCACATCAAAATGGATACTATCAATACTTATGAAAATAATTTTAAGGGTTCACGATATACTATACCCATGAATTCCCGCCTGCGCGGAAATGCAAAAATAATCAATCTTCGAGGTGAGCTGACATGCGTTTCGAATTTGCCACTGCTGAGAAAATTATCTTCGGCCCGGGGAGCATCCATGAGATTATCGATTTCGCCTCCTCCATGGGTGACAAATGTCTCGTAGTTACAGGAAAGAAAGGCCTCAGGTGGTCCCAGCTTCTCGACAGGCTTAAAAATAACCATATAATCCCTACACTCTATTCCGTATCCAAAGAACCTACTGCACAGACCGTTACCCAGGGTGTATCCGTGGCACGTGAACATGGCTGTAACTGTGTCATAGCAATCGGGGGTGGCAGTGTCATAGATGCCGGTAAGGCCATCGCTGCGCTCATTACAAATACAGGTGACATCTATGACTACCTCGAGATAGTGGGCAGGGCCATACCGCTTAAAAACCCGCCGGCCCCTTATGTTGCCGTACCCACAACCGCTGGAACCGGCAGCGAGGTGACAAAAAATGCCGTTATTCTCTCCGAGGATCATGGCATCAAGGTGAGCTTGCGGTCTCCCTTCATGCTTCCACGCCTGGTAATCGTAGACCCGGAACTCACTCACTCTCTTCCCCCTGATGTCACCGCAAGTACCGGTTTGGATGCACTGACCCAGCTTCTGGAATCCTATGTCTCGAACAGTGCGAATCCTCTGACCGACAGCATATGTCGGGAGGGCCTTGAGCGTGCGGCAAGGTCACTAATAGCTGCGTATAAGGACGGCGGCAATGCGGCTGCCCGTGAAGACATGGCCATGGCGAGCCTTTTCAGCGGTATTGCCCTGGCAAATGCCAGGCTTGGAGCAGTCCATGGATTTGCTGCTGCGGCAGGCGGCCAATGCCTTGTATCCCATGGGCTCATCTGTGCCAGCCTTCTGCCGCATGTGGTGGAAATGAATATACAGGCCCTTAAAAAACGCACCCCTGATGCCCATGCACTGAAGCGTTTCGACGATGTGGCAAGGATCATCACCGGCAAAGCATCCGCCCTGGCGGATGATGCAATCGACTGGATCCATGAGCTCTGCTCGCGCATGAACGTACAAGGGCTTTCATTGATTGGGATAAGTCAGGAGTACTTCCCGGAGATTGTTGTCAAGGCCAGCCGCGCCAGCAGCATGAAAGGCAACCCCATCGTGCTTACGGATGAGGAGCTTACACAAATATTAGTGAATGCAAAATAATTGCACACAAGAAACCTTGAAGGCCTATTGATTAACGCATTACACGAGACGGAGATTACTTGTCCGACTCATCGGCAACAGGCTGGTCGGTATCCTTGAGATGCCTTGTAAACGAATCGACCTTCTCCTTAAGTCTGTCGATTTCAACCTGCTGTTTGTAAATCACTTCATTGAGCTTCTGAATAGTGTCTTCATGATAGGCCACCATGGTTTCCAGGGCAGTAAATCTTTTTTCACTCATATTATCCCCCACTAGTGTCCTCTCATTCTCCTACTCGTTCATTAGTTAACAATAATATGCGGCTCTTTCAAGGAATCAACCTACAGGACTAAAATAATTTGCAGAACCTTTCCATGAGCACATGATAACAACTCATGAAAGTGCTTAACCGGCACCAGCCGCTTTAGGACCTGCCTAAGGCAATACCCGTCATGGATAAATGCTCATGCAGTCATACTGGCTCACGGAAGGAAAGCCAGCAGTGCTTGCTTCCCGATGGGTGTCGCTCAGATCATTACTACGGAATTTTCACTATCTCCATACGGGCTTTTTACGTATTTATCCGCACAATCGTCGTTTTCCCAGGTAGAGCCGTCCAGCAGGTAGCGATATTGATATTCACTTCCCTTCTCAAGGTTGATCGTAAGATTGAACGACCCATCCTTCTGACGCTTCATGGGGTGCGAGCTTGCATCCCAGCCGTTAAAATCTCCCACAAGAAAGACAGAGTCTGCTGACCTGGCTATATCTTTAGGGAGGTTAAAGGTTACCTTGCATACCGTTTTTGTCTTCAAATACTGTTTCTTAACACTCATCTGCTCCTCCTCGTTCTCCACAGGTCATGTAAATGATTCTTATTTCGTATTAATATCACCTTATCCGGTTGAGTCAATACCTCAGGAT
>CAYMDG010000121.1:5593-9205 GCA_964388905.1 uncultured Bacteriovoracaceae bacterium
GGCTTGATTTCAATTCAAGCGCCAAGCTGTGGGAGTTGTCTCTAAAGTCGGGCTTGCTCAGATGAACTCCATGCCAGGTAATGCATACGTCTTTGTCCGTATAGGGGGGTTTTGGAACATGCCTCAGGTTGAAAACAGGATTTGAACGGGAAAATCTTATGAGTCCTTGAACGAACCTCAACAGGCCCGCATGCTTCTTAACCGCATCCCAGTCAAACCAGGACATTTCATTGTCCTGGCAGTAGGTATTGTTATTGCCCTGTTGGGCCCTGCGAACCTCATCGCCCATGAGGAGCATGGGTGTACCCTGTGACACGAACAGGAGTGTGATGAAATTCTTTATCTGTTTTAGCCTGAGTGCATCAATAACCCTATCGCTCGTGGGTCCTTCAACCCCGCAATTCCAGCTGAGGTTGTAATCATTACCGTCACGGTTTTGCTCTTTGTTCATCTCATTGTGCTTGTGATCATATGACACCAGGTCATTGAGGGTAAAGCCATCATGGCAGGTAATGAAATTTATACTGCGGTTCGTTTCACGCACGGGTTGCGGATAGATGTCCGGGCTTCCTAAAAGCCGGTTTGAAATACGGTCCACCGTCTTCTCTTCACCCTTAAGGAAACGTCTGATGTCGTCCCTGAACTGGCTGTTCCATTCGGCAAAACGCTCACCTATGAAAGACCCCACCTGGAAGAGTCCTGCCGCGTCCCAGGCCTCGGCAATGATCTTGGTACCTGCCAGAACCGGGTCTGATTCAATGGACCACAAGATAGGGGGCTTTTCCAGAGGCTCTCCATATTCTCCGCGTGCCATGACCGAGGCAAGGTCAAATCGGAAGCCATCCACATGCATATGCTCCACCCAGTAGCGCAGACTCTCGGTAATCATCCTGCGCACTATGGAGTGATTGGTATTAACCGTATTGCCGCATCCTGAGTAATTCTCATAACGCCGGTGCTCGACATTGTAGATGTAATATGTTGTGTTTTCAATGCCTCGCATGCAAAAAGTCGGACCTTCATGCCCTGCTTCTGCCGTGTGATTGAATACCACGTCCACGATCACCTCAATACCGGCATTGTGGAGTTCCCTGACCATGT
The DNA here is from genome assembly GCA_964388905.1 of uncultured Bacteriovoracaceae bacterium. Lineage (GTDB taxonomy): Bacteria > Desulfobacterota > Desulfomonilia > UBA1062 > UBA1062 > MWEI01. The sequence goes on from CAYMDG010000121.1 coordinate 6,695, forward strand.
CCCTGAATTCTTTCAAAGGGCTTAAGCTTCCGCCTATGGAACAGTAACCGGCATGGGGTGAAAAAAAAGCCATGGGGCTGTAGCCCCAATAGTTACTCAATCCTGGGGGAGCATCCTGCTCGTCATATTGCTGGACAGGCATGAGTTCAACAGCAGTGATACCCAGTTCCTTGAGGTAGGGTATCTTCTCCATGAGACCTGCATAGGTTCCCCTCTTCTCTTCACTGATACCTGAATTAGGGTAGCGTGTGAAACCGCCCACATGGAGTTCATAGATCACACTCGTTCGGTAATCGGTCCTTAAAGGCTCATCTCCCTGCCAATCATAATCAAAAGGGTCCACCACTACTGATTTCGCAGCATGGGAGCAGTTATCACCCGGCCTGCACCCTGCTATCCTGTCATAGTTATTCCCAATGGCGACCGCCTTTGTGTAGGGATCAAGAAGAAGCTTCTGTCCATCGTAATAATGCCCTCGTGCAGGGTCGAAAGGCCCGAAAACCCTGTAACCATAAAGCTGTCCGGCCTTGATGCCGGGCACAAAGCAGTGCCAGTAGTAGAAGGTCTTATTCTCCTTGGGATCAAGCCTGATCAGCCTTACAGGGCGTACGTCATCCGGATCGTCAAACAAGAGAAGTTCAACAGCATAGCAACTACTGGAGAATAATGAGAAGTTGACACCATCAGGGTACACCGTTGACCCTAGGGGATGGCATCTGCCGGGGTGCACATCACCTTTCATCGTAACTGCATTCCTTTTGTTTCATAATCAGCGAATAAGGCATAGCTACCCATTTTTCATGCTTTGTCCTGCGAGTCAAGAGACACAATATAAACCAGGATTTTAACGGACCCTGTTTAAAAGCAAGACCATGTCACTAACGATATCGCGAAAGATCCTTGGTTTCCTCATAATATGTCTTGAGCCCTGCATCCTTCATCCTGGCATTCATTTCCATCCACCTGCGCTTGAGATCAGGGTCGAATGTGGTCTTATCACAAGGGAATTCGTTACACTGAAAGCAGAAGTCCACACCTTTCCTTAAAGTACATTCCAGCACGATACACCCGGGATACCGGCATGTACCGCTGCGGCAACCCGTACAGTCTGCCTTGGAAAAATGCTCCAGGAGCTCTTTGAACTGGGGATATCCGTTGAAAACTGTCTGGAAGGATGAAAACCTCTGTGCATATCGGTCAAAGGATCCGAGCAGGGTAATGAGCCGCTCGCTCACAGCCTTTATTTCTCCATCTGTATAAGCCAGGCACTTCACACAATTCAGGCCGCACGGTGCAAGCATTTTCAGGATCTCTTCATATTCCATGGGCAGATCTTCCCCCTCGTTTTCAATCTATCCTGAGCACCTTGGCGCCGCGGATCCTGCTCTGCTTGAGTTCAAGCAATGCCCTATTGGCTTCATCCAGAGGATATTCCTGGACCTCTGGCCGGATAGGTATGTCAGCTGCGAGCTTTAAAAATTCGCCGATGTCTGCCCTCGTTACGTTCGCCACGCTCTTGATCTCTTTTTCCATCCACAACTGGGAAGGATAATCGATTTTTGCGAGATAGTCCTTGTCCGCGTCCTCCTTGCGGATGGCATTGATCACAAGCCTGCCTCCCGGATCAAGGTGGGAAAGCGCCTCCACAATAGGCTTCCACACCGGCGTGGTGTCAATGATGCTGTTCATTTTCACAGGTGGCGTGCAAGAAGTATCTCCTGCCCAGGCAGCGCCGAGCTCTTTTGCAAATTCCTGCTCCTTGACGCTCCTGGCAAACACATACACACGGGCATTTGGATACAGGTGCTTCACCATCATGAGCACCAGGTGTGCTGAAGCGCCAAACCCGGTGAGCCCAAGGTTCTGCCCGTCCTTCAATCCGGCGAGCCGCAGGGAGCGGTACCCGATGGCCCCTGCGCAGAGCAGCGGTGCAGCCTCGGCATCAGTGAAGATTTCAGGTATAGGATGGGCATAGCTTTCCGGCACTGTCATATACTCGGCATACCCGCCGTTGACATCCCTACCTGTGGCCCGGAACTCCTTGCACAGGTTCTCCTGCCCGTTCACACAAAATGAGCACTGTCCACATGCCGAATAAATCCATCCCACCCCTACCCGCTCTCCGCCCCTGAAACGCAGGGCACGCTCACCCATTCCAATGACCTCACCAACCACCTGGTGACCCAGAACAACAGGCAGCAGCGGGGGCGGGGTGCGCCCTTCGATTTCGTCAAGCTCGGTGTGACAAACCCCGCAGGCCTTCACCCTGATAAGGATGTCCCCTTTTCCGGGAAAGGGGTCGGGAAGCTCAATGTGCTCAAGAGGTTTATCGTTTTCAGAAAGGTTGCCAATTTTCTTGAGAATAAAGGCCTTCATCATCTCACCTCACAAGGCACCCGCATGCTTCATCATAGACCATAGAAGCATTGCCCATGCAAGCGTGTCTTAAAACCGAACTCATTGCGTTGACTTTGCTGGGTTCTTGAATGTAAGGTATACACAGATTCGGTG
>CAYMDG010000122.1:0-9108 GCA_964388905.1 uncultured Bacteriovoracaceae bacterium
GACGAAAGCCTCTGTATCAATCTATTTTCCATGGTATTCTTCCAGCACCATCTCAGGCTGGGCAGGTGTCTTTTCAAAGGCGGCCACTGCAATAATCTCTTTGTTCGCCTCAAGGACAGGCCAGAAAGGCCTCAATACGCATGGTATCTTCATTCGGGCAAGGGTGATTGAGAGCTTTTTGCCCATCATCTTGTCCCCTTTCATATATGATCTGAGCAGGCAAGTCTTAGGAATGCCTCGGGTTATCGCAATATTTACGGTCTTGTTGATCTCGGGTATGAAAATGCTCCCCTGTTTTGTTATCTTCCTTGCATAATGAGGACCTTCTGAGGTGAGGTGCACGATGAAGAGATTGCCTTCCAGGAGCATCTTGACCTTTCTCTTGATGGTATGTGCACGCAAGGTTCCCTTGACGACCTCAAGGGCGGCATCTGTCTGGATCGCATCGATCCCGCGGGGTTCATTGATGAACCCGGAGATGGCATGAATGAGAAATCTTTTGATAACTGCTTCGGGCGCAGTTTTCAGGTCATCAATCCTGAAGGCCTTGATCATGACCCAGTCGAAAACAATTGATCCGTGCTCAAGGTCAAGGGCCATTTTTTCCAAGGCTGAGCCCTCTTCTCTGGCAATACTCGCTAATGAGGCAATAGAGCGAACAGCCTGGGGATTTATCTTCTCCAATAATGGGATTATATCCGCACGAATATAGTTTCGGGCCAGCCGTATGTCATGGTTTGTCCTGTCGTTCTTATGGGAAATCTTTTGCAAGCGGGCATATTCGGCTACATGATTCCTTTTCATGCCGAGCATGGGTCTGATGATTCCATCAGGCCTCATGAACTCAATTCCCGCAAGACCCCTGATGCCTGTACCCCTGATGATGCGATACAGGATGGTCTCGGCCTGGTCGTCAAGTGTGTGGCCTGTTGCGGCCCAGGCATATCCATGGTTCTGCATGCATGAGTGGATGGCTTCATACCTCCTCGTTCTGGCCTTCTCTTCGACATTGGCCATGCCGGGGGTCATATTAAGCTCAACCAGATGAAACCGTATTGAAAGCTCCCGGCACTTTTCCTGCACGAAGTCGGCATCCTGCCTGGATTCGCCTTTGCGCAGGCCATGATCCACGTGGATGACCCCAAGCTTGAGACCCAGGGACCAGCAGACAGAATGTATGAGGTCGAGAAGTACCATGGAATCCATGCCGCCTGAGACACATACAAGCACAGAGTCGCCCTTGTTGACGCCACATGGACCGGTGAGAGTACTGATAAAGGTGTTCAGGAGGTTTTCATGTCGGTCGTGGCTGTTCATTGCATTTTTCTTTAGTACCGAAGCGAATCCCGGTCAAGGTTTACATGGTTAAGGCATGGAAAGAGGGTCAGAAATCAAAACAACGTCTCCAGTTCAAGGAACTTGAGAATGGCGATGTTTGTAAACCAATCCGGTTTCTTTAAGAAAGCAGCAATCTGTTGGAGGCCTTCTAGCAAGTCGTTATGAATCTTGGCTTCGAACTTCTGACTTCTGTCACCTGGAGATCAATCTCAGAATATTCTTTTATTTGCGGGGATCAGATTGATATCGTCAGGGACAATGAACTGTTCACCTTCGTGATTACCTCCTGGATGGCTTCTAGGCCCCGGTCGGGGCACGGCAAAAGGGTCAAGTTCATAATCCAGTTTCACCACGTTATATTCAATTGATGCATTCATATGCAGATTCAATTTTTCAAAGGCATGAAGCATCTTGGTGTTTTGCTCCCAGATATAGGCACGGAAAATCTCAAATCCGAGATCAAGGGCGATCTTGGTCATGGAATTCAAAAGGTAGAAACCAAGGCCAAGATTCTGCCATGCCGGATGGACCATGACCGCGAACTCGCACGTCCTGCGGTTGTTATCCTCTTCATCCATAACTATATGGGTTATGCCGATAATACCTGTTGTCCCGGCATGAACAGCCTCCACAACCAGGGCAAGCGAATTCTTATAATCACAGTTCACCATCTGCTGGGCCTGGCGATGGTGCAGCGATGTGAGGTGAATATGAAACCTGTGGAATTTCTCATCATTGCTCAGTGAGTAGAACAGGTTCTGAATGCCCCGTTCATCCGTGATCTTGACCGGCCTGATAAAGACCTCTTTTCCGCCAAAGGTGTGCCGATGTTCGTACTGGGAGGGGTAGAGAGAATCTTCAGGGGGAAGGACCTGGTCAGGATAGATATAGTTCATCCTCTTGGCCTCATCCAACAGCCACTTGCGGAATTTCGGATGGGCGATGGTTATGAGTTCAAGCACCCGCTCGCGGATGGATTTGCCGAAAAGGTTTACACTTCCGAATTCGGTTACTACATAGCTCACATCGGTCTGGGTTGTGAAGACGCCTATTTTGGATTCGGTAAACCTTGGTACGATCCTCGATATGCTCGTGTCCCTTGAAGTTGACCTCAGGGCTATAATGGCTTTACCGCCTTTCGTAATCTGGGCAATCCTGTTGAAATGAGGCTGCCCCAGTGCACCGAAGTGTGCACCCTGCTCACCCAGGGCCATGCACGACTGCCCTGTGATATCGATCTCCACGGCGCCGTTGATGGCTACAAAGGGTGCCCTGCTAAGGATCGTCTGGGGATCGCCGACAAAGGTAAGCGGCCTCATCTGGACTTGTTTGTTATTTCTGACAAAATCAAACAGCGCCTCTGTGCCGATGCACAAAGAACCGGTTATAGTATTGCCTTTGGGAATTGCACCTGCATTGACAAGGTCGAAGACAGTGTCCGTGATGATCTCGGAATGAATGGACAGGTCCTTTTTGTTTTTCATTGCCTTGAGTGCGGCGTCCGGTATCCTGCCAAAACCTATCTGTATTGTGGAACCGTCTTTCACGAGATTAGCAACATGTTCACCTATCTGCATTGTTTCAAAGTCAAGTTCTTCTGCTTGAGAGCTGATTAAGGGCTCGTTGTGTTCCACGATATAGTCGACTTCCGATATATGCACGAGGCTCTCTCCGCAGGTAAACGGCATTTGAGAATTGACCTGGGCTATTACAATCTCTGCATGGTCGATCATGGACTTCACCACATCGACTGTCACACCAAGACTCATATAGCCCTGTTCGTCAGGGGGGCTCAGCTGGATGACAGTCGTGTTTATTCTTATGGAACCTTCCTGTATCAACCTGTCCAACATGTCGGATGACAAAGGGATGTGGTCGGTCTTCCCGGTTGAGAACGAGCCGGACATTCCTGGGGACACAAAAAAGGAATGAATACGAAACCGGGAACCTGCCTCTCCGCCAAAGTTGGAATATGTTCGCAGCGGGATAGTGGTGTATACCTGGACATCGTTTAAGTCGATATTGTCGAGGATAAGCTTCCGTACAAGGTACTGTGGCTCAGCGCACCCTGATTCCACAAACATGCTGGAACCCGGGTTGATTATACCGAGGACCTCTTCTATGGTTATCTGCTTTTTCAGGTATTCTTCCATCATAATGCCACCTCCAAATCAAAAAAACTCAATAGATTCCATACGGTTTTCGTGCAGTATGGATCTATAATTTACTACCACTGCGACAGACATCTTCTTTCTGTTACCTCCCCACGGGGAATGCATAATTAACTATTTGGATTATATCGGCATGTTGTTGATTATTTATAACAAGTCTACTTGCGGGATCTCTTCATTAACCATATAATATGTCTTCAGAACTTATTGCAGATTTCCCAGCATTTCATTTCAAGGAATAAAGGAAGACGACTAGTCACATGAAAGTGCTCTTTACCGCTGATCTTCACGGCCGGCGTAATCTTATTGAAGAAATGATGGAGATCGCACTCAAAGAAAGAGTGGATTGTATTATTCTCGGTGGCGATATCCTCCCCACACTTATCCCCAGCCCCATTGCCCTCATCAACGGTCACGCCGATTTTCAGGATGATCTCAAAGGCCAGCTTCGTTTTGTCGAAGACTACCTTGCTCCGGTTCTTTCCTCCTTCCAATCATCAAATCCCGACATTAAAACCATGTACATTCCAGGCAACCATGGCTGGATACCTGCTGTAGAGAGTCTAATCAATGCCCTTCCGCATCTCATGTGCATCCATGGGAAAACAATGTACCTGGATGGTCTTGCCTTTTTCGGTTATGCCTGCGTGACGGATTCGACATTCTGGGTAAAGGATTTTGCGCGAAGGGATCGCAAGAATGATTCCCATGTGCCGAGCAAGTTTGCCATTGTGAGCGATACGGACAGGCTTACGGTAAGCCCGGATGGTGACTACGCAACAAAGAATCCAAGTATCGAGGAGGACCTTTCGGGGATTTCTTTTGACAACCCCGATAAGACCATCTGCGTGTTCCACTGCCCCCCATATGATACCGGTCTCGACACCCTGCACAACTACAAGCCAATCGGTTCCAGGGCCATCAGGGATTTTCTCGAAAAAACCCAGCCCATGGTGAGCCTGCATGGACACATCCATGAATCCCCCTACATGTCAGGGGTTTACCAGACCCGAATCGGCAATTGCCCGGCAGTAAATCCGGGACAAGCACCGACCCGTCTTCATGCCGTAGTATTCGATACCCATGACTTGGAAGGAACTGTGATCCACACCGTGTTCGGCCGAACCATGCTCCATGAAGACCTGTATGAGAGGAGACCTGAGCGTTTCATGCGCAAGATCAAGGCCTTTTTCATGGATACTGTGCTCAGGGGTTGATGGACATGAACAGGCATATCTGTTCTCATGATTTGATAAACATATATCGTATTCGAAATACGATCTATTTTTTTCCCATGGCTTCTCGGACCTTGCCGGCCAGGTCGTTCATAGAGAAAGGTTTCTGAAGAAAGTGCACCCCTTCCTCCAGCACACCGTGATGTACGATGACGTTAGCCGTATATCCTGACATGAACAGAACCTTGATATCGGGCCATATGGTTTTGAGTTTGTCCCTCAGTTCCCTGCCGCTCATACTTGGCATTACCACATCCGTAATCACAAGATCAGGTTGAGAATCCATTTCTTCACACATGGACAGTGCTTCCAGAGGACTCTGCGTAGTCTGAACCGTATAACCTATTGCTTCAAGCATATCCTTTGTCATTTTGCGCACCAAGTCTTCGTCTTCCACAAGAACAACTCTACCCGATCCCGAAGACACCGTGAATTCGATGGTTTCATCGGGTTTATCGACTCCATCTAAACACCGTGGAAGATAGATTCTGAAGGTGGTACCGTGTCCAGGCTCACTGTAGACATTAATCAATCCACAGTTCTGCTGGATGATCCCATACACCGTTGCAAGTCCAAGCCCAGTACCCTTGCCGATTTCTTTTGTTGTGAAGAAGGGTTCGAAAATATTCTGAAGAGTTTCCTTGTCCATTCCTGATCCATTATCGCTCATGGACAGCAGTACATAAAGACCTGGCGTGAATCCGAGATGCGTCCTGCAATAGTTTTCATCAATACGAATATTCGTCGTCTCAATAGTCAGTTTGCCCCCGCCAGGCATGGCGTCCCGGGCATTGACACCAAGATTCAGAAGGATCTGTTCAACCTGTGAAGGATCCACCTTGACTTTCCAAAGGTTATCTCCAGGGTAAAACTGTAGGTCGATGTCTTCACCGATGAGTCTGGCAAGGGTCTTTTGCATGCTTAAAATCAGCATATTGAGATCCATTGACCTGGGCGAGATGATCTGTTTGCGTGAAAATGCAAGGAGTTGGGTAGTTATGTCCCTGGAGCGGTTTGCCGCCTTTTCGATCTCTAAGATGTCTTGCAATATGCCATCATTATCGTTGAGACGGAGTTTGATCAATTCCGCATATCCCGAGATTACATTAAGCATGTTGTTGAAATCGTGTGCCACACCTCCGGCAAGCCGGCCGATGGATTCCATCTTCTGGGCCTGAATCAGCTGTGCTTCCAGCTTGGATCTTTCCTCTTCCGCCCGCCTGCGATCCGTGATGTCCTTTGAGACGCCCAGAATCCCTATGGCCCTTCCGTCCTTGTCTCTGTTGAAAGAGGCCGTAACCTCCACCCAGACTGTTCCTCCTTCCTTGCGCTTGAGCTCCAGTTCCAAGATCATCAGCCTGCCAGGATCCAAGGGCTCCCCGCTTTTCTCCAGGGCTAGTTCTTCTGCCAGCCTCTTTTCCACGAGTGCATACGACTCAGGCGTCAGCTGCTCCTGAATAGGCAAGGCGTGAAGATCCTCAGGCGTATATCCGGTCAGCCTGACTATCGAAGGGCTCATATAGGGATACTTCATATTAAAATCCATTATCCAGATGACCTCCCGTACATTCTCGGTGATCATCCGGTAGATCCGCTCACTCTCCCTGATGGCTTGTTCCGACTGGATTCTGTCCGTGACATCCCTCCCTACACCCCTGAATCCGATGGGCTCACCTGAGGGATTCCTCATGAGAGAAATGGACATCTCGATGTTCCTTTTGGACCCATCCTTTCTGATGATCTCATAGTCTGCAATATACAGGGGCCGGCCTGTGCGATAGATCTCGTTGAAGGCCTTATAAGCTTTCCTGGCGGTCTCGGATGAAGTATAGGCCTTGAAGTTCATGCCCATGAGTTCCTGGCGTGAATAACCCTGATGCGTACACAGAGACTCGTTGAAAAAGGTGTAGTTGCCCTTCAGGTCCAGTTCAAAGTATGACTCTTCAATGTTCTCCAGGATTGCGCGGTGTTTCTCTTCGCTCTCGCGCATCGCCTCTTCCGCCCGTCTGCGCCCGGTGACGTCACGGGCTGCTGCGTAAATCAGTGTTTCCTGATAAGACTTTGACCTCCATTCGATCCATCGGTAGGAACCATCAGAGCATCTGTAACGGTTGGAAAAATCGATCACATCTTTTCCTGCAGCCAGCTCTGCCGCCGCATCCAGGGTTGCCGGGACATCATCAGGATGAATGAAGTCAAAAAAATTCTGTCCCTCCAGTTCATCCTGACGATAGCCGAGCACCTGTTCCCATGCCGGGTTCACCCGGATTAGTCTGCCGTCGACATTGGCTGTGCAGAGCAGGTCAAGGGAAAGGCTGAAGATGCGGTTCAGCTCCTCAGTCTTCGTATGTAATATCTCCTCTACCCGTTTTCGTTCGGAGATATCTATGACTATGCCCTGAAAGTGCGTGATCCGACCGAGGATGTCACGTTCAGCCATCGTGCGATCGTGTACCCATCGAATTTCTCCATCCTTGGTCAAGATCCGGTATTCCTGACGGAAATGGTCAATACCGCGAGCAGTATAATCTTGTACCTCTGAGGCTACCCGTACCAGGTCATGGGGGTGTATGAACGAAGCGTAATTGATTGAACCCGAAAGCAGCTCTTCAGGGGTATAGCCGAATTGGATGACATTTCTGGATACCAGCACGATCGGCCAGCCTTGATCGGCCTTCCAACGGAAAAGTACCACAGAGCTGTTCTCGACCACCAGGTTGGCCTGCCGGAGTGCTTCCTCGGCCCGTCGGCGACGTATTATGGCGATGCTGAGGACGATCACGAAACAGCTCAGGGCGAAGACCACTGCCGCCGTCGCCCATATATAGCCCTTGTACTTATGGTAAAACGTATCAGGATGGTTGATGATGACTGCATCCTTCGGGAGTATTGATAAGGGAATGCGGAACTTCACGAGTTGGTTGTAATCGAACATGTAGCGGTTTGCTTCAGGGGCATTGATTACGGGGATGCTCTCGGGCTTCTCGCCCCCAAGTATGCGGAGCGCCAGCTTGGAGGCAATCTGTCCCTGCCGGTAACCGCTTACCAGTTTGCCTCCCATGATTCCGTAACCTAAATAGACGTCCCACAGTGAATATACAGGAACAGGGCTCTGGCGTGAGATCCATTTTGTTGTCTCCCCGTACATCAACTGGCGGCCTGTTTCGTCTGTTATCAATCCATTAAGGAAAAGGATTGCATCGTCCTGAAGTTTCCCGATCCTTGCCTTCAACTCGGGGATCGGAATATCATCCCAGAAGGTGACCTTGATCCGGGGAGGTAACGTAGGTAATGCGGCAACAAAACTGTCCCGATTGGCCTTGTCTGCTGCAACGGTAGTTCGTCCGATGACAATGACTTTCCTGGTCTTCGGGTGAAATCTGAGCGCGAGATCAACCGTTTCGATGATGGAAACGTCTTCGGCTACACCGGTTATCCCATGGTATTTCGAAATCATGGTCGAGTTAAAATTGTTGATTCCGCAGAACACTATGGGGGTATTCTGAAAAAGGAGATCACGATTCTGCAGGAGGAATTCAAGAGCGGCATTATCCGAGGCCATTATGAGACTCGGGGCTGTGCCTTTCAGCTTTAAGATGACCAGTTCCCGGATCTTCCTTGCCCGGTCAGGATCCACATAGCGACGTGCGTCCAGATACTCGGCACTTAATTGAATATCATAGCCGCTGACGGCAAAGGTCTCCCGGATGCCATCCATGACGGAATCAGTCCAGCTAAGGCCGGAATGATATGAATTGACGATGAGCACCTGGCGGTTGGCTGTAGGTTTTTTGGCATGGAGAGGCTGTGCTGGTGTTAAAATAAAATAAACAGCCATAATAACAAGGAGTACTTTATTCCATTTATACATGAAATAATCCCCTTCTTCCTGGATGATTAAAATTCCCCGGTAACATTATAAAATATAAGCCCTATTGTATTAAAGTCTATCCCTATAATTCTTTTCCTGATTCTGGAGATATGTTTTCTTAATCAGAAGCAAACCTGGATCTTGCATTGAGACGAACTCAGATTTTCTTTATGTATATCTGGAAGGTTGAAATATAGCACTCATAGTAATCGTCAAATTTTTTCAAATAGGGCCGTCCAAAACCTGCATCTTGCAGCTTTCAGGCTCGGCAGAATAGTCATATGGCACATGCAGCAAGATGCAGGCTTTGAACGGATCATTCTTTACACCCCTAAATCGCATGATCAGAGTTGAGTACAAAACCCGTAAATACAAAAATAACCTGGATATCTTGAAGATCAGAACAGCTATACCTATGCGTTTAATAATGGACCTTTGACTCCGAGATGATTGCGGTGATCAGTTCATGAGGCACTACATCAAAGGAAGGATT
>CAYMDG010000123.1:0-9097 GCA_964388905.1 uncultured Bacteriovoracaceae bacterium
GCGATAAAGGCGGCACCCCTGGCATTTGCCTGCATGGGGTCCTTTGCCTGACGGATGGTACGGTTCAGCACGTCGGCAAAGATCCGGCACCACAAGGCCGACTTTGCACCGCCTCCGACTATGGTGATGGGATCCAGTTTCCTTCCGATAAAACGTTCCACGAACCTGAGGCTCCAGCGGGTATTGTAAGCCACCCCCTCGAAGAATGCCCGGACTATGTGGTCGAAGGTCGTGGTCTTTGACAGGTTATGGATGCCGGAGCGCAGGGTAGTATCGTCCACCGGGGTCCGTTCGCCGTTGAGCCATGGGGTAACGATGAGCCTGTCACTTCCTGCCGGAACCCGGGAGGCCACTTCATTCAGGATATCATAGGATACTTCATGTCCCTTGCCCGGTTCTGAAACCTCGCGGCAGCGTGCCATCAAACCTGAGAGGAACTCCAGCGCCCCGCCTGCCATGTCCTGCTCGTTCACGCTCTGGTACTTGCCGGGCATCGCCGTGGGGAACGAGGCAATGGAATGGAACACATCGGTCTTCTTGAACGGCACGATGCACTGGACCCACGACGAGGTTCCCACATACAGATGGCCTTCATAGTCCCTTACTGCACCGGAGCCGATGCATGCACACTGGTGATCGGGTGATCCCGCAACCACCTTCACTCCCGGAGGCAAGCCGATCCGGCGTGCCACATCGGCCTTGAGCGTTCCCAGGACATCGATGGAGCGGATAAGGGTCGGCAGCTTTGCCTTGTCAATACCGGCAAGCCGGATCAGCTCGTCATCGTAGGTGATGTTGTTTACGTCCCTTATGTCCGTGAGCCAGAAGAGCTGCATGGAATCAAATGAGGCGGCCACCTCGCCAGTCAGACGCAGGTTCAGGTAGTCCTTGCTCGGCAGGAACACGGAGGTCCTTTCATAGACCTCGGGAAACTCGTTCTTTATGAGAAGCACATGGGCGATGTCGTCCTTGCCGGAGAGTGTCGGGGCCCCTGCTGTCTTGGGCAGCCACTTGATCACCTTGGACACCCCATAGCCCATGATGCTGGGGAACCCCTTCATGAGCCTTTTCACATACGGCGCCCCGCGCGAGTCCATCCAGGTGAGCGAGTTCATGAGGTGTTTGCCTTGAACATCCACCGCCACCGTGCTGGAAAAGGTGCTGGACACGCATACCGCTATGATGTCTTCGGGCTCTGTTACACCCTTGCCCACCAGGCGCCCGGATACGGTAAGCAGGGCTTCCCACCACTGCGCTGGGTCCTGCTCGGCGCCGCCTTCCGGCAAAAAATAAATCGGGGTCTTCTCAAAGTCCGAGGCGAGGATTCGTCCATGGGTGGAGACAATGGATGCCTTTACCCCGGAGGTCCCGTGGTCAATGGCCAGGATGAATCGCTTATCGCCCATGGCAGGTCCTTTTCCGCTCGGTGTGCCTTGGCTGCTTCAGATGTCCAGCTTGGTCACTATGCCCTTTTCGTCCACCATCTCCACGATCACCCCTCCGAATGCCTCGCCGCCTTCCTTTTTCGTGTCCAGCTTCATCACCTTGGTAATGAGCCCGACAAAGTCCATGGGGTCAAGGCATGCCTCGGGGGGCAGCACGCCAGGTCCCTTAACCTTCCCTTCTGCCATGAGGATCACGCCCATGGCGGCAGGTATCCCGGTGCCCTCGCCCAGGGCCTGAGAACGTGAGGCCATGTGGAACCGGTATTCCCTTGCCTTACCATCCTTCGCGCCCTTGGCAATGACCGAGCAGCATCCGCAGGGTTTTGTGAACCCTGTGGCTTGAAGGATTTCGTCGCGCTTCTTCAGTATATATGACACGGCAAAGTCGTAGGGTGTCACAACCTGTCCCTTGACCTCGATTGCGTCGGTGCTCGAAAGCCCCAGGCCGCAGAGGTCACGGGTGAGGTTGTAGTATTCGTTGGGCAGCACCGAACCCTTGTTGGTGACCTGCTTCACCTTCAGGTACCTGGGCAGGGTCACCTGCTCCGGGTGCGGGTAGGGGTAGATGGGGATGCCGCTCCCCACCACCGGGAAGTCAAAGGTCTGCCGCAGGGCTATCCCGTCGGGCTTGAAATACTTCACGTACCGTAATTCGCCATCAAGGTACATGGGTATGTCGATGTTCATGCAGTGGAACCTGTGGCCGATGACGCCCTCTCCTTCTATTGCCTCGCCTCCATGGGTGTGGAAGATATCGATGGAATCGGTTTCGTCCAGCAGGGTATCGTGTGCAAGCTTTGCCAGAAGGTTGGTGGCACCTGGCGAACTGCCCATGCCGATAAGCGCGGTAACCCCTGCCTTCTTTGCCTGAGGGTCCATGGCAAGGATTTCAAGCGTCACATCCACATCGTCGCAGATGTCCACATAGTTGATGCCAGCTTCGAGTACGGTCCTGATGATGGGCTTTACGGTTGAGTAGAAGGGCCCGATGCAGTTGAGTACTACATCCGTTCCAGCCAAGGCCTGTCGTATGGTTTCCGGTTCAAAGGCATTCACCTGTACGGCTGAGATCTTGGGCGATCCGATCCTGGATATGAGCTGACGGGCCTTTTCCAGATCCAAATCACCGACAACAACCTGATCGAAAAGATCCTGCTTTGCAAGGGTTTCAACGGCAATGCTGCCTACCGCTCCACAACCGCCGAGTACTGTAACCTTTGACATCATGCACCTCCCAACAAACTTGAACACTGTTAAATTTAACTATGTTCAATTCACCAGGGATTGTCAAGCCCCTTTTCGAGAAATCCTATCATGGAAACCCCTGGAAAGGAGTTATGCCCTGTACTGTTCGATGAGCTCGTTGGTGATCCGTCTGTAGGTCTTATCCAGATCATGGGTTACATAACCCATGATCTGACTGTTTGCCAGCGAGACCATGCCATGGAGCATGCTCCAGATCTTGACGATGCCATGGACAAGATCATCCGTGGCGATTTTTTGTGAATCCTTTCTGAGCCCTTTAAGGGCATCCATAGCTATCCGGACGATGTCCATGGAAATCTTATACTCGATGGCCGAGATCTTCTCGTAGGGAGTCCCGATATAATCATTGTGTTTTGGGGTAGGCCTGGTGAACATGATGTCGTAGTAGGCCTTGTTGGTGATGCCGAAATCAACATATGCATCAATGAGGGCATGAGCACGCGATGCAGGATCAGGGTTTGATAAACACGACCTCTCCAGTTCATCGTAGAGCATTTGGAAACCCTTGATGACAATAGAGATATAGATCTCCTCCTTGCTCTGGAAGAAATTGTAGAGGTTCGGAGCACTCATATGCAACCGGTTTCCAAGCCTGCGCATGGTCAACGAAGGAAATCCCTCTTCCACAATAACGGCAAGGGCTGCCTCGATGATCCGCTCGCGGATTCGTTCAATATCCGCTGAGCTCCTGGTCTTCTTCATGTCAAACCCGCTTAGCGGTATTTTAGGGAACAAGTCAAGTTAATCAGCGTCATATAACATCTATCTTTTTATTTCAATCAATCAGGAGTGTTAACTCCTGCAGAAATAAGGGCTGTCCCCAGCTTCATCTGTTTGATCCTGCTTACCCGAGAGGCAAAGCGCACGATGTGATCAAGATCATGGGTGAGCACCTGGCATGATCCGGAAGGGATTATACCGGCCGTCGTCATCAGCTCATTGAACTCCTGGTGCATCTTTGCACAAATATGCCTGAAGGCAAGGATCAGGTTGGTAAGCTCCCCATGATCATTTTCATCATCTAGCCTTTGAGCCGCCTCTTGCGCGACAATATCGAGCACGCTCAACGTGCTGATCAAGCCGCCGAGCTGAAATGGAATATCCCCGGTCAGAGGGGAAGCCTTTTCCCTTAAGGCGCTCACTATCTCATTAAATCTTGCTTCCTGGGCGCCTATGATGGGCCCCATCATCAAGGCGTCCTCGACCTCCCTGAAAGGCAGCGCCATGTCTTCATAGGCGGTCCCGGGCGTTCCCAACAGGTTCTCTTCAGGTATCGCACATGCGTCCATAATAATCCCGCCATGGGGGCATGGCTGCAGGAACCCGAAGTCGACAGGCCCGGTCTGCCTGAGCCCGGGTGCTTCTCTGGGTACGATATAGGCGCTGTAGCGTTTCCTTTCAACCTCATAACCGCTTACGGCAAAGACAATGAAAAGGTCTGCAATAGGCCCGTTGGTAAGGAAGGACTTCTCGCCCGTAAGGAGATATCCGGAACCTGTTTTGACCGCCGTGGTTTTCAGGTGTTTGGGGTGTCCTCCCACACCTGGTTCGGAAATGGCAATGCTCGTGGTCACCTCACCGGTCGCCATGGCTGGAAGGTATCTTTTTTTCTGGCCTGGGGATGCATATTCACTGAAAATAAATCTGGCTGCAATCTCATGCATGAGCCAGGACAGAGTGACCCCAAGGCAGCAGCCGTACCTTGCAATGGCCCTGCCTGCCGTATTGATCCCGGAATAACCCAACCCTTTACCTCCGAATTCCTTTGGCGTGCCGATGCCGAGCATACCGGAGTCGCCGAACTCCTTCCACAGGTCCAGGGGAAAAGTGGTACTTGATGAGAGTCCTGCCCTGGCGGCGATGTATCGCAACGCAAAGTCAGCAGCCTGCTGCCGGAGGTCCTTCAGGTCATCAACTGCTGGAGCGTGGCCCATGGGCATCAGAGCATCAGCTCCTCAATGAACTCGATGAGCTGATTGAGATTGCGGCACTGCCTGAGTTCGTGGCAGTGCTGCTTGTAGGCATACATCTCGCTGTCCCCTGTGTTCCAGCTGCCCACAGGCTCCGGATTGAGCCAGATAACCCTCCTGCAGCGCTCCCGCATCTCCCCTAGAATCCTGTCCTCCGGGTGCAGGTAGTTGGTCCTTGCATCCCCCATGATGATAAGTGTCGTGCGCTTGGTGAGGATATCCATATGGTCGCGATCAAACTGCCTGAATGTCTCACCGTAATCCGTAGGCACATAATAGTTGAATTCCAGGTCTTTCAAAATCAACTCGATGGCATGGTTCGGTTCGTTGTTGTCGAATACATCCGTAACCTCTTTCAATCCTGCGACAAAGACAAAGCTGTTCACCTTCTCGAAGCACTCATGCAGCGAGTAAAGGACATTGAGCATAAACCTTGCAGCCGACCAGACCGAAGACGAGATGTCACACAGGGTGACGATTTTACCCTTCTTGGGTGGACGTTTTCTGAACAGGATCTCGACAGGCACACCATTGTACCTTGCAGACCTGCGGAGCGTCTTCTTTACATCCAGCACACCCTTGCGGTTCTGAGCATATCTTCGCGAGATGATATCCTTGAGCTTCCGTACAAGATTATCAAGGACATCGCGAACATCTTCTATCTCTTTCGCGCTCAATGAAGCAAAGGGCCTCTCGCCGAGCTCCATGAGGTGCTTTTCATGGATCTTGTAACCCCGCTGCTCATCGGTGTATGGCCTGGGTTCCTTGAGCAGCAGCGCAAAGGCGCTTTGGAGATACTCATTGAAATATCTGGTCAGCTCCTGGCGCATGGCACTGTTAAACGCAAAAGGATTGTCATGAAGGAACCTGCCTATCTCTTCACGCACCTTATTGAGAGCCACCATGACCTTGAGCCTGTTTGCCAGCGGGCCAAGGTTGAATTTCATGCCTAAGCTGGGAGAATCGCCTTGGCTCTGGATCTGCCGCATCATCTCCAGGAACATGAGCGGGTCTCCAGAGAGGAACTCGATGATGGCGTTATGCGAACGGTCGCCGTTTGAGAGATCCCTCAGGGAGTTGATGACCTGGTCGGCCTTGCCCGCAAGACCCTCCTCTTCGGAGAGGTCGCCCCTGAGCTCATGAAAGAAGAGGTGGTAGAGGCGGTCAAAGTGTGCCTGGTCCCGTCTGCTCTTGGCAAAGTTGGCCCGCAGGGCTGCCCGGAATTCCGTCTCATCCAGTACATCAACGAGCTCGATCTGCTCGACGCAGTCGATGACCTCGGCTGTGGAGATACGATATCCAGCTGCCCTGCAGCATGCCACGAACTTCAGGATTGGGTTTATCATCTGGGCAAACCTAGTTTATCAGCACTAACGCCTTTTCCTTTACCGCCTGGGCATCGGAGCGATATTTGCAGAGCATGTTCAGTGTCTCGAGCAGAACTTCAGGGGTGATTTCCTCCACATTCAAGGCAAGCAGCGACCGCGCCCAGTCAATCGTCTCCGAGATGCACGGCTTCTTTTTCAGATCAATGGTGCGAATGTTTCGAACAGTATCCACGACCTGCTCGGCAAGCCTTGCAGATATCCCGGGGATCTTGATGGTGACGATTCGCAGCTCCAGCTCGCGTTCAGGGTATTCGATATAGATATGGATGCAGCGGCGCTTCAGTGCATCGCTCATGTCCCGGTAGTTGTTTGAGGTGAGCACTACGAAGGGGATATTCACGGCCTTCATGGTCCCGAGCTCGGGGATGGAGACCTGGAAATCACTGAGCAGCTCCAGCAGGAATGCCTCAAATTCAGGGTCGGATTTGTCCACCTCATCGATGAGCAGTACCACGGGGTCCTTTGAGCTGATGGCCTTCAGCAGCGGCCGGGGCTGGATGAAACGTTCGGAAAAGAAGGCGTCTTCCTGGTCGGCAATACGGTCTACTGCATCGGAGAGCGTTTTGGCGCCGGTAATGACATCGCTGATCTTTTCTTTCACCATCTGGGTGTAAAGGAGCTGCTTTGCATATTCCCACTCGTACAGTGCCTTGGCCTCATCAAGGCCCTCATAGCACTGGAGGCGGATAAGCTCGCAGTCAAACGCCCGTGCGATTGCCTTTGCCAGCTCCGTCTTTCCCACGCCTGCAGGCCCTTCCACAAGGATGGGCTTGCCGGTGGCTGAGGCAAGGAACACAACAGTGGCAATCTCCCGGGAGGTGATATACCCGACTACCTGCAATTTTTCCTGAACATCTGTTGCATTTTTGAACGTCATGGGTTGATCCTTCCTTATAAGGCATTATTCTATACACCAAGTGCAGCAAGAAGAAAATATCATCATAACAATACCGGGGAGGAAAGATATGAGACGGATCGTATTGCTTCTGTTGCCGGCATTCTTTTTCATAATAGGTGCTTCTCAGGCTGAGACCCTGAAACTCGCCACAACCGATTGGGAGCCTTATGTGGGCAAAGCCATCAAGGGTGAAGGTTTCAATGCAGAGATCGTGACAGAAGCATTCAAGCGGGCGGGGTACTCGGTGAAGATCGACTTCATGCAGTGGGACAAGGCCATTGATGAAGCCACCAAGGGTTCTTATGATGCCGTATTTCCGGAGTATTATTCCAAGGACAGGGCAACGGATTTCGTCTATTCCAGTTTCTTCTCCAACAGCCTGCTGGTCTTCTACAAACGCAAATCCTCAAATATCACGTACAAGACACTCAAAGACCTCACCCCGTATAAAATCGGCGTGGTGAAAGGCTACATCAATACAGATGAATTCGACAAGGCCTCCTATCTGAAAAAACTTGAGGTCGAAACCGATGAGGAAAATCTGCGCAGGCTGTTCAAGGGCGAATTTGATCTTATCGTGATCGATAAGCTTGTGGCCCAGTACATCATCAAGACAAAGATCCCGGAGGCCTCGGGCAAGCTTGATTCAATTGAACCGCCGCTAATCATCCACCCGCTCTTTGTGGTCTTCCCGAAGAAGCTGCCTGCCTCGGAAAAAAGGGCAAAGGAATTCAACAAGGCATACGAGTCTATGGAAAAAGACGGCACCATCAAACCGATCATGGTCAGATCGGGCTTGGCAAAATAGGCTTTCAAGTAAAAACGGCAAGGGGGCCGGGCTGTAATATCCGGCCCCCTTTTATCCTTCCTCTATGCTATTGCACCCAGGCAAGGTCTTCGATCGTATTCGGATATTGGCCGATCCCGAAGAACCCGAAACAGCTGTCGTTTCCTTCCGTAATATACGCTTCTACACTGTCTGTATTCGGATTAGGTGGTGTTGCAAGGACATTGATAACCGGCTGCAAGGTGTTATTCTCAAGACCACTCAATGTGGTTGTCATATAATATGTGTAAGAATCTGATGAGTTGTTGTTCTGATCATTACGCGCCATAAAGGCCATCTCACTCGATGCGCTTGCAATGCTCCCGCCCCCCATGGCCTCCCAGTTGCCACCTGCTGCATTCGTACATTCAGATATCTTGAAGGACTTCTCGTTTGTGTTCCCTTCCCATCGGAACTGCACCTTGCTCCCGGTAATTCCTGCATGCCAGACCCGCACAACATTACCTTCAATCATTGCTAAATACGCACCGGATTGCGAATTACCGATTACGTACTGCTCAACGATGGTCTGGTTGCCGCCATCTTGAGAAAAGGCCATGTGAACCGTCATATTACGATCCGGCACACTCAGGGTAACAAGCCTGTCAAGTGGTTGCAGCAGGTCCAGTAAATCCGAATCAAAGCCGAGAAAGGGGATAGTGACAGTTCTGACGGTTGTATCCACTATAGCGGTGTTATTGCCTTGGGAATAGGTTCCAGAAATGTTCCAGCGATCCGAGAACTGGTTTACCAGATCTATATGGGAATCCAGCACCTGAACCTGACTGTAGATGCACTCATCCTTTCCGTTTGCCGGATCAAAAAGTTTGCCCAGCACTGTGCTGCTTGCACCGGGGTTCCAACTGTTCCAATCCGCCAAGTTGCTTGTCCCTGCGGATAGGCTGCCTTTACTGAGGTAGGGTGTACAGGTTTTCACCTGCGCAGTAAACAGGCCCAGTTTCGTCCCGGGAGTCCCATTGTTATTCCCATTGCCGCCTGAATTATCATCGCCCCCTCCACCGCCTCCGCCGCCGCACCCGGCAAGGACCATGAGTGTACAGACAACCAGGGCCAATAGTGTTCTGTTCATGGGCATCCCCTCATAATGTCATGATATTGTATCTATACGGTTTATGGCTGGGAAAAGTTTAATCAGGGCTGTTTTTACAATCATTTCATCATGTTGTTTAATATTTTTTCATATCTTGACTTTGTTGCACTCGGCTTTATTATCGTTAATCAAATTTGTTATGAAAGGAGTTTTAAATGATGAAGGTCAGAAAAGTAGTGTGGTGTGTCGTTTT
>CAYMDG010000124.1:0-9062 GCA_964388905.1 uncultured Bacteriovoracaceae bacterium
TATCAGCCAGAGCACGAAGACGCTTATGAAGATTACTTTTCGTATCTTTCATATATCCCCCTCCCACGCATTAGTTGAAATGTACTGTAAATATGTAAAAACAAAATAATGCAGAAAAATATATCATATATTCATCATTAATATCAAGGAGGAGGGAGCATATGAGACCTATTTCACGCAAGCCGATTCAAAAGGCCGTTTAATGAGAGAGGTACAATTCCTGGAAATTACATATCTTGCGCTGATGCATTAGGTACATTATCCACCAAGTGTGTTGGTGAATGAGATTAAAGGGTCAAAGCACAGAGTGTCAGTGTTTACCGGGGCGCTTATCGAAAATTGATTACATGGAAAAACAATCGCGGAAAAACAGGTCGATGCTGATTTCCATTCCTATCAACAGTAACTCAATGAAATCAATAATACCATTTAATATATAGTCGATGAAAATTGCGAAACTTTTCATATTGCGATCTCCATTTATAAGCAGTGTGGAAAGTTTACTATTCTGTTTAGTATGAGAAAGAATATATCATGTCAAGTGATTAGTTATTCATGCCCAGGCATGAACTCATGGATGTAGACGGATATGAGTTGCTTTCTCTGCCAGGCCGTTTTATATCCGGTCATTGGTGCTCAACACCTTTCAAAAAGGAGAAGTGAGATGACCTTGTGTCCGATTGCCTTAGTTGCCAGCTGCAAGAAATGTCCAATATTCTCAGTCTGCCCCCTGAAAAGCATCATCGGCGATTACAAGAAGCCGGACCAGAAGCAAACGAAGCAGCGCGCCAGGAAAGCGCAGAGCAGCACGAAACGAAAAAGGTAGATTGAGGCGAAGAGGACTTTGGAAATGTCCAGATCACCTTCTACCTTTTCAATACAGGTTTCAGCTACGAACCGTCGCTGTGATCCATCGTTATTCTAAGTAGGTGCAGACCATGCCCTCACGTGACTCGGGGTAAAACAATTGGCCACATCAAAAAGCCTAACCGTTTACGAGAAGAATCAAATAAATACAATAAAGGTCTGGAAAATGAAAACCCCGGATGTTTTCAGCCAGGCTGTTGGCTTGCTATCATATCCGGCGACAAGGGCGATCCAACAGGCAATTCCGGAAACAGCTATTCTCTTGATATTCGATGCTGCAAACTTTCTGGCCAACGAAATAGCCGACACAAGGGACATAACAAAAGCTGCAGGGGTCAGCCAAATACGTGACCTGAAGAATAGAGATCTCGAACTTTCAGATGATCTAGCAAATAGCTTTCATAACTGGGCTATCGGGATTGCTGTAGCACAGGGAGGTGCGGCAGGCGCTGCCGGGTTGGTTGGGTTGGCTGCCGACATTCCCGCAATCATAATGCTTGCACTCAGAACAATCCATAAAATCGGCTTATGCTATGGCTACGAATGCCACTCAGATATGGACAAGAATTTTGCCCTGGGAATCCTTTCTGTTTCAGGGGCCAACTCAATGAGTGAAAAAACCGAGGCATTAGAAACGCTGCGGTTTATCGAACTCGCCATTGCAAAACAGGAGTGGAAAACCATAGCCGAAAAAGCAGCCGGACGACAGCTTTCAAAAGAAGGTGGCATCATAGCGTTAAGAAACCTTGTAAAACAACTTGGCATTAATATTACCAAGCGTAAGGCCATACAGGCGGTCCCTGTCATTGGCGCTGCTGTCGGTGCCTCTGTGAATGGCTGGTATATAAAAGACGTAGGTTGGACGGCACGCAGGTCATTTCAGGAAAGATGGTTGATTGATAACAACAAAGTCAAAGGAATTTATTGAAGCATTATGCCTAGGAATTCCCATGTTCGCCCGTCCGACATTCGTGGCTATAGCAGACTCGCTATGGACGCTATTATCGGGCTGACCAACCTGGTCGAGACCATGCATCACAACATCAGCCGCTTTCCGGGTATTCGTGGCACAACCACTCAAGAGCGTACGACCGGTATTACAGGGCTGGTTTATCAGATTATCAGGGGAGTTACCCGCCTGGTGGGAGGAGGGATCGACTCGGTGCTCGAGCAGCTAGTTCCACTCATCGGCCATGGGCCATCGTCAGGCGAGCGAGAAGCCGTGCTGGCGGCCCTGAACGGTATTCTGGGCGATCACCTCGCTGCAAATGGGAATCCACTGAAGATTTCCATGCGGCTGAGGCACGACGGACAGCCACTTGAACTGACAAGGCCGGCCTTAACTGCGGCGATCCTCAAGCCCTGCAGGAAGATACTCATTCTCGTACATGGGCTGTGCATGAATGACCTGCAATGGCGGCGCAACGGGCACGACCATGGCGCTGGCCTTGCTATCGCTGGAGGTTTCACCCCGGTGTATCTGCACTACAACAGCGGCCTCCATATCTCTACAAACGGTCGCGCTTTTGCCGAAATGATTGAGGCCCTGATTCAGGCCTGGCCGATACCTGTGGATGAACTGGTCATCATGGGACATAGTATGGGCGGGTTGGTTGCCCGCAGCGCCTGCCATTACGGCAAGGCTGCAGGGAACGATTGGCTGCGATACCTTCGTAAACTTGTCTTCCTCGGTACCCCGCACCATGGTGCCACACTGGCACGGGGAGGCGCCTGGGTAGGTGTCATTCTGGAGTGCAGCCCATACACGGCCGCCTTTGCCCGTCTCGGAAAAATACGCAGCTCAGGCATTACCGACCTCCACTACGGCAACCTGCTGGATGAGGACTGGGAGCATCAGGATCGTTTTGCACGTTCAACAGATATCAGGCATGACGTACCTCTGCCGGACGGCGTGCAGTGCTACGCCGTAGGGGGCTCGATCGCAAAGAAAGCGAGCACACTGAGCGAGCAGCTCCTTGGTGATGGACTCGTGCCTTTGCGCAGCGCGTTAGGGCATCATGCAAATCCCAGGTGGAACCTGTCTTTCTTAGAATCACATCAGAGGATAGGGTACGGCGTGGATCACATGGACCTGTTGGATAGCCCAGAAGTTTACGAGCAGATCCGACAGTGGCTGTCATGACCTTTACGCGACAGTTCCTAACGTCTTAACAGGATTGTATACCGAATCTGCAGGCGGTTAACCTTGCTGTTACGAATCCCTGGAAAGTCGCATTCTTAAAGGCGTAACCATCTGTTGACAGCATGAGTTATCTATGGTCTAGATATAACTTATCGTTATAATAAGGGGTGAGGAATATGGAAGACACGGATCTTCAGTTGATTCGTAAACTCATCTCCAAAGACAAGGATCTCAAAGGTCTTTGGGATGAGCATCAGGGGTATGAGGAAAAACTTGCGCTGTTGAACAAGAGAAGATACCTGAGCACCGAAGAAGAAATACGGCGCAAGGAAATCCAGAAGCTCAAGTTGCAAGGCAAGGACAAGATTGAGGACATCCTGCGCAAATACCGTAACGAATTAGGGTAGAGCGACCAAGGATACCGTTGAATTGACGTTGAGAGGTTTCAGAACAGGTGAGCGTTAAAAAGATTACAGGTGCATACGCATTTATTGAGGCCCTGCGTTGCGAAGGTGTCAAGCACATCTTCGGCTATCCCGGAGGGGCGGTACTGGATATATTTGATGCCATCATGGATGCACCGGATATCCAGTTCATCCTGTCCAGGCACGAGCAGGGTGCCGTCCATGCTGCAGACGGATATGCCCGGGCCAGTGGCAGGGTGGGGGTGGCACTGGTCACCTCTGGTCCCGGAGCTACGAACACGGTGACGGGCATCGCTACTGCCTGCATGGACTCGATTCCCATCGTGGTTTTTTCCGGACAGGTGTCAACAAATCTCATCGGAAACGACGCATTCCAGGAGGCGGATACCGTAGGCATAACACGCCCTTGCACCAAACATAACTATCTGGTCAAGGACTGCGCCGATCTGCCCAGGGTCATCAAAGAGGCCTTTTACATCGCTGCCACCGGAAGGCCCGGTCCGGTCCTGGTTGACATCCCCAAGGATGTCATGAAAGGTCTCATCTCCTTCAAATATCCTGACAAGGTCTTGCTGGAAGGCTACTGCCCCAACTACCGGGGCCATCCAGGCCAGATCAAACGGATCGTAAGCACAATTCTAAAGAGCAGAAGACCCGTTATCTATGCCGGCGGGGGCGTGGTGATCTCAAATGCCTCAGATGAGCTCGTTTCCCTTGCCAGGCAACTCCGTATTCCGGTAACCACCACACTCATGGGGCTTGGCGCGTTTCCTGCCGATGACCCGCTCTGGCTCGGCATGCTCGGCATGCACGGTACCTATGCAGCCAACATGGCCGTCACTGAGTCGGACTGCCTGATAGCGATAGGTGCCCGGTTCGATGACCGCGTCACAGGCAAGGTGGATGAATTCTCTCCCAAGGCCAAGATCATCCATATCGACATCGATCCCACCTCCATCAGTAAAAATGTCCGTGTTGACCTGCCCGTAGTAGGAGACTGCAAGTTCGTGTTGACTGACATGCTTGATGGGTTAAAAGAGAAGGTTCAAGACGTCCATGAACTTACCAGCGGAATCGGACCCTGGCTTGAACAGATAAATCAATGGAAGCGTGAACAGCCCCTGCGTTATGAGCAAAGTGATTCGTTGAAGCCTCAGTTCGTGATCGAAAAAATTAACGAGCTTGCCCCTGAAGACACAATTATCTCAACCGAGGTCGGCCAGAACCAGATGTGGACGGCACAGTTCTTCAAGTTCAATAAGCCGAGACACTTTCTCACCTCCGGAGGGCTCGGCACCATGGGCTATGGTTTTCCTGCCGCCCTTGGCGCCCAGGCTGCCTTTCCTGATCGTACCGTTATTGACATAGCAGGGGACGGCTCCATCCAGATGAACATCCAGGAACTT
Organism: uncultured Bacteriovoracaceae bacterium; assembly: GCA_964388905.1. Classification (GTDB taxonomy): domain Bacteria; phylum Desulfobacterota; class Desulfomonilia; order UBA1062; family UBA1062; genus MWEI01. The sequence goes on from CAYMDG010000124.1 coordinate 4,842, forward strand.
GCCACCGCAGTCCAGTACCAGCTGAACGTGAAGGTCATGATCATCAACAACGGCTTTCTTGGCATGGTGAGGCAGTGGCAGTCTCTCTTTTACCGGGGCAGGTACTCTCATACCTCAATGGCTTTTTCACCTGATTTTGTGAAACTGGCAGAGGCCTACGGCGCATATGGAATTCGTGTGGATAAACCATCCGAGGTTGAGGGTGCCATACGCAAGGCCCTTTCCATAAAAGGCCCTGTATTCGTAGATTTCCATGTGGAGCCTGAGGAGGATGTCTATCCGATGGTGCCGGCAGGCGCGCCTATAAACAACATGCTTCTGGTTTGAGGTATCTTATGCGGCACGCAATATCCATACTTGTAGACAATCAACCCGGTGTTCTTTCCCGAGTTGTAGGTCTTTTCTCGGGCAGGGGTTTCAACATCGAGTCTCTCTCCGTAGCGCCCACCTTGGACCCATCGAAATCAAAGATGGTCATCATCACTTCCGGCAATGATCAGGTGCTTGAGCAGATCAAGAAGCAGCTCAACAAGATCATCAACGTCATCAAAGTCGTTGATTTTATGGAAAAGGACTTTGTGGAACGCGAGATGATCCTCATTAAAGTCAAGGCCAAGGAAGATACCAGGGCCGAGGTGCTGCGTATCTCGGACATCTTTCGGGCTAAGGTCGTGGATGTGTCACAGAGTTCCTATACGCTTGGATTGACCGGCGATCAGGATAAACTCAAGGCATTTATCGACCTGCTTGCCCCGGCCGGGATCATTGATTTCATACGCACAGGCACCATAGTAATGGAAAGAGAAATGCAGTCAAAGAGGAGGAATGATCAATGAAGGTTTATTACGATAAGGATGCTGATCTCAAGCTGATAAAGTCCAAAAAAGTCGCTGTCATGGGCTACGGCTCACAGGGGTTTGCCCATTCCAACAATCTGAATGAATCCGGTGTGGATGTGGTAGTGGGCCTTAGGGAAGGCAGCCTGTCAGCTGCAAAGGCCAAGAAGGCCGGACTCAAGGTGATGACACCGTCGGACGCCGCCAAGTGGGCAGACGTGGTGATGATGCTCATCCCCGATGAACTCCAGGCTGCCGTTTATAAGAGTGACATTGCACCGCACATGAAAAAGGGAAAGTACCTGGTTTTTGCCCATGGGTTCAATATTCATTTCAGCCAGATCACACCTCCTGCGGGAGTGAGCTGCTTCATGGTTGCGCCCAAGTCGCCCGGACACATGGTGCGGTATGAATACACCCAGGGTAGGGGCGTGCCCATGCTCATTGCCATCCATGCCGATCCCACTAAGGACACAAAGAAGCTCGCACTCTCGTATGCGTGCGCCATGGGCGGCGGAAAGGCCGGAATACTGGAGACCACCTTCAAGGAGGAGACAGAAACCGACCTCTTCGGCGAGCAGGCAGTGCTCTGCGGTGGTGCCACAGCGCTCATCCAGGCCGGTTTCGAGACCCTGGTGGAGGCAGGTTATGCCCCTGAAATGGCCTACTTCGAGTGTCTGCATGAGCTCAAGCTCATAGTTGACCTCATCTATGAGGGCGGCATCTCCAACATGCGTTATTCCATCAGTAACACTGCACAATACGGCGATATCACCAGGGGGCCGGTTCTCATCGATGAGGATGTGAAGAAGCGGATGAAAAAAGTCCTCACAGACATCCAGGACGGAAGCTTTGCCAAGGAGTGGATCCTCGAGAACATGGCAGGACGACCCACCTTCAATGCACTCACCAAAAAGGGCGAAGAGCACCTCATCGAGAAGACCGGGGAAAAGCTCAGGTCAATGATGTCCTGGATCGGCAAGGACAAGAAAGTCGATAAGAAGCTGAACTAACATGAACATCCGTAAGGAAGGTTTCCCGTTTATCGCTATTGCCACTGTCCTGTCCGGGCTGTTTTTTCTTACAGGCAAGCTTGCATTGCGCTTCTTGGGTCTCGTCCCGGTACTCTTTGTCACATGGTTCTTCCGGGACCCGGAACGGACAGTGCCTGACGGGAAAGGAATTGTCGTTTCCCCTGCAGATGGAAAGGTTATCGAGGTCTATCAGACTGAAGAAGGCAGAATTGGGCCGTGCACCAAGATAGCGGTTTTCATGTCGGTATTCAGCGTTCATGTGAACCGCGCGCCAATATCAGGAACAGTCCTGGAAGTGCTCTACAAGCCGGGGGCGTTTCATGTAGCCAGCCTTGGTAAAAAGACCGAGGCGAACGAACGGATGATCACCTATATCGCTACCGATGACGGCATATTCAGGGTTGACCAGGTGGCAGGGCTTATCGCCCGCAGGATCATATGCTGGCTTACACCTGGAGGTAAAGTGATCCAAGGAGACAGGATCGGGCTTATCAGGTTCGGGTCGCTCCTTGAGTGTTATCTACCAAAAGGTTATACCGCGGCATGTGAGTGCGGGCAAATGGTACAAGCCGGAACAAGTGTGATCGGAAGGAGGACCACATGAGACCGCTGAGAAGAAGACGTGAAATAATTGAGAAACGGAAGAGGTCAGTGCCTTTTCTGCCGAATTTCATCACCACCATGAGTCTGTTCTGCGGTTTCTACTCCATCATGTTCTCTCTGAAGGCCGATTTCCATAAGGCAGCTATCTTTATCATCATAGCTGCTTTCATAGATGGACTCGACGGGAGGGTGGCACGGATGACGAACACCACCTCTGAGTTCGGCAAACAGTATGATTCGCTTTCAGACCTGGTTGCCTTCGGTGTAGCTCCTGCCATAATGGTGTATCTCTGGCAGCTCAATGCCTTCGGCAGGCTGGGCTTCATCGCAACCTTCCTTTTTGTAGCCTGCGGGGCGTTGCGACTGGCAAGGTTTAATGTGGATACATCAGGATCCATGACAAACTTTACCGGGCTTCCCATTCCCATTGCCGCGGCAGGGGTGACCTGCACCTATCTGCTGACCGAAGAGATCGCCTCGATGATGGGGGTCACTATGACACTGGCGCCGGTGACGATCCTCATAGGCGTATACATCCTGTCGTTTCTTATGGTGAGCAATATCCCGTACCCGAGCTTCAAGCACGTCAACTACATCAAGGCGCATCCATTCCAGCTGCTGGTAGCAGGGGTCCTGCTGCTCGGGGCTGTAGCTCTGAGACCTGAGATTATGCTCTTCGCCCTGGCCATGGCATTTATCGTGGGAGGGGCGCTGTGGAGCGGCTTAATGTATGTAATTCAGGCCAGAAACGAGAAGAAAGGGATAATAAAAGAAGATACCCATGAAGGCATCGCAGGACATGATAATCATATTTGACACAACGAGGAGATAGTACCTGTGGGAATGACTATTGCCGAAAAGATCCTGGCTGCGCATTCGCAGGTTGAAGCATTTCAGCCGGGAGACATCATAAAGGTAAATGTGGACGTGGCTCTGGCCAACGATATCACTGCGCCCATTGCCATCCAGGCCGTAAAGGAAAGCGGTGTTGAAAAGATTGCACACGCCGATAAGGTCGTGTTCGTTCTCGATCACTTCACGCCCAACAAGGACATCGCATCTGCCAATCAGTGCAAGTATGTTCGAGATTTTGCGCACCAGCAGGCCATCGGGAAATTTTTCGACGGCGGCGAGGCTGGCGTCGAGCATGCTCTGCTCCCGGAGAAAGGCCTCGTGCTGCCCGGCGACCTCATCATCGGAGCTGACAGCCACACCTGTACCTACGGAGCCCTGGGTGCATTTGCAACAGGTGTGGGAAGCACAGACCTTGCTGCAGCCATGATAACAGGCCAGGCATGGATGAAGGTGCCTCAGACCATGAAGTTCGTCTTCAACGGCACACTTCAGCCGTGGGTGGGGGGCAAGGACCTCATCTTGTATCTCATCGGCAAGATCGGTGTGGACGGCGCTCTTTACAAGGTCATGGAAATGGAAGGTCCTGCCATTACGGCGCTTGAGCTTTCCGACCGTTTGAGCATGTCAAACATGGCCATCGAGGCAGGCGCCAAGGCAGGCATCATGGCTGCTGATGAAAAGACGATAAATTATATCAAAGCACGCGCCACCAGGGGGTATACGGTCTTTAAGAGCGATGCGGATGCGGTTTATGATTCTCTCACCACCTTTGACTGCGCTGAAATTGAGCCCCAGGTGGCATTCCCCCACCTGCCCGAAAATGCAAGAGGTATCAGCGAGGCAGGGGAGGTAAGGATCGACCAGGTGGTTATCGGTTCGTGCACCAACGGGCG
>CAYMDG010000125.1:0-3582 GCA_964388905.1 uncultured Bacteriovoracaceae bacterium
GATCTGGACCTGAACAAGGAGGAGGGATGGCATCACTTCTCCGAGCTCATCGAGGGCACCACGGAAACACACCTGCCCCGTATCCCGTTCAGCCCCGATGACCCTGCCATGATCCAGTTTACAGGCGGTACAACGGGCGTGCCAAAAGGGGCGCTGCTGACACATGCAAATATCATTGCCGCCACGTTCCAGGCATCCATGTGGGGTAATCCCACCATCAGCATTGTGCCTCTGGAGAAACGCAACGTATTGAGCGTACTCCCCTACTTCCACGTCTACGGCAATATCGTGGCCATGAACTGGTCATTCTTCAATTGCGCCACACAGATCCTCATCCCGCGGTTCGACATTGAAGAGATCCTGGGCATCGTTGCAAAATTCGACAAGATCACCTTCTTCCCGGCCGTGCCCACCATGATTACCGCAATCATCAACCATCCCAAGGCCACGGAGCTGAACCTTGCCAAGCGCCTCGGCCTGCTCAATTCCGGTGCAGCCCCCATGGCAGTGGAGCTTATCGAAAAGGTGAAGGACATGGGCATCTACTTCAGCGAAGGCTTCGGCATGAGTGAATCCACCTCGCTGGGCATAAGCAATCCCATCTTGGGTATGAAGAAGGTGGGCAGCATTGGCATTCCCTTCCCGGACAACGATGTGAGGCTTGTAGACGTGGAGAACGGGACGGAGGACGTGAAACCCGGCGAACCCGGCGAGATCATCATGAAGGGACCGCTCATCATGAAGGGGTACTGGAACAACCCTGAAGAGACAGCCGGCCAGCTCGTAGACGGCTGGCTGCATACCGGCGACATCGCCATTGCGGACGAGGACGGCTACCTCTTCATCGTTGACCGCAAGAAAGACATGATCATTGCTGGCGGGTTCAATATCTACCCCCGGGAGATCGACGAGGTGCTCTATCAGCACCCTAAAATCGCAGAGGCCGCTTCGGTGGGCGTCCCGGACGAGTACCGGGGCGAGACGGTGAAGGCCTTTATCGTATTAAAGCCCGGACAGACCGCTACGGATAAGGAGATCGTGGACTTCTGCAAGACCAAGCTCACGGCCTATAAGGTGCCAAAGCAGGTCGAGTTCAGGGAGTCTCTCCCGAAATCCGCTGTGGGAAAGATCCTGCGCAAGGTCCTCAAACTCGAAGAGGCACAGAAGCAGAAGAAGTCCTAGAGTCAAGAGCCATGTACAATGGTTTGAGACTGTCATTCCCGCGAAAGCGGGAATGACAGTCTCATGAATCCTTTTAACCGCAAGATCCGGGTTTATCAGAAGTTGCAGGAGAATCAGAAGTGGGTTGCTATAAAATTTGAAACAAGCCTTCATGAAAAGGATAGAACTTTCCAGGATTCTCTTGATCTATCTGAAGGTACTAAGGTTTCTTGGGGAGTGCTCGTGTACCGATACGGAAGACACCCTCAGCCCCCGCAGGGATCTGAAAGACCGCTGTACCCAAGCCTGACGATTCATCAGGCCTTATCTCATAGTTCCCTGGTTTCAGGCCCAGCAGCTGGAATTGGCCCTTCCGGCTGGTGAAGGTCCTGAGCGGCTCATCCTTTTTCTCATCCAGGGATACAACCTCGATAGGCTGATACCCGAAGGGATCTCCAGTAGTTCCATCAACAAGGCTCCCCAGGACAACAACCTTGGAATCCGAGCCTATATAGAGCGCATATCCTGACTTATACGTTGGGAACAAGGTGTAGTTGGGCTTTTCAACAAGGTAGCCTGCAGGAGGGTCCATAGGCTGAATCTCTATCTTCTTTATGTTATAGGGAGAGAGAGAAGGGAGGACAGCAGGACCGTATCTGCTCGACACAGCTTGATATCCATCGGAACTGGGGTTGATGGCAATCTGGGAATCTTCAAGATTCTTGATCCCTTTCACCAGTACGAACCCTTGGCTCACCGGTCGGGACATTGCGCAGCTACCGTCAACATATACAAGGGCGCTCTGAAGGGTGATGGAAGATTGATTCATGATGCCCTTATCATCATGCCTGTCCGGATTAAAAAGATCTTGCGAAAACTCAACAATGCCCCGGTTGCCTACATATCCCGCCTTTGCCTGGTATTGATCCAGCGTTGAACTCCGATTCGCAGAAACGTGGGCATAGGCCCTTTCAGGCATTGAGGATGACTGATTATAATCCCACTGCATGCCGATATTCCCGCCCGAAGCCATGCTGAGCGATGCACTCTGGTCCTGGTCCGGAAACATCCATACCAGCCCGAAGAAGACAGTCGTATTCTTTCTCCCCTCCTGATCGCGGCTGTATTGCACGGTGAGGTTGCTGTTCAGGTTTGTATACCAGGTCCGGCTTATGCCCCCGGAGAGATTATACCGGTTCGGCACATTGCGCTCCCAAACGTACGTATACCCGGCTCCCAGGCTTGAAGAGAAACCATAACCCAGCGTGATAATGATGTAGCCCGATAGATTCAATGATGCAGCATCGTCCGGGAGGGGATTGGTGATACGGTTGAAGCCTTCACCGAGGTATTCCAGCCCGATCTGCCAGCTTGTGTCAGAGCCGGAGTGTCTTGGCTTGGGCTTGTGGGTGAACGTGAATTTGCCCGCCACGCCAGTATCATCATGCTTCACCGTACTCAATGCCGTATTAAAAGTGATTACACCTTGGGGCAGTGCATATATCCCTTCAAATCCTGCCAGCCCCTGATCATGAAGGCCCTGCACATATCCACCTATGGTAAAGACGTCGCTATACCCTTTTCGAGAGAACAAGGACAGAACAGGCTCATCAGGAGAATACCTGTAGGTGTTCTCCTGTGTCATGCTTCGGACTCCAACGTTGTACGAGAATTGCGAGAGCCCGGAAGCCAAGAGAGATGTCTCCTGGATGAATGAAAACCGCAGGACCTGGGTCCTACCGTAGATGTCTGTAATTACTATCCTCACATCATTCTGCCCATTGGAGAATGGGAAATCCCTGATATCATGAGTCCCCGGGGTAAGGCGCAACGAGCCTGTGAGAGTCTCGTTCACCCAAACATCCACGGTTGCGGAGGTATCAAGATAGAACTCAAACTGGCTCACCGGGTAGGCATTGATATAGGGCTGGAGAGAGAAATCCCTGGAGACGCCTATGCCGCCCATGTTTATCGTGGTCTGATATCCGACTATCGGATAGACCAGGTCTCCGGCGCTGTACCGTACTAGATCTTTCGGATTGTCATAGACAAGCCTCGTGTAACCACGCTGCAGGGGATGTTCGAACGATTCCAGATATGAAGGCGACCCTTCCAGTACAAGACCATTCCAGTTCCAGGCGCTGTCAAAATCCACAACCAAGGGTCCCCGGTGTTCATTGTCCATACCCGAATGCTGCGGGTAGTACCAGCGTTCCTTGGCACTCATATTCACATAGCCCGAGAAGGCATTCGGACTGAGTGCATCAACTGATGCAGGGTCGACCCTGATCCCGGTTATGTGGTGAATCTGAATGCCCTGCAACTCATCAGGAACCAAAATTGACAACATGAATCTTTTCACATCGAATGCCGCAGTGAGGCCTGCATCCTCAAACTCTCTTTTGGAAAGCATCCCGCGAG
>CAYMDG010000125.1:3682-9032 GCA_964388905.1 uncultured Bacteriovoracaceae bacterium
ATGCTCAGAACACAGATAAGCACTATGCAGGGAACGCTTCGTGCAATCCCGGCACGTCTGAAAATGCCGTCAACATAGTACTGTGTGTGTTTGATTCTTTCTTGTCTCTTTCACGTCCCTCTACTCAAAGATAACCGATACCTTCACAGGCCTCACAGGCATTGATTCCGGCCATGGCAAAACGCAACGGCGTTTATATCCGGCATACAGGCTGTGGGTTGTCTGGTCTTTCGGCAATGGAGGTTTATAGGTGAAGGCCTTATCGACTTCAGCTTGATCACCCTGAACAGGGACAATTGTAAGACTCATTCCTGCAAGTTTCTGACGAGCAGAGCCTTGATTGTGTAACACTACAATCAGTTGGGGCTTCCCCGCCTCATCCATCTCGACATTCGCCGATTCCACAACAACATCAGGTTTTACCTTTGGGGGACGTACAAAAATCAACCCTTCATACCGAACCAAGGTCCTTACTTCTAAACGGACTTTATTCTCTTCATCGTTTTTCTTCGATTTCAGTTCGATAGGCACATTTTCGGCAATAAAACTGAAGACAAGCTCTTTATCAGGTTGGGGGTTACCTGCCCATTGGATGAACACCATCTGCATTTCACCCGGGTAAAGGATCATCTGCGCCGGATAGATCACAAAATTCTCGTCTGTCTCGTTAGTGGCATGGAATACCCGGCCCGAAATATCCAAGTCCCTCTTGATGACCCTCATCTCAATAGCCATGGGCAGATCAGAGTCTCCGGAGTGCGAGACAGACACCCAGGCCTGAGATTTTCTTCCGGTAGGCTCAAGGGTTATGATCTGAGGAGAAACTGAAAAGCTCGCATGTGCTGCTGATAACGTCACGAGTATTGGAAATATCCCCATGCATAGAATGAAAAAAGCCTTCAATGTGCATCGCATCTCGTTAATCCATAAATAGAAGGGGGGTCAATGCCCCCTCCCATCCGTTATTGAACGGCCTAGAGTCCATCACCCACAGTGAGTGTCACAGTCAGCGTTTCTCGGTAAGTCCCCTGCAGAAGCCTGGTGTCGGCAGCCCAGTCAGCCTTGACTGCCACCTGATAGCCCACCGTGGCTGTGCTCTGCTTCGCACCTGTATCCCAGGTATATGTGGCAGGACCGCTCCCCGATAAGGTAAAGGTGGCAGGAGGGGCAGAAAGGCCGGTGCCAAGTGTGCCGGAGCCGGATAATCTGAATTCAGTGATGGGTATTACTGCGCCTGCGCCTGAGGTCACAGTTATACCATCCCCTCCAGCAGCAGCAACCCTTGTAAAGACACCATCATTCGTGAAGTCCAGCTTGAGATCAAAGGCGTTCTCGTAATTGTTATCAATGGTGATGGTGGCAATAGTAACGTCGTTTCCAAGGCTACTAAAAGCGAGGTTCGTCACAGGGGTGGGGCTGCTGATTGTATTGATTGCGGTGACAGTACCCTCTGGTACTAGTACTGCTGCAAGGCAGATCCCTGAGAATGCAAAACAAAGTGTCCAGGCAACGGTAATGACTTTTAATATCTTCATAATTCTCGCTCCCTTATGGGTGTATTGGTCTCGTGATGTTCATCGAAACCTTTTTTCCTTAATGTATATTTAGACTTATCGGCTATAATTGTATTTGAATGAACTAAATTATTATGAGGCAAGTGGTGCTGGTTAAGTGGACAGATTAAAAAACGTGAGAATTGAGACTATGTATTTCAAGGATGACATGCATATTGGGCTAGAAAACCGGAGCAGTTAGAAGGTTTTCATGAACTCACTTACGTGACAAATACCCTATTTGATTTTTTTGGAACACAGGCATCAAGCGTATGGACAAAAAGGAGCCGGGCAATCCCAAAGGGCGCCCGGCTCTTTCATCTTTCGCAATACCTTGATGCTACTTCTCTATAGCCAAAAATCCATTCGGATGGAACTTCTTGCCGGTAACCTTCTCTGAGATTCCCTTGTAGTCCAGGTACGGTGTGATGCCGCCCATGAAGAAGGGCCAACCTGCACCCATGATCAGGCCGGTGTCCACATCCTTAGGGCTTGCAACCACGCCTTCCTTGAGAATGTGGTCGATCTCGAGGGCAACGCGCTCAAGCACAATCTGTCTGATCTCGTCATCCGTGAACTTCTTGTTACCCTGCGGCCAGCCTGCCTTGATCTCGGGGTCGATGTCGATGCCCTTGTCGGTGAAGGTGAGCAGGCTCTTCTTGCCCTTTGCCACGAGGTTCTTGAGTCCCACGCTGACCGGGAACCGGTCGGGCCAGTACTTGTTGAGGGTCTCCTGCACGTGGAGCGCAATGGCGGGACCGACCAGCCCGGCCAGGGTGAACGGAGACATGGGGTAGCCCAGGTCATGAATGGCGTTGTCCACCTGCATGAAGTCGGCGCCTTCGTCGATGCACTTGAAGATGCCGTCGTTCCAGGCCAGCAGGATCCTGTTGACCAGGAACCCGCCCGCGTTCTTCACGAGGACCGGTGTCTTCTTGATCTTCTTGGCAATGTCGAATGCCGTTGCCAGGGTCACATCGGTGGTCTTGTCCGTCTTGATGATCTCGACCAGGGGCAGCATGGCGATGGGGTTGAAGAAGTGGAAGCCGACCACGCGGCCCGGATCCTTAAGGTTCTTGCCCATCTCGAGCACGTCCAGCGACGAGGTGTTGGTGAGGAAGAGGCACTCGGGCTTGCACACTGCTTCGAGCTCGCCGAATATCTTCTGCTTGATGCCCATCTCTTCGAACACGCCTTCGATGACGAAGTCGCAGTCCTGGAAGCCGTCGTAGGTCACGGTGCCGGTGATGATCTCTTCACCCATCCACTTGGCCTCGGCTGCGGAGAGTTTGCCCTTCTTTGCCGTCTTGGCAAGCTGGTCCCTGACATAGGCGAGGCCCTTGTCAACGAACTCCTGCTTGATGTCCTTCATGAGGACCGGGCACTGATAGCGCTGAGCGAACAGCAGGGCCATCTGGGATGCCATGAGGCCAGCGCCGATGACGCCGATCTTGTTGATCTTGTTGCCTTTGACTTCCTTGGGCGGCCTGCCGGGGAGCTTCTTGGCGCGGCGCTGGGTGAGGTCGAAGGAGTAGAGCCCGCACTTGAACTGGTCGGACATGATCATGTCAGCCAAGACCTCGGTCTCCTGCTGGAAGCCTTCATCCCAGGACCAGCCTGCTGCGCCCCTGATGAGGTCGAGCGCCTTGTAAGGGGCAATGGCGCCTGAGTGCACGCGGCCCATGATCTGGGCCTTGGTGCTGTTGTAGAGTTCGTCGCTCATCTTCGGGTCGACCTTCTTGCGGTCCACCTTCACCTCGCCGGTAATGATCCCCTCGAGGATCGCCAGCGACTGGCCGGTGAAGTCATTCGGTGCAAGGAGGAAGTCCGCAAGGCCCATCTCGTAAGCCTTGATGGAATTGATCATCTTGTTCATGTTGAGCGGGTTCATGATGATGAGCTCAATGGCCTTTTCGGGACCGGCCAGCTTTGTCACGAGCTGCGTTCCGCCCCAGCCGGGAACGAGGCCGAGGAAACACTCGGGAAGCGCATAGTGGTCGCAGCCACCCGGACTCTTGGAGATGGTACGGTAGTTGTGGTAGAGGCCCACTTCGCAACCGCCGCCCATGGTCGCGCCGTTGATGGCCGCCAGCGTCGGGATCTTGAGGTCCATGATCCTTTTGAAGGACTTGTGGCCCATGACGCCGATATCAATGACGTCTTTCCTTGTTGCGTTCGGGTCGACGCTCATGATGTCTGCGCCCACGTTGAAGATGAAGAGCTTGCCGGTCAGCAGCCAGCCCTTTACATCCTTGTCCTTTTCCACGATGTCCAGGACCTTGTTCAAAGACTCGAACGCCTCGACTCCCCAGGTATTGGGGATATTGTAGGGCTGGCCGTTGTCCATCGTTACTATGGCGATTTTACCTGCCTTTTTCGAATCGAAGTAGTTTAATTTGCATTCTGTAATATATTTAGCCATCGCATGAACCTCCTAGATCTTTTTCCCAACGACGTTTTCCCAAATGATAGACCCGCCCATGCCGAGACCGACGCACATGGTGGTGAGCCCGTACTTGGCCTTAGGATTCATCTCAAAGTCCTGGGCAAGCTGCATGCTCAGGCGCACGCCAGAACTGGCGAGCGGATGGCCCATGGCAAGGGTTCCGCCGTAGGGGTTGAGCCTGGGGTCCACCGGGGTCTTCATGCCGAAGTGCTTCATGAAGGAGACTGCCTGGACGGCAAAGGCCTCGTTCAGCTCAATGTAGTCGAGGTCTTCGAACTTCATGCCGAAATTCTTCAGAACCTTCTCGGTGGAAGGGACTGGACCCCATCCCATGATGGTCGGGTCCACGCCTATGAAGGCGGCGCCCACAAACTTCATCTTTGGCTTGATCCCCAGCTCTTTACACCTCTTGCCGGACATGAGGAGCGATACGCATGCGCCGTCATTCAGACCGGATGCATTGGCGGGGGTTACATGACCTTCTGCCTTGAACGGGAACCTCCTGAGGTTCTTGATGCTCTCCAGGGTGGTGCCGCGCTTGGCCTGCTCGTCATTGTTGGCGACCTTCCACCCGGCGGGTGTGAGCACAGTCATATCCACGCAATGTTTGTCGTAGTAGCCGGCGTCCAGCGCCTTGAAATATTTCTCGAGAACGTGGAAGGCGTACTCGTCTGCCTCTTCCTTGGTAACCGGCTGCTCGCCGTGTTCAGGGAGCCAGTCGTGAAGCTTCTCAGCGGTGTTGCCCATGTTGAAGTACTTGGGCGCCACCATCTTTTCGGTGACGATACGGGGATTCGGGTCCGCCCCTGCTCCCATAGGATGGTGAGCCATGTGCTCGACGCCGCCGGCGATGATGATGTCTGCCACGCCTGACCTGATGAATGATGAGCCGATGGCCTGGCAGGTCATGCCTCCTGCGCACATCCGGTCAACGGAAAAACCGGCGACCGTCTCGGGAAGACCGGAGGTGAACACTACGGTCCTGCCCATGGTGGTACCCTGGTCGCCCTGCTGGGTCGTTGCACCCCAGATGCAGTCATCTACTTCCCCCCAAGGCACTTTGGGGTTCCTTTTCTGCAACTCCACCAAGACCTTGGTGACCATGTCGTCGGCCCGTGTGGTCCAGTAGTGTCCATCTGGCCTAGCTTTTCCGAACCATGTACGACAGCCGTCTACAAAATAGGCATCTCTTAAATCCATACAGCCTCCTTAGTTAGTGTGTATACGTGACCGTTTCTCTTTCTGGACAGATGATCATCAAGCACGGTGAGACCTTTTGCATCATTGTTTATTCTAAAATACCCCCAGGAAGAGGCTTTGTCAACGAACTTCTGAATGATGGTTCATTTTT
>CAYMDG010000126.1:0-8968 GCA_964388905.1 uncultured Bacteriovoracaceae bacterium
TTGGTGCTGACATATCCCTTGTCTTCAAGGTTGTTATAGATGAAGGGCTTGAAAAGCTCGATGGCCATCTTTTTCGGCAGACCGCACTGGTGCAGCCTCAAGTCCGGACCTGCAGTGATGACGGAACGACCCGAGTAGTCGACGCGCTTGCCCAGGAGGTTCTGGCGGAAGCGGCCCTGCTTACCCTTGAGCATGTCGGAGAGAGATTTCAGGGGCCTGCGGTTGGCACCGGTTATAACCCTGCCTCGCCTGCCGTTGTCAAACAGCACGTCCACTGCCTCCTGGAGCATGCGCTTTTCGTTGCGGATGATGATGTCCGGGGCGTTGAGCTCTATGAGGCGTTTCAGTCGGTTGTTTCTATTGATGACCCTGCGGTAGAGGTCGTTCAGGTCGGAGGTGGCGAACCTTCCTCCGTCCAGAGGCACCAGAGGCCTCAGGTCGGGCGGCAGCACCGGGACGACCTTCAGGATCATCCAGGAGGGGTCCTGCCAGGGCTTGACGTAGTCGATCTCGTCGTGGGAGAGCTTCCTCGAATCGATGAGGCGCTCGATCACCTCGTTGATTTTGGGGATGATGGGCTTCTTCTCTTCATAGGTTGCAGCCTCGTCCCAGCGCTTTACGATCTTGCGGCATTCGGTAAGGAATTCGCCCAATGCACGCCTGAACTGCTCGTCCTTCTCCAGATGGAAGCGGTCCTCGATGAAGGCCATGAGCTGGTTCGGCTCGATGCCCCTGAAGACATTGACCATGCGCAGGCGCCTTGAGAGCTTCTTCTTTTTGGCCTCGCTCTTGGTCTTCCCTGTCTCTTCCTTGAGCGTTACTGAGAGCGTAGGGATATCGAGACCCTTTATGAGCTCGTCTACGGCCTCTGCACCCATCTTGGCGGAAAAGCTACCGATGCCGTATTTGTCTATGGCCTGCCGGAACTTGTCCTCGGTCAGTAGCTCTCCCTTGTGGAACGTTGAGTCCTTGGGATCGGTGACGATGTAGCTCTCAAAGTAGAGCACCCGCTCCAGCTCTTTAATTGAGAGGTCAAGAAGCGCGCCTATCTTGCTGGGCAGGCTCTTCAAGAACCATATATGGGCAACGGGCGTTGCAAGCTCGATATGACCCATGCGCTCGCGGCGTACCCGGGAGTCGATGACCTCGACGCCGCACTTTTCACAGACCACGCCCCGGTGCTTCATGCGCTTGTACTTGCCGCATATGCACTCGTAGCTCTTGATGGGCCCGAAGATACGTGCGCAAAAAAGGCCGTCGCGCTCGGGTTTGAAGGTCCGGTAATTGATGGTCTCGGGCTTTTTTACCTCGCCGTAAGACCATGCAAGGATCTTCTCGGGCGAAGCCAGCCCGATGCGAACCGCCATGTAATTGGAAGGATCCTTGGGTTTTTCAAAATAACTGTATAAGTCTTCCAATGTTATCTCCCCTTAGTGTTGGCCCTGACCCTCGATCAACGAGATGTCCAGGCCTAAGCTCTTGAGTTCTCTGGTGAGAACGTTGAATGACTCGGGTATTCCGGGCTCCAGCTCGTGCTGTCCCTTGACGATGGATTCGTACATCCTGGTCCTGCCGGCCACGTCGTCGGACTTGACCGTGAGGAATTCCTGCAGGGAATATGCTGCCCCGTAGGCCTCTATTGCCCAGACCTCCATCTCTCCCAGGCGCTGACCACCGAACTGCGCCTTGCCGCCGAGCGGCTGCTGGGTGACCAGCGAGTAGGGGCCGATGGAACGTGCATGGATCTTGTCATCCACCAAGTGATGCAGTTTGAGCATGTACATGATGCCTACCGTCACCTTACTGTCAAAGGCCTCTCCGGACCTTCCGTCGTACAGGGTGACACGACCGCTGTCGGAAGCACCCGAGAACTTGAGCATGCCCGCGATATCGGCCTCGGTTGCACTGTCGAACACCGGCACCGCTACGGTCAGACCGTTTTCCTTGATCTTGCCGGCAAGCTCCAGAAGATCCTCGCGGGAGCACTTTTCAATGATCCTGCTGATCTTCTTTGATGCGTACACCTTCTTGAGCATGGACTTGAGTTCTTCGTCCGGGAATTTTTCTTCCACCATTTTATTGATGAGCTTGCCTATGCCGTGCATGGCCCAGCCCAGGTGGGTCTCCAGCAGCTGGCCCACATTCATGCGCGAAGGGACGCCCAACGGATTGAGCACGATGTCCACCGGGCTTCCATCTTCAAAGAAGGGCATGTCTTCCTCAGGCAGTATGCGCGAGATTACACCCTTGTTGCCGTGGCGGCCCGCCATCTTGTCACCGACCGATAGCTTGCGCTTGATTGCAACATAGACCTTCACCATCTTGTTCACACCAGGCGGCAGATCGTCGCCGGCGGAGAGTTTCTCGATCTTGCCGTCATAGAAGTCCAGGATAAGCTTCTTCTGATGGTCGATGCGGGAAATGACCTTCTCGATCTCCTGCTCCACGTCCTCGCTGTCTGCGACCCGGATGTCCTTGAAGTCGTCGATCCTGAGCTGGTCAAGCATTTCCTTGGTGACGTGACTGCCCTTCTTGGCGATGATGACGTCGCCCAGGTGGGAGAGCATGGGTGCTGAGAGCTTCTTGCCCACCAGCAGGTCTTCAAGCCTTGCCCGGCCGCCTTCCATGATGATGGCCATCTCGTCTTCCTGGTCTTTCCTGAGCTGCTCGATCTCGGTCTGCTCTATCTGGAGGGTCCGTTCATCCTTCTCCTGGCCGCGACGGTTGAAGACGCGCGCGTCGATGATGGTGCCTTCGATGCCCGGCGGTACGCGCAGAGAACTGTCCTTCACCTCGCTTGCCTTCTCACCGAAAATGGCGCGGAGCAGCTTCTCCTCGGGCGAAAGCTGGGTTTCACCCTTGGGGGTGACCTTGCCCACAAGGATAAACCCTGGTTTTACCTCGGCGCCGATGCGGATGATGCCCGAGTCGTCGAGGTCTTTGAGTGCCTCTTCGCCGGCATTGGGGATGTCACGGGTGATCTCTTCGCAGCCCAGCTTGACGTCACGTGCCATGACCTCGAATTCTTCGATATGCACCGAGGTGTAGAAGTCTTCTTTGACCACGCGTTCACTGATAAGAATGGCGTCTTCATAATTATAGCCGCCCCATGGCATAAAGGCCACGATGAGGTTCCTGCCGAGCGCCAGCTCGCCGCTTCTGGTAGCGGGCCCGTCGGCGATGATCTCGTTCCTGGCCACGTGCTGGCCCTTGTGGACGATAGGCTTCTGATTGAATGATGTGTTCTGGTTGGCGCGTTTGAACTTGGTGAGCCGGTAGATGTCGATGCCGGTGTCTTCGCGGTCCTTGCCCATGGAGTCGGCCTTGAGAACGATACGCTGAGAGTCCACATCCTGTACTGTCCCCGGCCTGTGGGCAACCACGCACACACCCGAGTCCCTTGCCACGAGCTGTTCCATTCCTGTCCCCACCACCGGGGGCATGGAGAAGAGCAACGGCACTGCCTGACGCTGCATGTTGGAACCCATGAGTGCGCGGTTGGCATCGTCGTGTTCCAGAAACGGGATAAGGTTTGCAGAAACGCTAAAGAGCTGGTTGGTCGCCACATCCATAAAGGTGACCTGGGAGCGTGATACGATGCTGTACTGACCGTTGCGGACCCTTACCCGCACCAGATCTGCAATGATCTTGGAATCCTCATCAAGCGGCTCGGTGGCCTGGACGATTACCTGCTCATCTTCTGCGATGGCGCTCAAGTAGCGGATTTCGTCCGTTACCACTCCGTTCTTTACTATATAATAAGGTGTCTCGATAAATCCGAACTCGTTCACGCGACCGTAGGTGGAAAGGGACACGATGAGGCCGATGTTCGGGCCTTCAGGGGTCTCGATGGGGCATACGCGGCCGTAATGCGAGGGATGCACGTCTCGCACCTCGAATACGGCCCGCTCCCTGGTGAGGCCGCCGGGGCCCAAGGCCGAAAGCCTGCGCTTGTGGGTGATGGCGGACAACGGGTTGGTCTGGTCCATGAACTGGCTCAGCTGGCCGGAGCCGAAGAATTCGCGGATCACGGCCGAGACGGGCTTGGGGTTGATAAGGTTGTTGGGCATCATGGTCTCAACGTCCTGGAGGCTCATGCGCTCCTTGATGGCGCGCTCCATGCGCACCAGGCCGATGCGGTACTGGTTCTCCAAAAGTTCGCCTACGGAGCGCACCCGGCGGTTGGACATATGGTCGATATCGTCCACGGTCCTTCCGGCCATGCCGTCTCTGAGCTGCAGGAGGTACTTCACGGTGAAAAGTATGTCCTCCTTGCGGAGCACGGTAAAGTCAAGAGATGCCTCTTCCTCGCTGATAGAGAGCTTCTGGTTGATCTTCATCCTGCCCACCCGGGAGAGATCATAATAGGAAGGGTTGAAGAACAGATTGTCAAAGAAATGGGTTGCGATCTCGAGAGTGGGCGGATTAGAGGGACGCAGGCGGCGATATATTTCAATGAGCGCCTCTTCGGGTGTGTCAACCCTGTCCAGCGCCAGTGTCTTGCTCAGAGAACTGCTGTAGTTCATCTCATCGAAATAGATGGCCTTGATCTCTGTAATCCCGTGCTCATGGAGTTTCTCCAGGAGTTCCTCGGTGATCTCCTCGTTGGCGTCCACAATGATCTCGCCGGTTTCCATATTCACTATATCTTCAGCCAGGATCTTGCCGAACAGGTCGCTCTCTTCCATGACAATGGGCTCGAAGACCTTGTTCTTATATTTAGCGGCAGTCTTTGCCGAGACCTTCCGGCCTGCCTTTACCACCACCTCATCAGAGCCCAGGAGCTTGATGTCGAAGTCCACCTTCAGGCCAATGAGGCTTTCCATATCGATGTGCTTGTGGACCGCCTCACCTTCGAAGGTATACCGCTCCTTGGGGTAGTATATGGCCAGCACGTCCTGATTGGAAAATCCCATGGCCTTCATGAGCGTGGTGACCGGCATCTTTCTGCGGCGGTCGATCCTCAGATAGAGGATGGTCTTGGCGTCAAAGTCCAGGTCAAGCCAGGAACCCCGCGCAGGGATGATCCTTGCCGAGTAGAGGACGCGGCCGCCCGTTGCTGCCCGTGCCGTGGTCTTGTCAAAGAAGATACCCGGGGAGCGGTGGAGCTGACTTACAATGACGCGCTCCGTGCCGTTAATGATAAAGGTGGAGCTC
Source organism: uncultured Bacteriovoracaceae bacterium (assembly GCA_964388905.1). Taxonomy (GTDB): domain Bacteria; phylum Desulfobacterota; class Desulfomonilia; order UBA1062; family UBA1062; genus MWEI01. The sequence goes on from CAYMDG010000126.1 coordinate 5,158, forward strand.
GGGGTCATGAGCGGGATCTCACCGAAGTAGACTTCCTGCTCCTTGATGTCCCTGATGCTCTGCGTGCCGGTTTCTTCATCTCGGTCGTAGACAACAAGCCGCACCTTCAGATTCACCGGGGCGGAGTATGTCAGTCCTTTCTGGAGGCACTCGTCCATGTCATACTTGGATTCACCCAGGCGGTATTCCACGAATTCCAAAGAGGCGTCCTCATTGAAATCCTTTATGGGGAATACGGATTTGAACACCTGCTGAAGACCTGCCATCTTCCTTTTTTCCGGCGGGACATCCTTTTGCAGAAATGCTGCGTAGGAGGTCTTCGGAAGTTCAACCAGATCGGGGATGTCCAGAACGGTTTGTCTCTTTCCGAAGTTTTTCCGCCTCAATTGGGGATTTAAAAGGATGCTTTCTATCATCTTTTGGGTCTTCCTCTTTTAGTGAGTTGTGATTCCTACACTAGGCAAGAAAGGGGGACAGGCGGCGCCTTCCCCCCTGCTTCTCGGTGTCCGATATATCTTTAAAGTTACTTAATCTCTACGACAGCGCCTACTTCCTCAAGCTTCTTTTTGGCGTCTTCCGCGTCTTCTTTGGAGATACCCTCCTTTATTGTCTTGGGAGCTCCCTCAACCGCATCCTTGGCCTCTTTGAGCCCCAGGTCTGTGAGTGCACGCACAACCTTGATCACCTGTATCTTCTGCGGACCGACATCCTTGAGAACCACATCAAAGGTGGTCTTCTCTTCGGCTGCTTCAACCGGCGCTGCTGCACCCGGCATGGCCATCATGGCTACGGGAGCGGCAGCTGAAACACCAAACTTCTCTTCAAGCTCCTTGACGAATTCGGACAACTCGAGAACGGTCATGTTCTCTATAAATTTTATAACGTCTTCACGTGTGATCTGTGACATTTCTACTCTCCTTGACTCTTTTTGTTTTCAATTGCTTTCAGCACATGAACCAACTGGGAGACAACAGCCGACAGAACGCCCACAAAATTGGAAACCGGAGCGTTCATGGAGCTGAGCATCCTAGCCAGCAGCACTTCCCTGGACGGCATCTTTGAGAGTTCCTGGATATCTGCTGCGGTAATAGCACGGTTCCCCAGCATACCTGCCTGGATCTCAAATTTTTCGTTGTCTTTGGCGAAGTTCACCAGCGCCTTGGCAACGCCCACTGCATCGGTTTTTGCAATGGCGATGGCCGTGGGCCCGACGAAAAACTTCTCAATGACCTTTGCAGGCGTTCCTTCGGTTGCCCTTCTGAGAAGGGTATTCTTTACAACCTGGTAGGAACCTCCTACGCCTTTAATCTCTCTCCTGAGCTTGGTAATCCTTTCAACGGTCAGCCCCATGTAATCGGTTACGAAGACCGCCTGCGATTTTTCAAGCTCAGCGTGCAGTATCTGCACTAACTGTTCTTTTCCATCCCTTTTCAATAAACACCTCACCCCTTTCTTTTTTAGATTAATCCCGTCAAAGGGTGCCTATGAGATACCCGGATCTCGGCGGGAAAATTAAGCACACAGTTACTGTGCGCCCCCGCTGTCTTTGACCAGGACTTATTTACTTTATAAAGCTCGAAATCTCGGACGGATCAATCCTCACGCCCGGACCCATGGTGGAAGATACGGCCACGCCCTTGACATATGTCCCCTTGGAACCGGACGGTTTGAGTTTCATGATCATCTCAAGCAGGACCTTCAGGTTGTCAAGGAGCTTATCCAGGCCGAATGATACCTTGCCCACGCTACAGTGAACGATGCCCACCTTGTCGACACGAAAGTCCACCCTGCCCGCCTTCATGTCACTCACGGCCTTGGCCACGTCAAAGGTGACGGTGCCCAGCTTGGGGTTCGGCATCATGCCGCGAGGGCCTAAAACCTTTCCCAGCTTGCCCACAGTGCCCATCATGTCAGGCGTAGCGATGACCTTGTCGAAATCGAGCCAGCCGCCCTGTATCTTCTCGGCGATGTCCTCGGCCCCCACATGGTCCGCTCCGGCATCCATGGCCTCTTTTTCCTTCTCGCCCTTGGCGAATACAAGGACACGGGTGGTCTTTCCCGTACCATGCGGAAGAACCACAGAGCCTCTCACCATCTGATCAGCATGCCTTGGGTCGACACCAAGCCTTAATGCCACATCGACACTCTCGTCAAACTTGGCAAAGGCACTGTCGATCACCAGGGTAACTGCGTCGGTCAGTACGTATTTCTTCTGAGGGTCTACCTTGTTTCTAGCCTCAGCAAATTTCTTACCACACCTCGCCATAGCGTGCATCTCCTTCAGTCAACAATCTCTATTCCCATGCTGCGGGCAGTGCCGGCAATGATGTTGACGGCATTGTCCATGTCTTGCGCATTGAGGTCATTCATCTTCTGTTTCGCGATTTCGATCAACTGGCCTCTGGTGACTTTACCCACCATGTCCTTGTTGGGGACAGCTGATCCCTTCTCGATTCCCGCAGCCTTGATAAGCAGTGTTGAAGCCGGGGGGCTCTTGGTGATAAAGCTAAACGAACGATCTGCAAAAACCGAGATCTCCACGGGAATCTTGTACCCGCGCTGCTTATCCGTGGCTGCATTGAATGCCTTGCAGAACTCCATAATGTTCACCCCGTGCTGACCCAGTGCAGGTCCTACGGGAGGCGACGGCTTGGCCTCGCCTGCGGGAATATGAATCTTAATCTTTGCCAGTAGTTTCTTTGCCATATGTTACCTCTAAAGGTCTATTTCTTGGTTATCTGGTCGAAACTGAGCTCCACGGGCGTCGAACGTCCGAATATACTCACGAGCACACGTACCTTGCCCTTGTCGGGCTTGCAGTCATCCACGACACCGCTGAAGTTCTGGAACGGTCCTTCATTGACGATCACCTGGTCCCCAACGGAAAATTCACACCGCAAGGTCTGCGACTCCATGCCTTCTTCGAGCTGAGATCTTAACGTCTCCACCTCCGAGTCCGGGATGGTGGACGGGGTGATCCTCCCGCCTACGAAGCCTGTTACCTTGGGCGTACTCATGACCACATGCCAGGTCTTGTCGGTCAGGGCCATCCTGACCAGAATATACCCGGGGAAGTACTTCCTGGCCGAGGTCTTCTTCTTGCCCGGGGCAGTCGACTTCTTGATCTGCTCCGAGGGTACGAGGATGCCGGAAAAATAATCCTCGCAATCGTAAGCCTTTATGCGTTCCTCAAGGGACAGTTTCGCCTTGTTCTCGTAATTGGAGTGGGTGTGTACCACGTACCACTTGTGTTCCAACTGCTCGCCCATGTTCTTTACCCGAGCCCCAATAAGAGCTTGACCACCTGGGACAGGCCTGCGTCGATAACCGAGAGGAAAACCGATATGATTATGCTCAAGATAATCACTGCAATTGTCCCGCTCATGACCTGTTTCCTGCCGGACCAGGTGACCTTCTTCAATTCGGACTTGATCTCCTTGAAGAACTGTTTGACCGTCATGATCACCGCTACTTTATCGTTTTCCATACCTTCCTTACCAACTCAATTGGCAGGCCAGGAGGGACTCGAACCCCCAGCATCCGGATTTGGAGTCCGGCGCTCTACCAATTAGAGCTACTGGCCTGCATTTATTTTTACTTCGTCTCTTTGTGGAGTGTATGAATCCTGCAAGAAGGACAGTACTTCTTCAACTCCAACTTGTCCGTAGTCTTCTTCTTGTTTCGTGTGGACATATAATTACGTCTCTTGCAATCGGAACACGCCATCGTAATGATATCTCTCATGGATGTCTACCCTTAATCTGCGATGATCTTAACGATGACGCCGGATGCAACGGTCCTGCCACCCTCT
>CAYMDG010000127.1:0-2288 GCA_964388905.1 uncultured Bacteriovoracaceae bacterium
GTGGTGAACCCGGCCCTGCGTGCAGCAAGCACCTTCTCTTTTATGCCGCCGACGGGCAGGACTACACCGCGCAGAGTGATCTCGCCGGTCATGGCAAGGTCTTCGCGCACTACCTTGTTGGTAAGGAGCGAGATGATGGAGGTGACCAGGGTTACCCCGGCGGACGGCCCGTCCTTTGGGATGGCCCCTGCCGGCACGTGGATATGGATGCAGTGGTCCTTTTCAATGGAGCACCCCATGCCCTTTATGATACTCAAACCAAGCCTGGCGGATTCCTTCATGACGTCGCCCATCTGACCGGTTAGGATCATCTCTTCCTTTCCTTCCACCAGGGCCGATTCCACGAACAGGATCTCGCCCCCGAAAGGCGTCCAGGCAAGCCCCGTAGCGATGCCGGGGATGCGTATGCGCTGTTTGGCTTCGGGTAAAAAGCGCACGGGACCCAGGGCCTTTTCAATGAAGGCGCAGTCTATGATAAAATCTTCGGTGGAGCCTTTTGCCACCTGGAATGCGATCATCCGCAAGGCGGATGCTATCTCGCGCTGGAGGTTCCTCACGCCCGATTCCCTTGTGTAGTGGCGGATAATGTGGCCGATGGCCTCGTCATGGAAATCGATACGACTGCCGGTAAGTCCGTTGGCCTCTATCTCCCGGGGGAGGAGGTAATTCTTTGCAATGGCGATCTTGTCCTCATGGGTGTATCCCTCTATCTCCACGATCTCCATGCGGTCCTTCAGGGCAGCAGGTATGGTGTCGATCACGTTGGCCGTGGTGATGAAGAACACCTTGGAGAGGTCGTAGGGGACGTTCAGGTAGTGGTCTACAAAATGGTTGTTCTGCTCGGGGTCCAAGGCCTCCAGGAGTGCGGATGCCGGGTCGCCGTGGATGTCGCGGGTGAGCTTGTCGATCTCGTCAAGCATGAACACCGGGTTCACGGTGCCCGCAGTCTTGATGCCGTTGATGATGCGGCCGGGTAAAGCGCCGATATAGGTCCTCCGGTGGCCCCTGATCTCGGCCTCGTCACGCACGCCCCCCAAGGAGATGCGTACGAACTTTCTCCCCATGGCCCTGGCGATGGACTTGCCAAGGGAGGTCTTGCCCACTCCCGGAGGCCCTACGAAGCACAGGATCGGGCCCTTGAGGTCTTTTTTCAGTTTCTTGACCGAAAGGTATTCCACGATCCTCTTCTTGGGTTTCTTCAAATCGAAATGATCTTCGTCCAGTATCTGCTCCACATTCCCGATTTCCAGGTTGTCTTGCGACCCTTCATGCCAGGGCAGGTCCAGTATCCAGTCAAGGTATGTGCGGATAGTGACATATTCCGAAGATGAGGGCTGCATCCGGGAGATGCGCTTGAGGTCCTTGTCCACCTCGGTCCTGACCTCTTCGGGCAGGTTCTTGGCCTCGATCTCACCCCGAAGCTCCTCCATTTCATCCTCGACGTCGTTACCTGCTTCGCCCAGTTCCTTCTTGATGGCCTTGAGCTGCTGCCTGAGATAGTATTCCCTCTGGGCATTGTTGATCTCGCCCTTGGCCTTTTCCGTGATCTTCGAGGAGATCTCCAAGATGTTGAGCTCTTCCCGCAGGCTCTCATATAAAATGGCGAATTTTTTCTCGAAGCCATCTTCTTCAAGGATCTTCTGCTTGTTGGCAATAGGGATGGGCAGGTTTGTGGCTGTAGTGGAGAGCAGCATGAGCGGGTCTTTGATCTTGGCGAGGTTTGTGAGCACGGAGTCCATATTCTGGTAGGACATGCGTGCGAGCTGGGTCAGGATCTCTCTGGTGGACAGCGCCATGGCATAGACCTGCGTGCCCGGCGTGTCTTCTTCTGTGAGGTGGGTGACGCGGACCTTCATGTAGGGGTTGTCTGCAATTTTTTCCTCAAGGAACACCTTCTGGATGCCCCTGATCATGATGGAGAGTTCGCCTGCCTTGACTGAGGTAACCTTGGTAATCTTTGCCACGCAACCGATCCGGTAGAGGTTTTCCCACACCGCCGGAATGGGCTCGTGGGGCTTGCGCATGCCCACGGCCACGATGGAGCTGTTCGTGCTGTGAAATTCCTTGATGAGTGCTGCCGAGGTGGGGTTGGTTACAATGAGCGGGAGCACGGCGCCCGGAAGCAGGATTGCATCCTTGAGCGGGAGCACGGGCATGACCTCATGGATTTCCTCCACCTGCAAGTCATCGGACTCATCGATGTTGTTCCTGAAGATATTCTTGAGCCAGTCCATGTCCTTTATGTAGGCGCGCCCTGAAAGAAAGTCAATTGGATGCTTGCGAAGCCC
>CAYMDG010000127.1:2388-6322 GCA_964388905.1 uncultured Bacteriovoracaceae bacterium
CTGCCAGCTTTGATCTTTTTGCCCTCGATCATGCTGCCCATGCCTATGGTTGTTCTCTCTGCGATGGTGCTGTCCTTTATCCAGGCGCCCGGCATGATCTTCACGCCTTCTCCGATCCGGCATTTCCCCATGATATGGCAATGAGGCCAGATCTCCACATCATGCGCCATCTTGACTGCCGGGCTGATCCATATGGTTGACGGGTCCTGGAGTGTCACCCCTGATTCCATGAGTGCGGTGTTGATGCGCTGCTGCATCCTTTCCTGGGCAAAGGTGAGCTGGCCCCTGGAATTGATCCCATGCGCCTCGTTGGGGTCCGTTGCCGTGAAGGACACCACCTTGGGGGCCATGGCCACGACGTCTGTCAGATAGAACTCGCCCTTGGTGTTGTCCGGGCAGATCTTTTTCACCGACGAGAGCAGGAATTCCTTGTTGATGACGTATACTCCGGTGTTGATTTCATCTATCTTGAGCTGTTTACCCGTTGCATCGTTGTGTTCCACAATGCATTTGAGATTGCCTTTCCTGTCGCGGACGATCCTGCCGTAGCCGGTTGGGTCCGCGATTCTCGCCGTGAGGACGCCCATGTCTGCGCCGGCGCTGTGGTAGGCATCCACGAGGCCTTTCAGGGATTCCTTGCGGATGAGCGGCATGTCGCCCGGCAGGATGAGTATGTGAGTGGCATGCGCCTGTTGCAGGGCATCCTTTGCCATGAGGATGGCGTGGCCTGTTCCCAGCTGGGGTTCCTGGACCACTGTTTTGACATGGAAGGACTCAAGGTAGCGTATGACCATGTCCCTTCCATGGCCCACCACCGCGATCACACTCGTGGAGATGCCTTCTGCCAGGCAAAGGGAATAGTAGATCAGGGGATATCCCAGAACCTCGTGCAGGACCTTGGGATACTCGGATTTCAATCTCGTACCTTTCCCGGCTGCAAGGATTATGCTACAAGTGGTTTCCATTGAGGTGCTTTGCTACCATAAAGATGGGATTTTCGCAACCGTAGCGGTCCTCATGAGGGAAAGTTTCAGCGGTTCGGGGGAAGGTGAAGATACTTTTTTCTTGGCCCGCACAATCTGATGAGTGCCCATGCGAACTCATCAGATTGTGCGGGTAAAAGATAAGGCATCGGGGCCTCTCCTGCAGAAGGCTGAATTTTTCCCTCCTGAAGCCCTTGTAAAAGGCGGTCGCTTTTGTTAAGAGGGCGTGTGCAAACGATCCTCATGTGTGAAAGGAGAAGAATCATATGGTCTTGGAATGGATCTCAGGCCTGTTCTCGAATGATCTCGCCATCGACCTGGGCACTGCCAACACCCTGGTCTATGTGAGGGACAAGGGGATCGTGCTTTCGGAGCCCTCGGTGGTAGCGGTAAAGAGGGAGCATGGAGGTATCAACCGGATCGTGGCCGTCGGCACCGACGCCAAAAAGATGCTGGGCAGGACACCGGAAAACATCCAGGCCATCAGGCCCATGAAGGACGGTGTCATTGCCGACTTCGAGGCCACCGAGGCCATGCTGAAGTATTTCATAACCAGGGTGCACCAGAGGCGGCTCTTTGTGCGTCCAAGGGTGATCATCTGTGTCCCTTCCGGTATTACCCAGGTGGAAAAGAGGGCGGTCAAGGAGTCGGCCGAGGCGGCTGGAGCCCGGGAGGTTTTTATCGTGGCAGAGCCCATGGCCGCGGCCATCGGTGCGGGGCTGCCCGTAACCGAGCCCATCAGTTCCATGATCGTCGACATCGGCGGAGGTACTACCGAGGTGGCGGTGATCTCTCTGTCGGGCATTGTTTATACCAACAGTGTGCGGGTTGCAGGAGACAAGATAGACCAGGCAATCATGCAGTATATCAAGCGAGAGTACAACCTGTTGATCGGCGAGCGCACCGCTGAGATCATAAAGATAATGATCGGCTCTGCAGCGTCCGACGATGTGGAAAAGACCATCGAGGTCAAGGGTAGAGACCTTGTGGACGGAATCCCCAAGATATTCACCATCAGTTCTGAAGAGATACGCAAGGCGTGCCAGGGACCCGTGAGGACCATCATCGATGCCGTGCGTGTCGCCCTGGAGCAGACCCCGCCCGAGCTGGCAGCAGACATCGTGGACAGGGGCATCGTGCTCACCGGGGGTGGCGCGCTGTTCAAGAACCTCGACAAGCTCATACGCGAGGAAACGGGCCTGCCCGTCATCATTGCCGAAGACCCGCTCTCCACGGTTGCCCGGGGGGCAGGCAAGCTCCTGGATGACATCGAACTCTTAAGGGATGTCACAATCTCGAGTTAATGGGACAGGGCAACACGAGCAAGATAATATTCACCTCCGTTGCAGCTGTGGTGGTGATCGTGTTGCTTTCTCTGGGCCAGTACCGCGCCATTTCGTCGGGATTAAGTCCCATACGCGAGGCATTCTTTGTCTTCGAGAAGGTCGTCACAGCGCCCTTTCACTTCATACAAAACATCTGGAGCGACTACATATTCCTGGTGGGCGTCCGCTCTGAGAACAAAGAGATAAAGAAGGCACTTGATCAGGCTCGGGTGAAGTGTATGACCGTCCAGGAACTCAAGAGCGAGAATGAACGGCTGCGGACCATGCTGGATTTCAAGGGCGAGCATTCCGATTTTCAGCTGTTCCCGGCACGACTCCTCTCCCAGGACATTACAAACGTGTTCAAGACCGTAGTGATCGACCGGGGCAGAACCAGCGGCTTTTTTATGAACATGCCGGTGGTGTCACCCCAGGGTCTCATGGGCAGGGTGATCTCGGTCTCCCCTCACACAAGCCAGGTGCTGCTTATCACCGACCCCATCAGCGCAGTCCCTGTCATTATCGAGGAGAGCCGCGTAAAGGGCATTGTAAGGGGTATGGGCGCCAACATGCTCAGCCTGGAATATGTTCGAAATACCGAACTGGTGCAGGTAGGGAACATGGTGGTCACCTCCGGAATGGAAGGCATCTTTCCCAAGGGCCTGAAAGTCGGCCGTATAGCCGGGATCAGGCATGACCCCAACAAGATCTTTATCAGAATCATGGTCAAACCGTGCGTGGAGATGTCCAAGATTGAAGGCTTATTCGGAGTAGGCTTCCATGCTGCGAACGCAAATTAGTCTGGCCGGCATAATCTTTCTGGCCGTTTTTTTCGAGACCGTCTTTGTCCCGGGAATATGGAATGGGCTCCGTGTGGATCTCTTCATAGGCATGATCATCGGTGTCATGATCCATCTGGGCTTTTCCCAGGGGCTGGCCTTTGTCCTGGTAACATCGCTGTTTCTCCAGGCCTTTTCAGGGGCCAGGCCGGGCCTGATTCCCATGATATATCTGGGCATCTTCTTGGTGGTCTGCCTGCTCAAAGGTATCATCTATATGGAGAATGTCCTTACCCAGCTTGTCCTTGCCGGTGTCCTTTCCATCCTGGTTGCCTGTGGGCTGGCTATCTCTCTGGATCTGAGCCTGAGCCAGGCCGAGCTTGTCTTGATGGCCGTCGGCGGGGTGCTTACAGGCCTTTCAAGTCCTCTTATGGTTGCCCTTGTAGGTAGTTTGAAGAAGGCATATGAAGCCTAACATCACGAGCCCTCATCTGGAAGATGATCTCAAGAAGAGCTCTTTGTATCTTTTGATCTTCGTGTTCACCTTGCTCGGCATCCTGATCATACGGCTGTTTGTGATGCAGATCATTGACGGGACGTATTACAAGGGTCTCTCGGAGAATAACCGCGTCCGCATCATTGCGGTATCAGCCCCGAGGGGAAAGATCATGGACAGGGCAGGGGCGGTACTTGCCGACAACAGGCCTGCATATAATGTTATGGTGCTGCCCGAGGACATCGCCGATCCGCAGGATATTTCCGTTCGTCTTGCCCCGTTCCTGAACAAGGCGCCCCTTGAGATCCAGCAGCTTATCCGGCAAGGAAAGAAGGGGAAACCCTATGACCC
>CAYMDG010000127.1:6422-8963 GCA_964388905.1 uncultured Bacteriovoracaceae bacterium
CTTCAGGCCATAGCGGCACAGGCCCTGGGTGAGAAGGCAGGCGCGGTAGTGGCCATGGTGCCTTCTACCGGTGAGGTCCTTGTCATGGAGAGCACCCCCGGATATGACCCTGCCATCTTTGCCACATCCATGACGGCCCTGCAGTGGAAGCAGATCATCAATGACCCTATGCACCCACTGGAGAACAGATCCATGCGGGGAGCTTACCCTCCAGGGTCCATCATGAAGATCGTGGTTGCCCTGGCAGGCTTCCAGGCCGGTGTTCTCGATCCCACTGCCCGGGTGTACTGCCCCGGAAGTTTCAAGATCGGCAATGTAGTTTTCAGGTGCTGGCAGGCAAGAGGGCATGGCAGTCTTGACCTGGTGGGCGCCATCACCCAGTCCTGCGATGTATACTTCTATACACTTGGAAGGGCATTGGGTATTGATAATATCGCAGCAACGGGAACTCTGCTGGGCCTGGGCAATAAGACCGGCATTGCGTTGCCTGATGAACTGTCCGGGCTTATGCCTACGAAGAAATGGAAACGGAAAAGATTCGGCCAGCCCTGGCACCCGGGTGAAGACGTCATTGCCGCCATCGGCCAGGGTTTTACCATGGTCACCCCGCTGCAGGTCGCCAAGGTCATGAGTGCGATTCTCAACGGAGGGAAGGTTTATACGCCCAAGATCCTTGCATCAGGTGATCCTGTGCTGGAAAGAGACATGGCCATCCCAAGGTCCCAGCTCGAATACCTAAAGGCCGGAATGAAGGGGGCGGTAGAGAATGCGCATGGAACAGCCCATGGTATATTTGAAGCCGGATTATCCATCGGAGGAAAGACCGGTACGGCCCAGGTAGCCAGGGGATATGTGTCCAAAAGGCCCGATGAATCGGATATCCCGTATCATTTGCGTGACCATGCCTGGTTTTTCGGATTCTCGCCTGTTGAGAATCCCGAGATCATTGTCGTGGCCCTGCTGGAGCACGGAGGGCATGGAGGTTCCGTATGCGCGCCCATTGTTAAAGCCGTTATCCAGGGGTATTACCTGAAGAAAGAGGCCTCGCGTGAGCAGATACGCAAAACTGACTGAGATTCTTGACTGGGGCATCCTTCTGACCGTAGTCTGCCTCATGGCCATTGGGCTGCTGTGCGTCTACAGCTCTACAACGGCCGTGGGCAGTGCCATCCTTGCCAGGCAGATGCTGTGGATCTGTATCGGAATGGTCTTTCTGGCAATCGCCTTTCTGGTGGATTACCGGACACTCATGTATTCGGCCTGGCCCTTCTACGCCTTGGTGGTGACAACGCTGCTGCTCGTATTCGTGATAGGCAGGGAGATTTCCGGCGCCAAGCGCTGGATTGTCATGGGGCCGCTGCGCATGCAGCCGTCCGAGATCGCCAAGATCTTTGTGATAATCTGGATGGCATACTGGTCTGAGAAGAATAAGCATATCCTGCTTCACGGCATCAGGGAACTTTTTTTTCCAGCAATTGTCATCTGCATACCGGTTGTGCTGATCCTCCTGGAGCCTGACCTCGGAACGGCAGCGATAGTCGCATTCATCGCCATAGCCATGTTCTTCATGCTTGGGATCAGGCGATCCACAATACTCACCCTGGGAGGGCTCTTTTGTGCTGCATTGCCTTTTCTGTGGTTTTCTCTGAAAGAATACCAGAGACAGCGGATATTCACATTCCTTGACCCCTCGCGCGACCCTTTGGGCAGCGGCTACCATGCCATCCAGTCGAAGATCGCCGTTGGGTCGGGAGGGCTCCTGGGCAAGGGGTTCCTCCACGGCACCCAGACCCAGCTGAAGTTCCTGCCCGAGCATCACACCGACTTCATCTTCTCCGTGGTCGCCGAGGAGTGGGGTTTTCTGGGTTCCGGGGTGCTCATAGTCCTTTACATGCTGCTCATCACAAAGATCATAAATGTGGGGTTCAAGGCCAAGGACCGTTTCGGGGCGCTGTTGTGCTTCGGCATCGCCACCTATTTCACCCTGCATGTGTTCATCAACATTTCCATGGCCATCGGCATCTTCCCCGTAGTCGGTGTGCCGCTCCCCTTCATCAGCTATGGCGGGTCTTTCATGATAATCAACATGATCTGCATCGGGATCGTGCTGAATGTTGCGTGGAGAAGATTTATATTTTAGGGTACTTCTCGCAACGGATATTCTTGAAAGAGAATGACGGATTCCACCCCCTGATGTCATTCCCGCGGAAGCGGGAATCCAGTCTTTTCAAAGCCTTCTGGCCTGCCCCTTTAGCGGGGGTGACATTCACACTGTTATGCTCGATTACTTGAAATAATAGAGGTGCCCTCCAGTGACTAGCCACTGATCATTTGTCACTGAGACGATAGCATTCACCTTCTTGGACCACCAACTCTTTCTCCATAAGCCCTTCCAGGTGCTTGAGGATCATCTGCCCTTCCCCGAACCACAGGAGCTCGTCCGAGACCGAGGCATGGTCGGCATCGTAGAAGGGAGAGAGCCTTGTGAGATCTTCTATGGCCACCAGGGGCGATTCTGAAAGGAGGCCCAGGATCTGGCGG
>CAYMDG010000128.1:0-2707 GCA_964388905.1 uncultured Bacteriovoracaceae bacterium
TATGCAAAGCTTGCCCAGCTTTATACGAAGAATACACAGTGGGAAAAGGCAATATCCACGGCTGCGCAAGGCTATTCGCTCAACCCAGAATCTCCCCAGGCCTTCAGTATGCTTGCCGGATTATATGTTTCACAAAACAAGCTGGATGAAGCCCAGAAATTATGTGAAGACCGTATGCTGAAAAATGCGGGTGATCCCCAGGTTTTGAATGTATTGGGGCGGATTTTCCTGATGAAGAAAGACTACCCAAAGGCAAGTGAATATGCACAGAAAGCCATTCAGGCACAGCCCGGGTGGGTCGAACCTTATTTTCTTCTTACAAACATCTATCTTGCCCAGGGGAAGAAGGATGAGATTGTAAGAAGGTATCAGGAATCCATCATCAAGACCCCGAAGAACCCGGTGCTGTATTTCTCCCTTGGCGCGCTTTTTGAAAAAATCAAGGAGTACGATAAGGCCAGAAATATCTATGAGTCGGGCCTGCAGAAATTCCCGGATCTCTGGCCCATGGCAAACAACCTGGCCTTTCTCCTGGCAGAGAATCCCAAATCAAAGGCCGATCTTGACAGGGCTTTGGTTCTGGCAAAAAAGGCGCAATCACTGAAAGGGGATGATGCAGCAGTAAATGATACTTTGGGATGGGTTTTTTACCGGGGCGGGGATATGAAGAAGGCCATCAAGAGTATCGGCAAGGCCTTTGAGCAAGACCCTTTGAACCCGGTCTATAACTTTCATCTGGGGATGATCTTCTATAAGAATGGTGACCTGAGCAAGGCGAAAGAGAGGCTGGAGGCCGCGCTGAAATCCCCTGACGGATTCGTGGGCAAGGAAGAGGCGCAAAGGACTCTCAGGTCCATAAAGGGTTGATTGCCGGTTTTTCAGGTCGCGGCCTTTAGAAAAGGCAGGACCCAATCCATAAGGTTTGAGCAGTGTTTTTATCATGGTCAGACATAAGATTACTGGAGGATTATCATGCACATACGTTCTCGGTTGCTCATAATTACCTTGTTCTTTTCATTTGTTTCTTTACAGGCATTCGCTGCTGATACGCAGCAGAACTCTCGGGTTCAATCCGATTACGTTATCGGGTCTGGGGATGTTTTGATGGTCTCCATCTGGAAAGATGAATCCCTCACCAGGGAAGTGGTTGTCCTTCCTGACGGCACAATATCATTCCCCCTGATAGGGGTTATAAAAGCTGAGGACAAGACCCTTGCCGAATTGAAAACCGAAATTGAGCAACGCATTAAGAAGTATGTACCTGACCCTGTGCTGTGGATATCGGTAAGGAATATGAACAGCACGTATATCTATATTCTTGGCAGGGTAAACAACCCCGGGAGGTTCCTGCTGGGCAGCAGAGTCAATGTACTTCAGGGACTTGCAATTGCCGGCGGGCTGACCCCTTTTGCAGACAATAACGACATCAAGATCTTTCGCACGGAAGGAAATGGAACAAAGCTGATCCGCTTCCGCTATAATGATGTCATCAAGGGCAAGAATCTCGAAGAGAATATCACCCTCAAACGCGGCGATGTGATCATTGTTCCATGAGAGTTTTTTTAACCGTTCTTTTTGCAACCATGGTTTGTATGCCCGCGCAACTGCACTGCGCCGAGATCAAGCTTATCCCCCAGCTGTCCATAAAGGATCAGTACAATGATAACATATTCTATGACACCAATGATTTCGGCAAGGTTCATGATCTCGTTGCTGTCATAGCCCCTTCATTGAGACTGACCGACAGAACCGAGCGTCTGAACGCCTCCCTGCAGAGCACGCTTCAGAGAACCGAGTTTCATGAACACAATGACTTCGATTCAACAGACCAGTTTCATACGGGAAGCATAGGCTACTCTCTGACGCAGAACATGAACGTTTCTGCCGATGCCAGGTATGCACGAGATTCTCAGATAGACCGCGATTTCGAAACAACAGGCCTTGTGTTAGGAACAGCTACACGGAAGCGCCAGCACTATGGGTGCGGGGCAAGTGCAGCCCTGACTGAAAAGACATGGTTCGGCACTTCGTATGCCTATGACAAAGATACATTCGACAACCCGGAATTTTCCGACTCGACGATTCAGAACATCTCGCTTACCCTGGCCCATAATCTTGATGCCCTCGTGTCTCAGACAACGGTGAGGATAAGTCCGAGTTATGCATTGTATGATTATCCGGACACTGAGGTTACGAGCTATTCCTTGATGGCAGGTGCCAGCAAGAGAATAACGGAGGTGATTGATCTTTCCGCTGACATGGGCAGCCAGGTTTCCCAAACGAAAAATATACTGTACGGTTTATTCGAACTGCGGGAAAAAACCCGCGGGTTCCTTGGCCAGGTGGTTCTTTCCTATCGAGGAGAGAGGACCAGATCCTCCATCAGTTATTACCAGGACTACCGTTCCATCAGCGGTGAGGTCGGGTTATCGCACTACACTTCAGTAAGGTTCAATGTCAACTCTCGATTCACCTATGAATTCACCGGAGATTTCACTGCAGAATACTTCATGTATAAACGAGATGAGAAAATATTTGTCTCATCAGGCATTGATGAAACAAGTGTCCGGATACAGCCGAGATTAACCTATGATTACTCCGATGACCTCAGATTCGAAGCCTCCTACCGCCTGGCGCTCATCAGGGATAATCAGGACGACGGCAGGGCAGTGCAGAATCTCTACTCCTTGAATGTGACATGGCAATA
>CAYMDG010000128.1:2807-7694 GCA_964388905.1 uncultured Bacteriovoracaceae bacterium
AATATGCAGAGCATCAGTGACATCGAGCGCAACATTGACCTCTTGAATAATCAGTCATCCCAGCTCAAAGAGAAAGAGGCTTATATGATGTCCCAGCTTGCAAGCACGCCGCAGGATTTCATGCAGACCGACCGGCAGAGGATCAATGAATTGAATGTCAAGTTGGTGAACCTCAAGCATCAGTTTTCAGATGAGCACCCGGATGTCATCAAGACAAAGGCTGAAATCGCAGAGCTTGAACAAAGGCTAAAGGAATCGTCGAGCAGCAAAAGCAAAGAGCGGCCTGACAACCCGGCATATATTACACTGGCTTCACAGCTCGCCAGCACCAAGTCCGAAATAGCCACTGTCAATGCACAAATCCGTGACCTCAGGACCAGACTAAGCGACTATAAGCGACGCATTGAACTCTCCCCCCAGGTGGAATCGGAGTACAAGGCCCTCTTGATGGAAAGGAATAACACACAGGCAAAATTCGATGATCTTACGAGAAAGCATATGGAGTCAAAGGTGTCTCAAGGCCTGGAGAAGGAGCAGAAAGGGGAGCGATTTACCATCATAGATCCGGCCCGATTGCCGGAGATACCCTATAAACCAAATCGAGCGGCAATTATATTGATCGGGCTAGTCCTGGGAATCGGTGCAGGTATTGGAGCAGGCTCTTTCAAGGAATTTACCGACACATCGGTGCGGCATGCCGGTATGCTGACAGAAGCAACGTCATTTCCTGTTCTGGCAAGCATACCTGTCATCGTTTTAGAGGGCGAAATCGTCAAGAAGAGGAACATCTGGATTTGGACAGGTGTCGGGATTCTTGTTGTTGTGGTTTGCGGGCTGATTATCTTCAACTATTTCATCATGGATCTTGATATCTTCTGGGTTAAGTTGATTGGACGATTAGGCATATGATCTGTAGGAAGGGATGAGAAAATGAAAATAAAAAAGGCCATAGATAAGGCAAAATTAACCCGTCAGCACACCATGCTGTCGGACAAACCATTTCAGGATATCTCGGGGATGAGTTCTGTGAAGGCCCCTGTATATTCCGAATCAAGATGTGTGGTGCCGGATAAGGATATCCTCGAAAGAAACCGCTGTGTTTCCATGTTCTCCGATTCACCATATCTTGGGTCATATAAAATCTTGAGAACCCAGATTCAGAAATCCGTAATCAACAAGAACTGGAAAACCCTTATGATAACGAGTGCCCATCCCGGTGAAGGCAAAACCCTGACTGCAATTAATCTTTCGCTGACCTTTGCGAGGGCGTTCGACCTCACGGTGTTGCTTATTGATTGTGATCTGCACCGGCAGGATGTTCACAAATACATGGGCATCCAGAGCGATCTGGGACTGATGGATTATCTTGTGAATGATGTCCCCTTAAAAGACCTCATCATCTGGCCCAGCATTGACAAGATGACCTTGATTTCCGGAGGCAGTACGGTCCAGGAAACGACCGAGATTCTTACGTCACCGCGCATGAAAGCCATGGTGGATGAGGTTAAGAACCGGTATCAGGACCGCTATATCATTTTCGATGTCCCCCCTGTGCTTATGGGGGCTGATGCCATTGCCTTTGCGTCGTTTGTAGATTGCATCATTATGGTTGTGGAATCAGGAAGGACTTCCATGGAAGACATTAACAAAGCCCTGGACCTCATACCAAAAGAAAAATTCCTTGGGTTTGTCCTGAACAAGGATAACACCCCGAACGAAAACAGTTATTATTACTGACATGAGCAAAACCGGCATTGCCGGTAATTCTCATAGGAGAGGCTTCGACCTTCAAGGTTGAAGCCTTTTTTATTCTTATCCCCTTCTCTCCAGCAAAAGGGTTGCATCCGAAGCCCTGATGTACAGCGGCTGAACATCTTGAGAAAGGCATTCAACCGGGATGCCCTGCGCAATACCGGCAAGCACGGAAGCCCTCGGGTACCAGAGAAGGGCAGGGCCTTCGTGGTAGAGCGGGCCGAGGTCTTTGATAAGAATATCCCGGTACATGTCGCAGCCGTTGCCCACGAACAGGGTGTCTTCGTTGACCAGGGTTGCAAGGCTCTCGGGACGAAGGTTCATGAAATCAGTCAGCCGTGAGCCCTCCTTACTATATAATGCGCAGTAAACCTCCCCCTTCTTGGCATCGATAATGGGCATGATCTGCATGGATGAGGGCAGGGCTGAGCGCGCTATGACATCAAGGGTGGGTATGCCTGCAAGGGGGCAGCCAATGGCTCGGGCAAGCCCTTTTGCCGTTGCAATGCCGATCCGCAGGCCCGTGAATGAGCCGGGACCGGTGCCTGCGGCAATGAGCGTTATATCATCCTTCTTCATGGAGCTTTTGGAAAGCGCTTCGTCGATTACCGGCAGGATCATGCCTGCATGCCCTACCTTGACCGCGAGGTTGATCTCGGTGAGCGTTGTCCTGTCCCTCATGAGCGCAACGGACAGGCAGCTTGTGGATGTGTCCAGGGCCAGGACATTCACCGTTGTCATCATTTGAATATGCGGGTGATGTCGTTGTAAAAAGCAAAGAGCATGAGCATGATCAGGATGAAGAGCCCGATCTGCTGGGCTATCTCCCGGGGTTTGCCCTCAACCGGTTTGCCCGTGATGCCCTCGATGAGGAAGAGCAGCAGGTGACCGCCGTCAAGCACGGGGATGGGCAGCAGATTGATGATGGCAAGGTTGATGCTGATGAAGGCTATGAGCGAGACAAACGGCAGCAGGCCTGCCCTGAAGGTCTGCCCCGAGACCTGGGCTATCAGGATGGGCCCTCCAAGGCTCTCCTTGGCGCTG
This sequence comes from uncultured Bacteriovoracaceae bacterium, assembly GCA_964388905.1. Lineage (GTDB taxonomy): Bacteria > Desulfobacterota > Desulfomonilia > UBA1062 > UBA1062 > MWEI01. The sequence goes on from CAYMDG010000128.1 coordinate 5,604, forward strand.
ATGCTGCCGTTGATCATCTTTCCAAAGGCTATGCCGGTGAGTTCTATGATCTTATAACACTGCCCGAACCCATAGCCGATGCCTTCTAGGGGGCCGTATCTCTTTGTAGCGGTTTTATCACCGGAACTGACCCCGATCATGGGTCTTGTTACCTGCTCGCCGAAAAGGTTTTTCCCCTTGGTTGCAACAGGTGTTACATGGAGCACGAACACCTTGGAGTCACGCACAACCTCGATCTCGACACCCTTGCCCGGCACCGCAGTCTGCAACGTTTTCGACACATCCTCCCAGGCGGAAACCTGTTTCTTCTCGATGGTCTGGATCAAGTCGCCCGCCAGCAGCCCTGCCTTATCGGCAGGTGAGTCTTTCTGTACCCCGCCTACGACGGGCAGGAGATAGGGCACCCCCACCCATGCTACAACCGTGTAGATGACCACTGCTAAGAGGAAGTTGAAGAAAGGGCCTGCAAAGACGATGGCCGCCTTGGCCTTAAGTGGTTTATGGGAGAAGGATTTTTTCGGGTCTATGTGCGACAGCTGGTCCTTGTCATCCGGGTCTTCACCGAGCATCTTGACATAACCGCCAAGGGGGAACGCCGCCAGCTGGTACTCCGTCTCACCGAACCTCTTTTTGATGAGCGCCGGACCGAAGCCCAGGGAGAACTTCAGCACCCCGACCCCGCTTGCCTTTGCCATGAGAAAATGGCCGAGTTCGTGGAAGAAAATCAGGATGCCAAGGACGATAATGAATGCCAGTGTTGTTATCATGGAATGAATGCCTCTGCAGTCTTTCTGGATTTTCTGTCAAGTGTCATGATATCTTGCGGTCCTTCTACCGCGGAATCAGTGAGCGTGTCCATGGTCTTTTTTACCACCTGCGTAATCTCATCAAAACGGAGCCGCCTTTGAAGGAATGCATCTACGGCCACCTCGTCGGCAGCGTTCATGATGCAGGGCAGCACGGTAGGCCTGCTCATGGCATGCCTGGCTATGGAAAGCGCAGGGAAATTATTCGTATCCGGCGGCAGAAAGTCCAGGTGCAGGGCTTCAGCCAGCCGCAGGGGTTCAAGCGGCAGCTCCATGCGCTCAGGCCAGGAAAGGGCATAAGCGATGGCCATGCGCATATCCGGCAGGGAGAACTGCGCCTTGATGCTCCTGTCCATGAATTCAACCATGGAGTGGACAATGCTCTGAGGGTGGATTGTCACGTCGATTTTCTCTGTGCCCACACCAAAGAGCCAGCATGCCTCGATGATCTCCAGGCCTTTGTTCATCATGGTTGCAGAGTCGACGGTTATCCTTTTGCCCATGGACCAGGTGGGGTGCTTAAGGGCTTCTTCAGGGGTGATATCCTTGAAAGTTTCTGCCGGCCTGTTTCTGAAAGGGCCGCCTGATGCGGTGAGGATGATGCGGCGGACAGAAGAACCGCTTTCTCCGTTCAGGCACTGAAACACGGCCGAGTGCTCAGAATCAACAGGGATGATGGGTACATTAAAGTTTTTTGCCTCTTGAATGAGAAATCCCCCGCCAATGACCAGCGATTCCTTGTTGGCAAGGGCGAGCGTTGCCCCGGACCTTACCGCCTCCAGGGAAGGAAGGAAACCGGCGGCACCTGATATGCCGTTCACCACGATATCCGGCTCAGCCCTTTTGATAACCTCTATGGATGAAGACTCGCCCGTAAGGACTTTCATGCCTGAAGAAACCGGAAAAGAAGGGGATGAAACTCCAAGGACCTTCACGCCGAATTCTTCAGCCTGGCTTTCAAGGAGCCTGTTGTTGAAACCCGTAGACAACCCCACGACCTTGAATCTGCCGGGATGCATACGGATGACATCCAGGGTTGACTCCCCGATGGAGCCGGTTGACCCGAGAACGACGATCCTTTTCATTCAGACTGCAACCTTGAGGATACAATAGAGCAGACACCCTACAGGGATGATTCCGTCCATTCGGTCGAGCATGCCTCCATGGCCGGGGATCAGGTTTCCCATGTCTTTGATCTGGAACTCCCGTTTGAAGAGCGATGCGGTGAGGTCTCCTGCCAGGTCAAGTGCACCGATGCATGCCGACAGAAGAACCAGGAGCCACA
>CAYMDG010000128.1:7794-8920 GCA_964388905.1 uncultured Bacteriovoracaceae bacterium
GCCATGGGGTAGATCAGGCCGGCAATGGAATAGACAAGGTCTTTGGCCCCGGCCCTGTCCTTTTCAAAAAGGAACAGCGAGGTGATCATCAGAATAACGCTTGTGACACCAATGGTGAGGAAGCAACCGTCAGTGTCGCCTCTGTTGGCAAGGATGAGGAATGGCACCGATGAAGCCATGGATATAAAGCCAAGCGCCTTAGCGGATGGAGCGATAGCTACCCGGAACAGCTCGTACATGCAGATGGGTACCACAAGCAGGGCGATGAGCAGCAATACCCACGCAGGGCCGAAGATGGCCGGGATTGCGAACAGAACAACCAGGATCAGTCCCCCTAGGATACGTTTCATCTATTTTGAGCCCTCCACCTGTTCACCGGTCATACCGAAGCGCCTCTGTCTGGTATCGAACCAATGGATTGCCTCATCCAGGGCTTTCTCGTCGAAATCAGGCCAGAGGGTATCAGTGAAATAGATTTCTGAATAGGCCAGCTGCCATAACAGAAAGTTGCTCACCCGCCACTCCCCGCCTGTCCTGATGAGAAGGTCCGGGTCCGGCATGAAGGCCGTATCCAGCTGGTCGGAAAAGATCTGTTCATCGATCTCTTCCGGGCACTTTCCCAGGCCCAGGAGTTTCCTCACTGTCCGGATGATCTCATCACGGCCCCCGTAGTTCAATGCTATGGCCAGGTGCAGTTCGGTATTGTCCCTGGTCTCTTCAAGTGTCATTCTGATCTTGTCCTGGAGGTTTTCAGAGAACCGTGACAAATCCCCGATGATATGAATGCACACCCCGCTTGTCTTCAGGCGAAGGACCTCCTCTTCGATGAACCGCTCCAGCAGCTTGAAGAGACCTTCGATCTCCTCTTTCGGCCTGTTCCAGTTTTCCGAGGAAAAGGCATAGAGGGTGAGGTATTTGATCGAGCGGGCTTTGGCAGCCTCAACGATGCGCTTTGCCGCCCTGGCCCCCATGTCATGGCCCTTCAGCCTGGGGAGCGACCTTCTTTGCGCCCACCTCCCGTTGCCATCCATGATGATGGCAAGGTGGTTAATCTTATTCTGCATGGGAAATCTTGTTAACACAGGGGGTATGGAGGGTCAACAATCAGTAGGGGGAGATGTGGTCA
>CAYMDG010000129.1:0-8905 GCA_964388905.1 uncultured Bacteriovoracaceae bacterium
GGGAAGGTCTTTACATATGAATTGAGCTCCCGGACAATGTCGTTGTAACGCTTGCGCTCCACCGAGATGCGGTTTTCCGTCCCCTCGAGGGAATCCTGGAGTTTCATGAAATTTTCGTTGGACTTGAGTTCCGGGTAGCGTTCCTGGAGCAGCAGCAACCTGGACAGGGCCTGCTCCAAACCACCTGCCGCCTTGGCCTTTGAGGCCACATCAGGGGCTGAGAAGTATGCCTTCCTGGCCTCAGCGATCCCTAAGAATATGGATTTTTCCTGGTTGGCAAAACCCTTGACGGTCTCCATGAGGTTCGGGATGAGATCAAACCGCCGTTTTAGCTGGTTTTCCACCTGTGCCCACTGGGCCGTCACTGCCTCGTTCATGCGGCGGGCCTTGTTGAAGCCTGATATGCCCAATCCTGTAATGAGGATGATAAAGACAACAATCCCGATGATTACCTGCGTCGTTTTGCTCATACAACCTCCTGTCTATCTGCGAGCATGAATGCGTATATATACGAAACGCCCTCTAAAGGGTAGCAGCCTCATAAAGTTTGGCCTCTTGATGCAGTTTCACCATCCGCCGGACGAGCCCCCTCCTCCGAATCCACCGCCTCCACCACCGCCGAAGGAGCCGAACCCTCCCCCGCCAAAGCTGCCGAACCCTCCCGAACCCCCACGTCCGCCTCCTCCAAGGAGAGCACCCAGGAGAAGTGCCGGAAGTATGCCCCCGGACCGGGAGCGGGAAAGGGAAGAGAGAACGATTACGAATATGATAAAAAAGAGTAAGGCTCCTATGGGAGAACCATGGGCGCGTCTGCCGGATTGCTTCACTTCCGGTAATCCGCTGAGTTTTATGCCCTGGGCATCGGCAATGGTGCGTGCGATGACAGAGGTGGTGTTCATTGTTCCCTTGGTATAATCGCCTGCCTTGAATGCCGGGACAAGATATGATCTGCCGATGCTCCCCAGCATACTGTCGGGTAGAATTTGCTCCAGGCCATACCCGGTCTCAAACCGGTACTTCCTATCCTTGACTGCGATTACCATGAGCAGGCCGTTGTCCTTGCCCTTCTTTCCCAGACCCCATTTCTCCGCCTGTTCAAGGCTGTACTGCTCAATGGGAATCCCTTCGGTGCTTGGTACGGTAAGGATGATCATCTGAACGGTCGTCTTCTGCTCCAACTCCTGCAGTAATCCGGCCAGAGCGACTCTGGAACCCTCTTCAATGACACCGGCATTGTCTACTACATAGGAGGCCGGCTGGCCTTGTGCCGCGAAGACACTTAAAGGAATGAGCATGCATACAAGGAGAAGAAGCCTAAACTGCCAGTGCATCTGTGGCCACACAAAGTTCATTGGTTATCCTGCAGACCTCTTTGAAAAGGTCAACTATCTGATTGCGATTGAGGAAAAAACTCTTGTCGGCCTTCAAGTCAATGATTTCTCGAAGTCCGGTCAGAGGGATGTGATAGAGAGCCTCTGCCTCGTTCAGCACATCTAACTTTCGCGAAGGAGGCTCCTTTGGCGACTGGACAAGGAACACCATGGACCTCAGTAATGCGAAAAATCCGGGTAGGGCCTCCAGGAGCAGCGCCCTGATTTCTCTTGTCTTGCCCCCACAGGAGACATAGCCGCGCTGCAGGTTGATGAGTTTGCCCTTGAGGTCGCGTTCGCACTGCAGCCTTAGCTGTGCCTTGTCGATGGCGACCTTTTCGAAATGATCGGGGCCATAAATCGTCCTGTGAAAGTGTTTTATGTCCAGAAACTCTATGGGGAAGACATCAAGAGAACGCCTTATGTAATCCTCGGTCATAACGAGCGGGCTCCTGATGCGCCGTTTTTTGAACCTGGACATGGATGCAAGGACATCAAGCTCTCTTTGGTCCGATTGGGTAAGCACGAGTACTGAATTGATATCAGACTGACCAGGTACGAAGTCGCCGGTAATGCAACTGCCTGTCACGGAAAGTGACAGGAGGCTTGATGAAAGCTTTGACAACAGCTCCTGGGCAAAGGGCTGAAATACCATTGCAGCCTCGCCAGGGATGCCTTTCAGTTCGAAATCAGCCATGGATAACTCCTTTGTGGGTGTATTGTATCACGCGGATGTATTCCATCCAAGCTCGAAGTCTCTGCCTATGGAAGGGTTTCTTGGCTGCTTCAGGATAAATCTGTTAGCCTGGCAGAAGGATTTCAGATAAAAAAATAGCCAGAAGAAGTTTAGGTTTAAGGACAAAGCACGAGATGTTTTGTCCCCTCTTCTGGCGTAAAGGAGGTCAGAACAACACTTGTTGTACTTGCATTCATGACACTTAATGCATGTCCGGTCAACAAAAAAATGATGCATTGATCAAACATATGATATTTTGTATGCTGTATACTATGTCTTACAATCAGACATCGTAGAGTGGTCCTTGGAGATGAGCGATAATAGGGACTATACTCTGTTTGTGCAGCTATTGAAAGATACACTCAATTGCGACATCCTAGCCTAAAAGTTTTCGTTCTTCAGCCGCATGGCATTGGTAATGACGGACACCGAGCTGAAGCTCATGGCTGCTGCTGCTATCATAGGAGACATGATAATCCCGAAGAAAGGATAGAGTATCCCTGCTGCAATGGGTACACACAGGATATTATAGAAAAATGCAAAGAAGAGATTCTGTTTGATATTGCGCATGGTGGCCTTGCTCAGGAGCCGTGCCCTGGCAATGGCCCGCAAGTCTCCCTTGATAAGGGTAACATGTGCGCTTGCAATAGCGATATCCGTCCCGCCTCCCATGGCAATGCCCACGTTTGCTTGAGCAAGGGCCGGTGCGTCATTGATGCCGTCGCCGGCCATGGCAACCTGGCGGCCTTGGCCTTGTAGCTTTTTAATCACATCAACCTTTTCCGTAGGCAAAACCCCAGCGATGACATCACGGATGCCAAGCTCTGTTGCTATGGCTTGCGCTGCGGATATTCTGTCTCCGGTAAGCATGACCAGGTGAAGCCCGTCATTGATAAGCATGTGTACCGCGGATTTGGAGGTTCCCTTAATGGCATCCGAAACCGCGATTACCCCTTGCACCTTCCCGTCAACAGCAATGTACATCACGGTTGCACCCTGCTTTGATAGCTGTTCCGCCTGAGGCTGGAGCCATCCGGCTTCAATATGAAGGTCCTGCAGCAGGTGATCGTTACCTAATGCGACCTCGTGGTTTTCCACAGAGCCAGCAATACCTTTCCCTGTATGAGCTGTGAAACCCGAAGGAGAGGCAACTTGGATACCTCGGCTGAGGGCAGCTTGTACAATGGCCTGTGACAATGGGTGCTCGCTGCCCTTTTCAATGCTAGCGGCCAGAAAGAGGAGTTTATCCTCATTGAATGCACCGCTTGGTATGACGGCGTGAAGTGTGGGCTTGCCCTGGGTGAGGGTCCCTGTCTTGTCCACAACCACAGTATCCACCTTTTCAAAGGACTGGATGGCCTCGGCGTCCCTGAACAGCACGCCCATATGCGCGCCTTTGCCCGTAGCAACGAGGATGGACATGGGTGTTGCGAGACCCAATGCGCATGGGCAGGCAATTATGAGCACCGATACAGCCGATACGATGGCATAAGGAAGTCTGGGTTCAGGCCCAAAGATCATCCAGATGATGAAGGAGATGAAAGAGACGGCAAATATTGCAGGGACAAAATAGGAGGCCACTACATCCGCAAGCTGTTGGATAGGTGCCCTGCTCCTGCCGGCCTCGATGGTGAGGCGAACGATCTGGGACAACAATGTCTCGCTTCCAACCTTCTCGGCCTTCATGACAAACGAGCCGTTCCCGTTTACCGTAGCCCCCACAACCTTGTTGCCCATCGTCTTTTCCACCGGTATGGGCTCGCCCGAGATCATGGATTCATCAATCGAGCTTGTTCCCTCAATGATGAGACCGTCTGTTGGGATTTTCTCGCCGGGTCTCACCCGCAAGAGGTCGCCCGGGTGGATCATATCCAGGGGTATATCCTCTTCGTAACCGTCCGCCCGTATGATCCTGGCGGTTTTAGGTGCGAGTTTCAAGAGCGCCCTGATGGCATCGCCTGTTCGGGACCGTGCCCCCAGTTCAAGGACCTGACCCAGGAGGACCAAGGTCACGATCATGGCCGATGCCTCAAAATATACCCCCACTGTACCCTCTTTCCCTTTGAGCGTTGCCGGAAAGAGATCAGGGAAAAGGGTTGCAATAAGGCTATAGCCAAAGGAGACCAATACCCCGATGCCGATGAGGGTGAACATGTTAAGGTTCCTTGTTTTTATGGATATCCAGGCGCGAACAAAGAACGGCCATCCGCACCAGAGCACCACCGGGGTAGCCATCAGGAACTCAACCCATACGAAGGCCTGTTCAGTTGCAATACCCTCATAGAGATGCCCCGGCAGCATATGCCTCATTGCGATAAGCATGATGGGGATAGTGAGCGCTAGCCCGAAAAAGAACCGCCTCTTCATATCGAGGTATTCCGGGTTTTCTTCTTCCTCCAAAGAAGGCGCCATGGGCTCCAGGGCCATACCGCACTTGGGACAGATCCCCGGACCATCCGTGATGATCTCCGGGTCCATGGGGCAAGTATATTTCCCGGTTGCCGACTCCGGCATCATGACAGGAGAAGGCATCGCAGAAAGGCTTGGATCTGCCAAGCGGTTAATATATAATTGAGGGTCCCTTTTGAACTTCTCTAGGCACTTGGGATTACAGAAATAATATGTAGAGCCTTTGTATTCATGAGAGATGTAGGCATCCTTGTCGGTAGTGCGCATCATGCAAACCGGATCGACATATTCTGCCGGCTGTATGGGCATAGGGGTAAGATTTATGGTCTGTCTTGACAGGTTCGGTATAAACTTCTCCGGCTCTTTCTTGAATTTTTCCAGACAGCCAGGATGGCAGAAGTAATATTGTTCCCCATTGTACTCATAAGGGAGATAGGCATCCTTGTCTGTCGTACGCATCATGCAAACCGGATCAATGTACTCTTTTTGAGCCTGTGCAGGATAACAATGTGGACAGCTCTTAATCGAAGTCTGTATCTGAACACCTTTGCCTATGATTTTCATGGGTTTGTCCGATGGATTGTCCATCTTATGCCCCCTGCCTGATTTTTTACACAAGTACTGCTGATCTTAGATAAGGCCGCAGGTAAGGAATATCAAGGTGTTATCCGGTATTTTGTGTTTGAATGTGCACACAATTGCTTCATGCATCTCTGTTGGCCTTAAGAATAACACTCGTATTGATAATGGATTTGTTTTAATAGGCCAGTTCAAAACCTCAATTTCTTAGCTTTCAGGGGCTACAGAACAAGGATTTCGCAAATGCTGCGAGATAGAGGTTTTGAATTGATCAGATTTTACGTTTTATAAACGTAAAATCTGGGTTAAATCTCAAAGAGGATCTTTGCCATCAGATGCCTTGCCCTGCGATTCATCCTCCACAAAAAAGGTTTCTATCTTGATGATGTCTTCCATCCGGAGCTTGTCCGGGGAGAAACTCTCCAGGAGCAGCACAGGAGAAATGGTCCTGCCCTGGTTAAAGACCAGACGTAGGGTCGTTGGGTCAGAATATTCAAGATAATCATCCACCTTTAAAGATTTGCCCTCCTTCACTACGCATGCATCAGGTGTGAGCGATAGGCTAAAAGATTTGAGGGTTCTGTAAGTATAAGCTCGAACCTGCTTCAATTTACCCTCGGCACAGGAGATGGTGGATGACCCTGCCGGCAGGGTTGCATTGAGGCGCTCTGATATCTCTTTGGGACTTACGGGGTGCTTGAGTTCGATGGATACGAACTCGCATTTTGATGCGATCCCATAGGAGGTTGGTGGGGTGGTGCTGAGTTTCATGATGGGGCTGAAGCCCTGGGAGTAGATCGCATCGAGTCCGGCCCTCCGAATAGCCCTCCTGAGCATCTCCTGGAATTCCCGAGGAGAGAGAAACCGCAATCCTTCCTCTTTGGAAAGACCTATTACATATGAATATGCGCCGTGGGCTGACCTCTCGTGGAAAAGGTGAATGGGCTCGGGTTTTTGCCTTATTATGTTAGCTAGCCCTGCTGTGCAAACCCCGCATTTGTTGCAGTCCCCGTCCCTGCAGTCGATGGTGGATTTTTCGCCATGGGCGCGCATGCGCTCTGCGAGAAGAAAGCCTTTCTCAATGCCCATGTCCATGAAGTCCCATGGCAGCGCCTGCTCTGTTTTCCTTGGCCCAAGATATGATGCCGCATCGATGCCGGTAGTTGCAAAGGCCTTGTCCCATGCATGCATATTCAGGGTGTCGCCCCAGCCGTCCAGATATGCCCCGCCCCGATGCGCCTCAAGCAGAAGGCGCGAAAGCCTTTGATCACCACGGGCGAACACCCCCTCCAGAGTTGACAGCCTCGAGTCATGCCATTTTAACGTGATGCTTCTATGGCGCAGTTGTTTCTGGAGGAGGTTCACCACCACCTGGTACTGCTCAGCCGAAATCTGCCCCTCCCACTGGAAGGGTGTAAAGGCCTTTGGAATATAACAGGAGATGCTGATGGTGAGGTTTCCTCTGAAGGCCTTGGAAAGCTTGTGCGACAGCTCGCTGATGGCCTCAATGTCAGCCCCTTGTTCTGTAGGGAGGCCAACCATGAAATAGAGCTTGAGGGACCTCCACCCGAGATCCCGGATGAGCGACGCGCTCCTGAACAGGTCTTCTTCTGTGTTGCCCTTGTTGATCACCGCCCTCAAACGCTCGGTGGCGGCCTCGGGCGCCATGGTGAATCCGGGCTTCTTGACTGATGCTATGAGGTCGGCCACAGTTCGGGTGATGCCTTCCACCCGCAAAGAGGGGATGCTCACCGATATCTCTCTGGACGGACAATGGACCGACTCTATGAGCTCGTTTATGTAGCTCAGGTCGGTCATGGAAAGGGCCATCATGCCCACGATGTCACAACCTGTTGTTGCAAGGCCTTTTCTGTAGGATTCCAACACTGATGGATAGGAACGTTCGCGGTAGGGACGGTAAATCATGCCTGCCTGGCAGAACCTGCATCCTCGCGTACAGCCCCTGGCAACCTCCACGCCGATGCGGTCGTGGACGATTCCGATATGCGGCAGCACGGGTGAGCCCGGGAAGGGATAGAGGTCCAGGTCCGGCAACACCCGGCGACGAGGCCGCCTGGGATTTCCAGGGAGATACACGCCCTGGATCTCGGAAAAGGCCTGAAGTCGTTCCTTGCGATTTTTTGTAGCCAGGCATATCCTTGCCATCTCCTGCACGATCTCCTCGCCGTCGCCAATCACCACAAGGTCGAGAAAGTCCATAACCGGGGTGGGGTTTGCATAGAACGTTCCGCCTGCAATTACTATGGGGTCACCATCGCCGCGCTCGGCTGCAAAAAGAGGGATGCCTGCCATCTTCAGCATGCCGAGCATGGTGGTAAAGGAGAGCTCATATAAAAGGGAAAATCCTACGATGTCGAATTGTGAAATGGGCCTGCCTTCCTCCAGGCTCGCTAGGGAGATATTATGCCGGGTAAGCTGTTCGGCAAGGTCATGCCAGGGCGCAAAGACACGTTGTGCCCAGATGCCGGGCATGGAGTTGAGGATGTTATAGAGGATCTTGATGCCCGCATGTGACATGCCGATCTCATAGACATCAGGGAATGCCAGGGCAAAGCGAACCTTGACCGCATCATCTTTTTTGATGACCTGGTTTACTTCACCCCCGATATACCTGGCAGGTTTGGTTATGGATTCAAGCAAAGTGAGCATGTTCATTATGGTCTTTGTATCTCCGGCTGATTTTTAAAGTCCCCCAGGGTAGCCACAGATATTCCTAAGAGTCAATGCTGCATTCTCGCCGGACGCATTCATCCTTGCCTGGCCGTACGGGTCATGATATTGGGGGAAGTTAGGAGAAGACAATGTCAGAAGAGAAACTCACCTTGGGAGAATATTTCAAGAGGGAACGGGAAAGCAAGGGCATCGATCTTAAGGAGATTGAGGAACGGACGAAAATTTCTGCCCAGACCCTCATATTTCTCGAGGAAGACCAGCTTGACCTGCTCCCGCCCAGGACTTTTCTGAGGGGGTTCCTGCGCGTTATCAGCAAAGAGTTCCATTTCGATGAGGAGGAACTCCTGGCGCATCTGGAAGAGACACTGGCCTCTCATGAACTTAAAAACAAGAAGGCAAAAGTGGTGTCATATCATAATAAATCAGCAATGCCAGTTGTCCTGATCATCATTGCTGTCGTGCTGATTGCAGTAGTCATTTTCGCGGTGGCGCTTAAAAGATGTGGACAGGAGCCGCAGGGCGACCAGAAGACCAGCAGTCTCTCCCAGACCTATGCCTCCACAGTCATTTGAGTTTGTCCCCAAGCCCCTTTTTTATGAACCGGCTGAACTATAGCTGACATAACCATAAACAGGCCAAAAGATGCCGCGATACACTTCCGAGGCCATCATCCTGCACACAACTGATTTTTTGGAATCGGACAAGATCGTGCACGCTTTGACCAGGGAACAGGGTCTCATTTCCGCTATCGCCAAGGGCGCACACCGCAGCAAGAAAAGGTTCCCCGGAACACTGGAGCCTTTCTGCGAGGTCACCCTGGAAGTCTATCATGGTCGCAGTTCCGACCTGCAGCGCATAGAGTCGGCAACCCTGATCAATGCTAATTTGGGGATACGTGAGGACCTCTCGCTTATTGGATACTCCTGTGTGCTTCTGGAGGTGGTTAAGGAGAATCTCGGGCCATACGATCCATCTCCTGTTACCTATGAATGCTTACGCAAGGCCCTTTCAATTATGGACCCCTGCAGGCAGTGGTTTCCCTTGTGGAGCATCTCCATGGTGAATATCCTACGCTCACTGGGGTACGGCATCGATTTTGAGTCCCTTGCCCGGGGCG
>CAYMDG010000130.1:0-1367 GCA_964388905.1 uncultured Bacteriovoracaceae bacterium
CCGGGTCAATATCCATCCCGTCTCAGCAGATGCGCGGTATAAGCTCCCCCTCAGGAAGATCCAGCTCCCTCGATCCGCCGATAACAGTATTCAAAATGACCCGGCTTCTCCCTGTCTCAATAACACGTCCGATTATGGCAGCGCCGGTCCCCAGTGGATGGGCCTTCATAACAGAAAGCACCCTGTCTGCATCAGGCCCTGCACAGACAACCACCATCTTGCCCTCATTGGCAATGAAGAGGGGGTCAAACCCCAGGATCTCGCACAGCCCCCTTACATCGTCTCTCACCGGGATCATACCCTCGGCGATCTCAAAGGTGAGCGCAGCGGCCGAAGCCGCCTCCACCAGGACCGCACCGAGCCCACCCCTGGTGGCATCCCGCATGAAACGCACGCGATTGCTTGCTTGCAGGATGTCGTGGACCAGGCCGTTCAGGGCTGCACAGTCAGAGAAGATGTTTGACCTGAAGCCAAGTTCACCCCTGGTGGACAGGATGGCTGCACCGTGATCGCCGATTGTGCCGCTCACTATGATCACATCGCCCTTCTTGATGGATCGTGCAGCAATGACAGCCTTATATTCAACAATCCCGATTCCCGAGGTATTGATAAAGATCTTGTCGGCCGAACCCTTCGGCACCACCTTGGTGTCTCCGGTAACTATCCGGACACCCGCTGCCTTAGCTGCATTGCCCATGGAAGCAACGATCCTTTCAAGATCGTTTAAGGGAAAACCTTCTTCAATGATAAAACCAACGCTGATAAAGAGCGGCTCACCGCCGCACATGGCAATATCATTCACCGTGCCGTTGATTGAAAGCGACCCGATATCGCCGCCGGGAAAGAAGATGGGATCAACCACGTAGGAATCCGTAGTGAAGCAGACCTTCTTCTTCCCGATTGATACAACCGCGCTGTCCCCCATCTGGTCGAGGTATTCATTTTTGAACACCGGCATGAAGCAATCATGAATAAGAAAATTCATGAGCATCCCCCCGCTGCCGTGCTCAAGGAGTATCCTGTCTTCCGTCATGGTATGTGCCCCCTTTAAAATACTGGCTGTAGGGGTGGCTTTAGCCTGCGATTATTTATCTCGCTTTATGCCGCTCCTATAGTATATGCGCCATCCTTGCCCCTGCTATCACTGCCTGGCCCAGGGCCACACCCCCGTCGTTGGCAGGGACCCTCCGGTGGATAAAAACCTGAAAACCATTCCGCTCAAGCTCATGAGCGCACCCTTCAAGCAAGATCCTGTTCTGGAAGCACCCGCCCGATAAGGCTACGCGAGAGATTCCTGTGTGCCCCCGCAGTACTCCAGCCATGTCTGTAAAAGAGGCAATCAGTGTGGCATGAAATGCTCCGGAAAG
>CAYMDG010000130.1:1467-2587 GCA_964388905.1 uncultured Bacteriovoracaceae bacterium
TGGTGGCTACACGGGTTGAATAATACCCCGGATGCATATCGCACGCCACGATCTTTGGTGCGCTTTGGGTGATGTGCTGCATACGCTCGATGGTCTCATGCAGGAAATCTCTGGCAAGGGGCGTCTCCAGATCTCCGATGTGCGGGCTCAGGTAAGCCATATTCCCTTTCACGATACAGATGGTAGACTTGAGATGCGGACCAACGGCAAGGACATCGGGCAGCACATCGACAAGCAGCAACGGTCTAGGGGCATAACCCCTGGATCGCCTGAGGAAATACGGCTTGTTATCGGCAACCATGGCCACCGAATCGTCGCAGCGCACAACGATCTGGCGGTTGTGCACCACAAAGGCATCGGCTATACCGTCAAGCCGTATCACCGCCTCGCGGTTATCTATACAGATGGGCTCGTCTGTCCGGTTGGCGCTCGTCATGACGAGAGCAGTGAAATCCCCCTTCATGAGCAGGTGATGGAGCGGGGTATAGGGCAGCATGATGCCAAGGGTGCTCATATGAGGCGCCACCTGGAAAGAGATGGGTGAATCCTTCCTGGCCTTGAGCAGAACGATAGGGCGGGACGGTGACAGGAGCAACTCTGTCTCCTCATGCGATAAATAAGCAATAGTTTCGGTTTGTTTGATGTCTCTCACCATAATGGCAAGCGGCTTTTCTTCGCGGTATTTCCGCTCCCTCAGCCTTTGAACAGCATCTTTATTTGTTGCATCCACACACAGGTGGAACCCTCCCAGACCTTTGATGGCTAGTACAGAACCGGCCTTGATGAACTTTGCGGTTTCAGCTAAAACATTTTGAGCCCTGAGATTCTTCCCTTTACCATCAAGGAGCGTCAGGCCTGGCCCGCATACAGGGCAGGCATTGGGCTCGGCATGGAAACGCCTGTTTGCAGGGTCTTCATACTCTTGGGCGCACTGTGCACATAAGGGAAAGACAGCCATGGAGGTCCGATGCCGGTCATAGGGGATGTCCTTGATGATGGTGAGCCTTGGCCCGCAATTGGTGCAATTGATAAAGGGATATTTATAGCGCCTGTCTGACGGATCGAAGAGTTCTTTCAGACAGTCTTTGCATGTACCGATATCAGGGGAGATCTGCACGTC
>CAYMDG010000130.1:2687-7341 GCA_964388905.1 uncultured Bacteriovoracaceae bacterium
CCTTCTGGTCACGAACGTGATTGCTTATACTGCTCGATCTGGTCAGTGATCCACGAAAGCCATGAGTCAAGCCCAGCATTTGTCTTGCAGGAGACCTCGAAGATCTTTAAGTTCGGATTGCACTTCAATGAATCGGCCTTGGCCTTGTTCAAATCAAAGCTCACATGGGGCATGAGGTCCATCTTGTTGATAAGAAGAACGGATGACTCGTGGAACATGAGCGGGTACTTGGACGGTTTGTCCGCGCCCTCCGGGGTGGACAGTATCATGATCTTGGCATTCTCGCCTATCTTGAACTCGGCAGGACACACCAGGTTGCCCACGTTCTCATTGATGAGCAGGTCCACACCGTCAAGGGCAAGGTCCGTCAGGGCCTCGCGCACCATGTTTGCATCAATGTGGCACCCGCCGCCCGTGTTGATCTGTACGACAGGGATGCCCAACTTCGCCACCCGCTCGGCATCATAGGTATCCTGGATATCGCCCTCGATGACGGCAATCTTGTATTTATCTTTAAGCCCCTCGATAGTCCTCTCCACGAGCGTGGTCTTTCCCGCACCCGGCGAACTCATGAGGTTGATGACGTATATGCCTTTCTCATCGAACAGGGCTCGGTTACTTTCCGCAATCCTGTCGTTCGCATCAAGTACCTGTTTCACAACACTGATGGTAGCCACTTTTGCCTCCTTCTTGCTAATGACACTTGTAATAGGTTGAGCAGGTCCCCTCGCGGGATACCATGCACGGCCCGATAGGGTTTTGTGGATTGCATGCATGCCTGAAGAGCGGGCATTCGTGGGGTGTTGCCACACCGCGCAGGATGGAACCGCACATGCATCCCATGATATTGTTGGACTCCATGATGGGCACATCGAACCTCGCCAGTGCATTGAACGCGGAAAAGGCATCATTGAAGACCAGTCCGCTGTCTTGGATAATACCTAGCCCTCTCCATTCGGCAGGCACACTCATGAAGACCTCTCCCAGCATCCCCATAGCCTTGGTGTTCCCTTGAGGTTTCACCGCCCTGCTGTACTGGTTTTCAACCAAGAACCGGCCCTGGATGATCTGAGAGAGAATCATACTGATCCCTTCAAGTATGTCCACAGGCTCGAACCCGGTGATGACCGCCGCCCTGCCCCGCTCGGGGATCTCCGCATAGCCGTCGTACCCTATAATGACACTCACATGCCCCGGGCAAATGAAGCCGTCGATGGCAAGTTCAGGGTCATCCAAAAGCACCTTGATGGCAGGGGGAATGACCTTATGCACGGAAAAGACCGAGAGATTCTTTATAGCCTTTTTTTTGCAGGTAATAACCATGGAGGCTACTGTAGGCGAGGTGGTCTCGAAGCCGATACCCATGAAAATAACATCATTGTCAGGATTATGCATAGCTATATCGATTGCTTCAATGGTGGAGGAAACGACACGGATATCAGCCCCCCCGGCCCTGATCTTCTGAAGGCTGCTTCCGCTTGAACCGGGGACGCGGAGCATATCTCCATACGTGACAAAGATAACGTTCTTCTTCAGCGCAAGTGACATGGCAGTGTCCACGTCACTGCCTGAGGTTACGCATACGGGGCAGCCCGGCCCCGAGATGAGCCTGATGCCATCGGGCAGCAGTTTCCTGATCCCGTAGTGGCCGATGGCATAGGTATGGCTGCCGCAAACTTCCATGAGGGTGACGGGCCTGCCGATCTTATCAGCCTGGGTATGGATCAGATCCTTCAGGCCCTTGGCCAGGGCGCCGTCACGGTATTCGTCAATATATTTCATGCCTCTAAAAGTTCTCTGAGCAAGGCGAGCTTATCTTTGGCCAGGGCCTCGTCCACCTTGTGGATGGCATAACCTGCATGGCACAGCACATAGTCACCGAGGCCGACTTCCTCGTCAATGATGTCCAGGCACACCTCCCGCTTGGTGCCGCCGATGTCGATTGTTGCATAGTTGTTCTCATCGATGCACATGATCTTGCCGGGAAATCCGATACACATGAAAAGCCTCCTAGTCTACATCCAGTTCCACGATCCTCAATTCTTCCATCCCTGCCTTCAGGACAACATCTTCCGACTTGCAGAAACGGCATGGTGAAGGAAATTCTTCTACTTCAGAGTCCATCTCGCAGTCAAGGCATGTAATGATAATAGGCGCAATGTCATACTCAAGTTTCCCGCCCTGGGCCAAGGTATCCTTGGAGAGCACCTCGAATGCAAACTCCAGTGCCATCGGTTCGATACCGCTCAGTCTGCCGAATGAGAGCTTCACGGCATTGACCCTTGTGAAACCGTTATTGCGCGCGTATTCAAAGATGATGTCCATGATGGAAACGGTGAGCGACATCTCGTGCATCAAAACACCCTTTTCGGTTCGATGCCAAGCTGACGAAGCTCCTTGATCAGCAGTCTTTCCATGGCCGGGAATGCTGCTGTCATGGTGGGCGTCATATCAAGTTCCATGGTACCATAGCTTTCAGGTACGATGCACAGGAAGATAACCTGCGGACACTCGTCCATGAGATCCGCCATGGACAGAACATCAGGAAACTCCACCTCATGGGCAGTTGTGGGATCTGGCATCTTCAGTCTCATCTCGTCCTGGGTGAAACGGTAGATGGCACCCGGCTCCTCATCCAGCTTGATACAGTCCACGACAATTAAATGGCTTGAGCTCGTAACGAGGTCCAGGAGCCGGTACCCGAGCGTACCGCCGTCAAGGATGCGTACGTCGTCACCTAAGGTATAGCGTTCACTGAACCATCTGATGAAGTGGACGCCGAACCCCTCGTCCTTCAGGATAATGCTTCCGAGGCCAAGGACGGTTATCTGTTTTATCTCTTTCATAGTGTCTCTTTAGTGCATAAAAGGGGAAAGGCATTAAACCTTTCCCCCTTTACAAATCATACGCTAACGGGGTGCGCCACCCCTTCCAAGGTTTACTCGTGCGCCTTCCTGAAAACCCTCCCACTCACCATGGATGAGATGGTTCCCTCCTTAAACACGATGTCATACCAGAATGCCATGTAAATATGTACCACCACAAAAAGTATGACAAGCCAGGTGAAGATGTGATGGATGAACCTGACCGTTGCAAGCCCGCCAAGGAATTTCTGGATGGGATGGAGGATTGTGTAGATGATCCCGATCACCCCGCCTGAATAGTCCACGCCTGCAAGGATCATCCCGGTAATCAACAGCACAACCAGCATGAGCAGAACTCCTCCATATGCCAGCGACTGAAGAGGGCCGTACAGGTAGTTATGCTCCGGCCTCTTCTCCGAAATGAGCAGGTAGAACTTGATCTGGGTCCAGAAGTTCTTTGTGTCGGTCCAGGCGAAGAAGTCCTTGAAGTCGGCATGGAACCTGCTGAAAAACATCAGGTACACCCTCCAGATGAACACGAAGGCGAGGATGGTCCCGAATATAAGGTGTGCATATCGGGTATAGCCCATGAAAAACTTGTTGTAGGTCTCGGCCTTCACCACCTCAACGGAAACGGAAGGCGGGATGAGGCTGTGGAAGGTGATATCGGTGGTCTCGGGCGCCAGCACGGTGAAGGGCCGTGCAATGTAGAAACCCGTGACGATCAGCCCGAATATACAGATGACCATCAGCCAGTGGTTCACCCGTATTGCCAGGCTCCACTCTTTTTTTACTGTTATTTTATCCACGTGGGTCCCTCCTTGTCTTTACAGAACCCGGAACTTTTTGATTTCGTCCGTATCCGGCCTGATGATGTGAACCGCGCATGCCATGCAGGGATCGAAGGAGTGAATCGTCCTCAATATCTCCAGGGGCTGATCCGGATTGGCAAGCTTGGTGCCGATAAGGGATTCCTCGTAAGGCCCCCTCTTCCCGTCCTTGTTGCGTGGTGCGCAGTTCCAGGTGGACGGAACGATGGCCTGGTAGTTCTTTATCACATGGTCTTCGATGACGACCCAGTGGCCCAGTGCACCGCGGGGCGGTTCGGTGAGGCCTCTCCCTTTTCCCGACTTGGGCACTGCGCAGCGGGTCCAGGTCCTGGTATCGCCTCCCTTGATATTGGCGACCAGCTCATTAACCCATACCTCCGCATAGTCGGCCACGAGCTTGGTCTCCAGCAGCCTGGCCGCGGTCCTTCCTAAAGTGGAGAAGAGCACGGAGGCAGGCAGACCGGTGGCCTTGAGCGTGCTGTCGATGAGCGGCTTGATCCTCTCATCACCCTGGGCATATCCCAGGACCATGCGTGCGAGCGGCCCGACCTCGAAGGGTTGTCCGTCATAGTTCGGCGCCTTGCACCACGTATACTTCTCGCCGCCCTTGACGTTGCCTTTTGCGTCCAGGCCGGTATATTCCGGATCCGTTGTTCCGACATAAGGATGCTGGGGCTGATCGGCCTTATACCATGAATGGGTGCTGTCCTCGGTGATCTTGCCCTCATCCAGGGGCAGGGGCTTCGATATGTCTCCTCCGATGATGATGCCCTTGGGAAGGAGTGTCTTGGTATACACGTCATCCAAGGGAAATCCGCCGTAGCAGAGGTAGTTCTTCACACCCGCGCCCACACCGGCGAGGCCCTCGTCCTTATATGTTCCTGCCGCCATGATGACATCGGGCATGTATGCTGTCTCGATGAAATTCTTGAGTTCCTTGTGCTTGAAGAGATACTCGGC
>CAYMDG010000130.1:7441-8887 GCA_964388905.1 uncultured Bacteriovoracaceae bacterium
TAGGTGCACACGCCGCAGAAGCGCTGTACCATCAGAGGCGCATCCCGCGGGTCCCTGCCCTTTAAGATCGTCTCGATGCCCCTCCACAACGTAATGCTGCTCCAGGCATCCTTAATGGTATTGTTATTATCGAGCTCGACTTCTATACGTAAATGTCCTTCGATCCTGGTGATTGGATCAACTATCATTCTCATGGTATTTCCTCCCGTAAACTAGTGCTGCTATTCGTGCGAACCCTGATCGGGCTCGGACTTCTTGGGCTGGCCGTGTCCCTTGGCCCCTGTGAGCCCCGCATGGGCGGCTACTCCGACAACGGTGGCAGCGGTCAGTGCCGTACCTAAGGCATCGACCCTGGCCGTTACGCCCCATCCGCCGACAAACTGATCACTGATGGGCTTCTCCAGAGGTGCCATGGTGTCCCAGAATGCAGGCTCCGTGCAACCCATGCACCCGTGACCCGCCATGATGGGCCAGGATGTGCCGTCGTTGAACCTTACCTTGGCGCAGTTCCCATAGGTGTAAGGACCTTTGCATCCCATCTTGTAAAGGCACCAGCCCTTCTTTGCGCCATCATCGCCCCACTCCTCCACATATTCGCCTGCATCGTAATGCGGCCTGCGCTCGCAGTAGTCATGGATGCGCTTGCCGTATGCCCAAATGGGCCTCCTGAGGTTATCGAGCGGAGGGATAGCACCGAACATGAGGAAGTGCAGCACGGTGCCTACGAAATTCTGCGGGCTCGGCGGGCAGCCTGCAATGTTGATTGTTGGAACGCTCAGGGCATCAAGGATACCCTTGGCATTGGTGGGATTGGGTTTGGCGGCCTGGATGTTCCCGAAACAGGAGCAGCTTCCGATACAGATCGTTGCCGCAGCCTTGGAGGTTACTTCCCTGCCGATCTCGATGGCGGTCTTGGCCTTGGGGCCGAGCCTTAAGTACTGGCCGTTCAACCCCATGGGTATGGCGCCCTCGATGACGCAGACATACTTGCCGGGGAAGTCTTTCATGCACTTTTCCAGGCACTCTTCAGCCTGCTTGCCTGCAGCGGCCATGAGCGTCTCATGGTATTCAAGCGATATGGTATCCAGCAGGATATCGTCCACGTTGGGATATGATGTCCTCAGGAAGGCCTCCGAGCAGCCGGTGCACTCTGCAAAGTGGAGCCACACCACGGGCAGCCTGCTGAAGTTTTCCGCGGCCCGCGCCACCAGGGGCTTGAACATGGGCGGCAGCATCAGCGCTGCGGTCATGGCGGAGGTCCACTTTAAGAAATCTCTCCTGCTTACACCCCGCTCCTTGAGGACCTCGTTGAAATCCTCCCGGGCCTGGGGCAGCTCCTTGTCCATGAGGTCCATGTGGACCTGGCACTGCTCCATCTGTTGTTTGTAATACCCGCTGATCCTGCTGCGGTATTGCGCATCCCGATCTTTACCCATATTCCCCCCC
>CAYMDG010000131.1:0-5196 GCA_964388905.1 uncultured Bacteriovoracaceae bacterium
TCTTTCCCATGCTGTTGTTCAAGGAGAAACCAAGTGCATCCGCATGCCATGAACCTGCATGATAGTCTTGCCCTGGCCATCAATCCCTCTGGCATCCCAGGTGAGGCTTTCCTTGTCCTGTTTGCGCATACGGGCCTCCAGTATTATCTGCTCCCCATCCCGGCATTTCCGGAAAAACCTCATCTCTCCGATCTCCATGGGAATCATGGAACGTCGCTGTGATGGCATCATTGCTATATTAGAGAAGTTGGCCAGTTGCAGAAGCGCCTCGAAAAGATAGGGAGAATATTGGTATCGAGTGTTCTGCAGATGCTTGAAGTCACTTGTCTCCCGGTAAACCGTCCGGCCCTTCACTACACCCGGGCAGGCGCCGTCTATGGACTCCATCACGCGATACCTGCCTGTAAGGCCGCTGAACTCTTTGTACCATTTAAGAATTCTATTATGGCCCATTGGCTTTGTGCGCAGTTCTTCCATCCGGACAGGAAAATCAGGGAAGCCATTCCCCAGATATTCTTTCCCTCCATCGAGGATCACCTGGCCTATACAATACGGGATAAGTCTACTTGGCAATCCCCCTGAGACGGAGTGCTCCTGTATCGCAAGAGAGACCTCACACGATACCTCTCCAAGGGGCGCATCGGCTCTTCGGCATGAGATTCTGGTAAGCCTTGGAAGCCAGGGGGTGCAACGGATCGTGTCTATGAATCGAATCCCTCGGACGCCGCGCACCTGCAGGTGCGGATATAAGATCCGTGCCGCTTCCATGAAGGTTTCCACAAGCATGGCTGCTGAAACCAGTGGGTCCTTCATGAATTTGAAGGGCATGTGATCAGCGATCCAGAGATCTTTTTCCAGGGAGAAGGATCTGACGGCCTCCAGGTATTCACGGCGGACATCCAGGCAAGAGACGCCGTCTATCATGGGGAAGTCCTCGGGGCTGAAGGTTGCGGCGCCTTCATCCAGTTCGCCCTTGACCGCAGGACGGAGTGCATCATCGAGCAGTGCAGTATTCACCGAAGGCAGCCTCCGCATAAACATCACCCAATCATCGTCTGCCGGTGCAATGGTGATCTCCCTGCAGAATAGCCCTGCAAGCTCATTTACATGAATATAATCCACACCCTTCCATTTCAGAAATTCCCGGACCTCCGGGTCCTGGGCCATGCCCGCCCCCTCGACAGGGGGAAGCATAAGCGCCTTGAACCGGATGGCGGGATTTTTTCTGCGGAGGTATCTGAGCAATCCGGACATCATCCGGTTGGCCGAAGCGTAGTTCGCCTGGCCGGGGTTGCCCTGTATTGCAGCCACTGATGAGAGGCCGATGAAAAACCTCAAGCCGGCCTCCTGTGCCGCGGAAAAAAGATTCCAGGCCCCGAGAAATTTGACATCGGTAACCAGCGAGAAATCATCCTCGGTCATTTCGCTTAAAAGGCCATCCCTGAGGATCCCGGCACCGTGAACAATCCCGTCTATCTTGCCGTAACGGCTTACCACCTTGCCGATGGCCGCACGAACCGACTCGGAGTCGGTTACATCGCAGGGAATATATGTTGCCTCGATCCCTGAAGAATGTAAATCAATCAGGGTTTGAGCGATCTCGGATGCCCTCAGGTCGGGAGCGAATGGCTCAGAAGGTGAAGGCCTCGGGGAAGGCTTTGCCGGCAAGGGATCAATGCCTTGAGGGACAGGGGTCCTTCCAAGCAGGACCAGACGGGGCGCGAAGGGCACAAGGCTGCGGGCAAGGTGGGCGCTGATCCCGGTTGCTCCCCCGGATATGACGACAACATCCCCGGGCTTGAGATTCGTATTCGGCAGGTCTTTCAAGAGCACCGGGGCTATGTGTCCCTGAGAGGTCAAGACCCTTCCATCACGATGAATGGTCTCAACCACGGTCAAGCCTTTGTTCAGAACCGAGGTTAAGACAGTGCGGAGATTACTCTGTGGGCCGATTTCCGCGGTGCGGAACTGGACCGATGGGTACTCCTGCGCTGCGCTTAAGAATAGCCCGAGCATAGCCTCCGCAAGAAGCTGATCGGGGGTTTCGGCATCTGGCCTGTTATGTATCAGGACAACAAACTTCTTGGCCGGGGACCTGAGGAATGCCTTCAGGAGGGAAAAGAGACCCCTGAGAAGCAGTGAGATATCCGTCACAGACCCGCATTGAGGAAGCGAGATGATCATCCCCGAAGCGGGAGGCATTCCTGATATTTTGTCTGCAGCTCCACGGGCCCCTTCCTTGGTACGAATATCGTGACCCTCTTCACCGGGACGCGGCTTCCCCTGCATGAACAGCAGGGGATATGTCATGGCATGGTAATCCTGCCGGAAGATCTCTCCTGCATTCCTGCCGATTTCGTCATCCCTGTCTGGACAGAGAAGGAGGATCGATTCGCCCGGACTCAATCCTATAGGCATGGAAACTGCCTGCTCAACCGGTACCAGGGTGAACACGAGCCGTTTCAGGCACGCCTCATCCTCTGAAGGCTTAAGGGTTTTGTCGCCGGCCGATCCAGGCTCAGCGGCCTTGGCGGCCGGCCGCGTGCTTGAGCCCTCATGCCTGGAGACTATTTGAGTAACCTTCTTTGCAAAGTCCCTCACCGTGTGGATATCGAAAAAATCCTTCATTTCTATGGTGATCCCGAAACGGCGTTCCACAGCTTCCATGATTACCGGCAGACGGCTGGAGCGTATGGACAGGTCTCTCCTGAGATCCATGTCAGGTTCAATCTCATCCCTGTTGAATCCCGTAGCATCCATGATGATTTGAATAAGCGCATCCAAATGATCCTGGCTTTCTTCCGTATTTGACCCTGCAGGCTTTTGTGTCGAGGATTGTGATGAGGTTTCAGCCTCGATCCGGTGGGCATCGGGGGTCTTTCTGAATGCCCTGAGCGAAACAAACCTCGGTTCGCTCTGGGCCTTCAGGTGGCCTTGAACAAAGAGCTGTGCAAGGGCGGTCTTGTATGTGAGTCCTTCTGCAGAGGCAAGGCAGGTCGGGATACAGATCGGCTCGGGGAGGGTGTCTGCAATGAGATTGCTCAAGGTGGCACCAGGGCCAAGTTCCACGAAGAGCCTGGCTCCGTATTCATCCGAAAGGGTCCGGACATTATCCATCCAGTGCACCGTCGATTCCAGGTGGGCCATGAGGATGCGCCTTATCTCACCGGGATCTGACGGATACGGCGCCATGGTCGTGTTCGAAATGACGGGAATCTGCGGAGGATGAAACTCTATGGAGGCGACAAACTCCTCGAGCTCATCCCGGATGACCCGCATGATAGGGGAGTGGAAGGCCATGCTGACCCGAAGGAGGGTGGACCGGAATCCCTTCTCTTTCAGCTTCAGTACAAGATCCTTCACCTCTTCACTGCCACCGCTCAGAACAATCTGATTCGGTGCATTGATATTACCGATGTGGACGGCATCCCTTCCTTGGATCATCTCTTGGAGCATGTCCAGGGGGGCGTCGGTGGCAGCCATGACACCCGGGTCCACGTTCATTCCGGCGGCCTTGTCCATGCAGATGGCCCTTTTGTTCACAATGCGGAAACCGTCCTCGGGGGAATAGACACCGGCCAGGCATAAGGCAGTCAGTTCGCCCAGGCTGTGGCCGGCCATTGCTACAGGTTTTATGCCGAGACTCATGAGGTACCTGGCCATGGCATGTTCTATGGTGAACATGGCAGGCTGCTGCCACCGGGTCTTCCGGAGGTTCTCCCCAGAATCGTTGAACAGGAGATGAAGAAGGTCAAAATCAGCTGCAGCCGCAGCACGATCCATCCAATCCCTGATGACGGGAAAAGAATCATAGAGATCCCGCCCCATGCTTTCGTACTGTGACCCCTGTCCGGGAAATACAAAGGCGAGCGGTAAGGCTCTCACATCGCAAGGGCCCATGAAGATCCTCTTGCGTGCAAGGGATCTCGCGACTTTGGGTGAAACAACACCTGCATCCAAAAGGGAGGCTGACCCTTCAATGAGTGTGAGCGCCTCCTCTTGGGATTGCGATACAACGGCGAGGCGCCAGTTACGTCCCTCCATTTCAGTCCGGAAGAAAGAGACGCCCTGGAGAGCAGGATGGCCTTCACGGTTTTCTCCGGGAGGGCCTGTTCTTCTTCCCGGGGAAACCAGGACCGTATCCGCTTTATCCATGGACTGCTCTACATGTGCAACGTAGTTGGTGCCTCCGAACCCGAAGGCGTTGACCTGGAGTCTTCTTGGTCGGCCGTTGGTGCATCTCCAATCAAATGGTTCAGGGGCGATGTGAAGGCCTGATCCTTCCAGGCCCATTTCCGGGTCCGGATGCTCATAGTTGAGCGTGGGAGGGAAAACACCTGCCTGGATGGCCATGACTCCTCGAATGAGGTTGTTAATGCCCGAGGCCCCCAGCGTATGGCCGATCTGTGATTTGAATGACGTGAGAACCGTGCGCTTGGATGAATTGAAGAATGTCTTCAGGGCGCGGACCTCTTGTACGTCTCCTTGCCGGGTACTCGTTGCGTGGCATTCCACCAGGTCCACTGCGTCCGGACCATAAGGTACTTCCCGGAAAGAGGAGCGGATGGCGATCTCCTGGGTAGTATGGGATGACTCAACCATGCCCAGGTGGTTGTTGCTCGCCCCCATGCCGGTAATAACGGCATGGACGAGCGCCCCTCGTGCTCGAGCCGCACTTTCCCGCTCGATGACGATCAATCCGCCTCCTTCGCCGAGAACCAAGCCGTCTCTTCCGGCATCGAAGGGCCGGGAGGTCTCATGAGCCGGCCTGTCCTGTCCCGACAGGCTGAAAAGCGCTCCCAGGGCTGAGAACTCCAGAAAGTGCAGGTGGGTAAGGGTATCCTCGCCTCCTCCGACAATGGCTGCATCGATGATGCCGTTTCTGATCATCTGTACGGCGCTGTGAAGCGCGACCAGTGATGTCGAGCACGCCGCAGACACGGAATGGCTGGGCCCCATGAACCCATACCGGTTGCAGACGAAGCCGGCCGCTGCGCAGTTGAGCCTGCCCAGAAGTGTTGTGTCGTCCGGGGCCATGCGTCCGGCCCTTATCTCCCGAATGATGGCGATCTCCTGATCCGGCGTGAGGGGGATAGCCTTCTTTATGGAGGAGATGATGTCATGAATGTATGCACGGATGATGATATTGGTAAGGGACCCTGCCGCCTCACCCGAGTTCTGGGAGATGACTACCCC
>CAYMDG010000131.1:5296-8814 GCA_964388905.1 uncultured Bacteriovoracaceae bacterium
GGAATCAAGGTAATCCCGCTTTTCATTGCCAGGCTTGCATCCCAGACCTCCTCAGGGCTCTTCCCCAGGGCATTGAGGATACTCATCCCGGTGATGGCGATCCTTTCGTGAATTTCACCTCGCGTGCTTCGCGTCTTGGATCCATGGCTAATACCCCAAGACGGGGTTTCAGTATGGAATGACTTGTCAGGTAGAGGTTCAGATTCATCCAGGGTAGACCACGCGAAGGGTTCATGCAGCATGAGGGGGCCTTGGGCCAGCTCGAAATGAAAAGAGTGCAGATCCTGGATCTCATGGATGAGACCGGCGCAGGATCCGCTCATAAACTGCCCGCGTTCCAGGCAGGCCCGTTCATCCAGCGGTGCTTCTTCTGTCCTGTCCCTACCTCTGGCCGCAACAAGGAGGCTCCCCGCAGTCATTTCCTCCATCTTTCTGCGGAAGGAGAACTCGTCTTGACGGCTCGCTGCAAATTCCCTTTCAATGGACGTAATTGCTTCCAATAGAGGCGTTCTCAAGGATCGCACGCGTATTCCGGTACTCCGGCCGGAAATCGCTGTTCCACACGGGAGCGATTCCAGGATCAGGCGCTGATAGAGTGCGGATAAGGCTCCCGTTTCAACGATTTCATGGGTGGCAAGGTACGCGGTACCCATCTGAATGGCATCTGCGCCAAGCATGGCGGCCATGAATGCAGTTTCCCGGTTGAAGATACCCCCTGCAAGGATCACACGAAGGTCTCTGGACAGGGATGGGTTGCTCGCTTTGAGGTTCAAAACCATTTGAGCGAGGGTGAGTACGCTATGCTGTCCCACGTGGCCGCCTGCCTCGTACCCTTCGCAGACCACATACCGGACACCTGCTTCAAAGGCATGCCTCAGCAGGGCCTCATCAGGTGCGATATACACGACCTCGATGCCGCATTCCATCAATTCTCTTATGGGAGAAAGATCACCTCCCGCGATCCAGACAAAGCGGGGTCTGTGTTTTTTTATCCAGGCCAGCTGGGTATCCCTGAACGGGTTTTCCGCCAGAGACACGATATTCACTGCATAAGGCCGTGCTCCCATGATCTCCGACAACCTTCCCAGCCTATTATGAAGGGCCTCCTCGTCCATCAGGCCCAGGGCGATGGTGGGTAATCCACCGGCATCGGCAACCCTCACGGCAAACTCGGGGACATCGGTGATGGAAGACATGGCTCCCTGGATAAAGGGGTATTGAATCCCGAGTTCTCCGGCTACCGGACTCTCCAAGAAACATCCCTTTTTTGCTTGTGCCAGGGCCCATGAGTTCCGGATTTCGGCCATGAAGGCCTTTACGGCCTCCTCTGTCCCGGTGCCGAAACGAACTACAAAGGACTGGGCAAAGGCAGCCTCTACCCCTAAAGGGATGACCTCATCGGGTTCGTAATTGCTCTCCAGCGGGTGGATGGTCTTAGCGTGCACACAATCAATAAATGATTTACGGCTTTCTTCCGAAATCTCTTTGGCGCAGACGGAGTCTTCGAGATCCTTGATCTCCTTGAATGCACGGGAGTTTCCCTTGTTGAAAAGGCGGCAGGGTACCTGCAGATCCAAGCCGACCAGATCGGTGGAGTCCAAACGTAAGTTTGCTATCCGTTGTCGCTGGAGATCATCAATGACTGAGAGGTCTGTCAACCAATGAAGACTCTCGAAGACGATACCCGTTGCACCGGTGGACAAAAATGCCGCTGCTGCCTCAGGGGTTGAAATGCCTCCCCAAATGAGAATTTCAGGAGCTTTGGACCATGAACGCACCATCTCCCCGGCTGCCGAATACAGGGACAGGGTGGATTCTCCACTCACAAACCCCGAGGCCTCGCAACCTTTCAGGGCAATGTGACTGATTTCCGGTCCGGCCTTCAGAATGGCTGAGAGGAATACCAGGTCCCCGATGACAGGATAGAGGCGGTAGGCGACTGATAATTCCTTCAACTTCTGGAGAACAAGAAAAGGATCTCCTTCAGAAAACCCGGGAAGACATTCTACCCAGATGTTTTGGATCCCTGTTCCCTTGAGGTGCTGCTCCAATGATGGATCAAGCAGTGCAGGGGTAGATATTTTGATATCTTTAAGGAGGGTGCCAGGGTCAGCCTTTTGTAAGAAAGAATGAAGTTCTGCAGCCCCCATCCTGGAACAGTCGAAGATGGCATTGCTTCCCGTTCGATGTGCCATCCGGATCACGGATGCAAGTTTATCCTTGGTCTGCCAGATGAAAGCGATGATGGGAGCCTTATTTTCAATCAATATGTCAACACCCTCTTTCCAGCTCGGCCCGGTAAGAGCGAAGCCGATGCTACCTGCTTATTATTATATTAATAATCTGATCCCCATTGTCTAGAGAGAGGGCCGAAGAGATTGTGGAATAGGCGTATGCGCATATTCAGCGCCTCTGCTCCTTGAATTCTCATAGCTGGGCGCTATAGTGATAAAGGTTGTCATAGTTATGTTAAAAAAACAGCATATGAATGATGCATTATGGGATTCTCTTGTTCCTTTGTCCCTTCCTGAGGGTTTCAACAAAAGATAAAGGCCTTATAGCTATGAAGGAAAACATACTTGGAATAGATGTCGGGTCAGTTGCAATCAGTATTGTGGAGATCACACCCGAGTATGCCATGGTTAAGAGCGCGTACCGTCTTCATCAGGGCAAGATTGCAGAAACCCTCGGTGAAGCCCTTGTTGGTTTTGCCTTATCACGTATCTCACAAGTGAGCGCCACTTCTTCGACACCTTATTTCGTGAAGGCAGACAAAAGGTATGACAACCAGGTGTGTCTCATTTCCGCACTCCGTCATGTTCACTGCAATGCAGGCGGCCTCCTGAACATCGGCGCAGAAAGATTCTCCCTGATTTTATTCCATGAGAACGGCTCGTACAGGAAATGCAAGACCAACTCCTCGTGCGCGGCAGGGACCGGGAGCTTTCTCGATCAGCAGGCCTCCCGGCTCAATCTTGCAGGGGCCGAGGAACTGGGGGTTGTCGCCTCTACGAATACTGGTGTAATCCCCAAGATCGCCTCGCGCTGTGCGGTCTTTGCCAAGACAGACCTTATCCATGCGCAGCAGGAAGGATACAACTTGAATGAGATCTGCGACGCTGTGTGCTACGGACTGGCAAAGAATGTCGTGGACACACTCTTCACCGGTGAAGAAGTGAATGAACCCATCGTATTCTGCGGCGGCGTGTCGAAGAATCCTGCAGTTCTCCGGCATATCCGCAGACTCATAGGCAAGGATCTTATCGTTGATGAAAGGTCGCACCTATACGGCGCGTTAGGCGCTGCTGTCATGCTTGCCCATGATGGGGCCGGGGAGATGATGGATTTCAAAATCCCCAGGGACCTGATCCAGGACAGAAAGCCACAGAGAAAATATCCCTGCGCTCCCCTGGAGTTAAAGCTGTCCGATTACCCGGATTTCACGGGTATCAGACATTATCCATATGCGGTAAGGACAAGAAAAACCCCTGAAAAGGTCGATGTGGATATATATAAAG
>CAYMDG010000132.1:0-5868 GCA_964388905.1 uncultured Bacteriovoracaceae bacterium
AGTCATCCATGGATTTCACATAACCAGCCCTTATATGAGAAAAATATTGATTTTTAAGACTTCCTCGACCCTTGAACTTCTGCTAAGCTGATATGGTATCCCCCTTTCGGGATAGACCGGTTGCTGTGAAAAGGAGTCGTCCGGATGAAATCTGTTTTTGTATATACCTCCGCATTCGATACCTACAGCCTTGGGAGCGACCATCCCTTCAAGCCCTACAAGGCCACCATGGTCTATGAACTCTGCTACCGTTACGGCCTGTTTGACCACCCATGGATAAAGGTGTACGAGCCCAAACCGGCAACCACCGAAGTCATGGCCGAGTACCACTCATTGGAATACATCGACGCGCTCAAAGGGTGTAATGGCGGCAACTTTGATTTCACCATGCTGCAATACGGGCTGGGCACGAGTGACAACCCCATTTTCAAAGGTGTCTTCGATTTCTCACTCCTTGTGCTTGGTGCCACCGTAGCCTCTGCCGAATTCATTGCATCAGGCGAGGCCGACACCACGTTCAGCGCTGTGGGTGGGCTTCACCATGGCGGGTTGGGACACGCCGAGGGGTTCTGCTATGTGAACGACATCGTGATTGCCATCAAGCGTCTTTTGGCAAGGGGCTTCAAGAGGGTCCTCTACATCGACATCGACGCCCACCACGGTAATGGGGTTCAGGACGCCTTTTATGACTCTGACCAGGTGCTGTTCATATCCTTGCACCAGAATGGCGAGAGCATCTATCCGGGCACCGGTTTCGAGAACGAGATGGGCCAGGGCAAGGGCCTTGGCTTCACGGTTAATCTGCCGCTCCCGGAATACACGGATGACGAGACGTATGTCAGGGCCTTCAAGGAGATCTATCCCCCCCTTGTCAAGGCCTTTGAACCCGAGTGCGTAGTGGCCCAGATAGGGCTCGATACCCTCAAGAAGGACCCGCTTACGAACCTGCGTCTTACCAATAACGGTTTCTGCGCGGTCATGGAAATGATCCGCAAGAGCTGCCCCAAGGTGCTGGCGCTGGGCGGTGGAGGCTACAGCGTTCCGGATGTTGTGAGGGGCTGGACGCTCGCCTGGTCCATATTGAATGGGATACATCCTGTGGATCACCATGGAGGCAGTATAGGAAGCGCGGTATATGGTCCTGGGCAGGGCATCGACGAGCTCAGGGACCATCCGTACAGGATATCGGATGCGCTAAAAAAGTCAGTGGACAGCTACGTGGACGATAAGATAGCCTATATCAGGTCCAATGTGTTTCCCATCCTCGGGATCAGATAATGATGGGGCTGTAGGCTCCTTTTCAAGAGAGGGCCGGGCAGTTATTATATTTATGGGGTGAATGTATGGGAGAAGAAAAGAAAGAGGAAATAAAAGGCTATACCTTTACGGATAAACGAGGGATCGACACGGAAGAACCAAAAGAAACCAAGGAATTTAATCCTCAGCCTCCGGAAGAGAAAGGTCAGACGGGTTCTGCCCACACCATTGATTTCACAACATTGATCATGAGCCTTGCCAGTTCCGCCCTGGTCAGCATGGGGAGAGTGCCTGACCCTGAATCAGGCACAGTCCAGAAAAATTTAGGTTTTGCCCAGCAGAATATCGACATCATTCATCTCTTGCAGGAAAAGACCAGGGGGAACCTCTCGGCCGATGAGGAACACCTGGTAGAACAAATACTCTACGAATTACGGATGAGCTATATCAGCGCGTTGAAGGATGAGAAATGACAATCAAGAGAAAATTCGGATTCTACGGTGTCCTGCTCATGGTCGCAGTATGTTCGGCGTTCATTGGGATGTTTATTGCCTCTTCCCTGAAGGTTGGTTCAGTGAGCGAAGCCAATACCTTCTGGAAAGAAGGTACTGCGCCGACACAGATGAAGGTGGCTTTGCCGAGTTTTTCTGCACTCGCCAAGGAGGTAACCCCAACGGTCGTGAACATACGGACCACCAAGAGTCTGGCCAATAAGGACATGTATCGCAAATTTGAGCCGCCGCCGGGGTATGATGAATGGTTTGACGAATTCTTTAAGAAGTTCTTCAACAATATGCCGGAACAGGATCTCCAGCAGCGAAGCCTTGGATCCGGTTTCATTATCTCTGCAGATGGATATGTGCTTACCAACAACCATGTTGTTGCAGGTGCTGATGATATCTTTGTAACACTGGCCAACAAGGAAGAATTCAAGGCTAAGGTGGTGGGGACCGATGATAAGACGGATATCGCGCTCATCAAGATTGATCCTCAAAAAAGCAAGGACTTCCCTGTGGCAGTACTTGGCGATTCGGAGGCCCTTGAGATAGGGGAATGGGTCATCGCCATCGGCAATCCCTTCGGATTCGGACATACGCTCACCCAGGGGATAGTATCAGCCAAGTCACGAATCATCGGCGCCAGTCCCTATGACAATTTCATTCAAACCGATGCAGCCATCAACCCGGGCAACTCGGGTGGGCCGCTGCTTAACATGCAGGGACAGGTTATTGGTATAAACACTGCCATCGTGGCATCCGGGCAGGGCATCGGATTTGCCACACCCATCAACATGGCCAAGGAGATCCTCTCTGAGCTCAAGGATAAAGGAGAAGTGGCACGAGGGTGGCTTGGTGTGGCAATCCAGGAAGTTACTCCTGAAATCGCTCGCGCCGTAGGCCTGAAAGACCCCAAGGGTGCAATGGTCACAACGGTTTATGCCGGGGAGCCGGCTGACAAGGCAGGGATAAAGGCCGGTGACATAATCCTGAAGATCAACGGGCAGGAGGTTGCTGATTCCCACTCACTCACAAGGATGATAGGCAGCCTGAAACCTGATGCCAAGATTGCAATTACGATCTGGAGGGATGGCCGTTCAATCGATCTTTCCACAAGACTGCAAAAGAGGGTCGATGAGCATGTGGCAAAGCTCAGCAAAGCTCCTGGGCATAAAGATCAGGGGCTCAAGGACAGGCTCGGGCTTACGGTTATGGACATTACACCCGAGGTGCAGAGGGAATTCAACATCCCGGAGCCCGGTGGTGTGATTGTGATCGAAATCGACCCCAAGGGTATCGCTGTGAAAGGCCAGATACAGAAGATGGACATCATCAGGGAGGTTGATCGTAAAGCGGTCAATTCCACAGCGGAATACCTTGCAGCCATGTCTGCTAAGAAAAAGGGCCAGACCGTGCTGTTGCTGGTGGTGCGGGGTTCCAAGCCCCTCTATGTGGCTGTAGACGTTCAGTGAAGATCTTAGCCCCGGCCAAGATCAACATCTACCTCGAGGTGGTTGGGAAGAGGCCGGACGGTTACCATGAGCTGCGCACCATCATGGTGCCGCTTGGATTCGGGGATGAGATCTTTATTGAGGCTTCCCCTTCAAGGATTACCCTTGATGCGCCAGGATGCGCTTGCCCTGATGAGGACAATCTTGCCTATCGGGCAGCACGGCTTTTTCTTGACAGAACCGGTATACCAAAAGGTGTCAGTATCAGGGTCGTTAAGCGAATCCCCGTTGGGGCCGGCCTGGGCGGGGGCAGCAGTGATGCATCAAGCGTATTGCTCGGTATGAACGGGCTCTATGGGGCAGGGCTTGGTGTACAGGAACTCGCGGTTCTTGCGGGCGATTTAGGCGCTGATTGCCCCTTTTTCCTCTATCAGAAACCCATGCTCATGGGCTCTCGTGGTGATGCACCCATATCAGAGGTAGTACTTGCGGACCGTGCATATCTTATTGTTATTCCTCCCTTGCACATATCTACTGCCGCCATTTTTTCAAAATTTACCTTGCCATTGACTCGAGACGAGGATAGAATTAAAATAGAGAAGACTAAGGACCATTGTATTGAGCCTGAGGATTGGGTCAGAAATGACTTAGAATCTGTGGCCTGTAATATTTATCCCGAGCTTACGAGAATAAAAGAAGAGCTTATCAGTTCAGGGGCACTGAAAGCCGGCATGTCAGGTAGCGGATCTGCTGTTTTTGGTGTCTATGAATCACAAGCTCATCTGTGCAGTGCATTGAGCCGTCTTGCACGGCATGAGGGGTATAATTATATACCCACAACAAGATTGACGGGGGATATATATGGAGATTACAGAGGTAAAGGTTTTTCCGGTCAAGGATAATGACAAGCTTAAGGCGTATGCCTCAATTGTCTTTGATGATTGTTTTGTTATCCGCGATTTGAGGGTTATAAGCGGGACGATGGGCTTATTCGTAGCAATGCCTTCCAGGAAGCGCAAAGACGGCTCCTTTAGGGACACTGCACATCCCCTGAATATGGAAACGAGGGATAAGATCGAAAAGTCCATACTCGAGTCCTACAAAGTAAGGATTGCCAACGAAGTACAATTCTAATATAGTCCCGTCCCGGTAACCGGATGCATTAAGTACTGGGATGTCGTCTAATGGCAGGACACGAGATTTTGGATCTCGTTATGGAGGTTCGAATCCTCCCGTCCCAACCATTTTCTGCAATGTGAGACTGCCTTGATGAAGTTGCTCGCACAAGAATAATCTTCCGGGTGCCGTGATACTCCAGGAGGGAATGAATTATGAACTCAAGCATCTGTATCCTGACGGGTAATTCCAACCGGCCGTTGACCGAAAGCATCTGCAGTATCCTTGGCCTTGAACTCGGACGCGGAGATGTAAAGCGGTTTTCCGATGGAGAGACATCGGTGGATATCCATGAGAGTATCCGCGGAAAGGACATCTTCATCGTTCAGTCAACCTGCTCACCCACGAACGAGCATCTCATGGAGCTCCTGGTCATGCTCGATGCCACCAAGCGCGCTTCAGCAAAGAGGGTCACGGCTGTCATCCCTTATTTCGGATATGCCAGACAGGACCGGAAGGCATCTCCCAGGGCCCCTATCACTGCAAAGCTTGTTGCCAACCTTCTGACCGAGGCGGGGGCCGACAGGGTGCTCACCTTGGATCTTCATGCAGGCCAGATCCAGGGCTTTTTCGATATCCCTGTTGATAACCTCTATGCCAAGCCCGTCATGCTGGGCTATATCCGTGACAAGTATCCCGATGACCTGTGCATCGTGGCGCCGGATGCCGGGGGTGTGGAAAGGGCCAGGGCTTACGCCAAACCCCTGAAAGGCGAGCTTGCCATCATCGACAAAAGGCGAGAACGGGCCAACGAATCCAATGTGATGCACATCATCGGTGATGTAACCGGCAAGATATGCCTCATCGTGGACGACATCGTGGACACTGCAGGAACGCTGACCAATGGCGCAACAGCCCTCATGGAGGCCGGGGCCAGGAAGGTCGTGGCTTGTTGCACGCATGCCGTTCTTTCAGGCCCGGCCATCAGCCGTCTGCGCAATTCCGCCATAGAAGACCTCATCGTCACCGACACCATCTTGTTGAAAGACGATGCGATAGCAAGCGGCAAGATCACGGTGCTGACCGTGGCGCCGCTCCTTGCCGAGGCCATCAAACGCACCTATACGGGCTCATCGGTGAGCGAACTGTTCCTGTAAACCGGATTTTGCGTTGAAGAGGTATAAAAAAACTGGTCCGTTCAAAACCTCTATCTCGCAGCCATGAAGGACCGAGAGAATCAGCTTTACACGATGGCTGCGAGATAGAGGTTTTGAACGGATCTAATTTAAAAAAAACACCTTTGTCGTTCCCTAAGCGCCCTGTCCCAATTCAGGCCTGAACTGAAGCGCCTCTGCAATGTGCTCACCCCGGATGTCTGGGCACCCTTCAAGGTCGGCGATGGTCCTGGCTACCTTGATGACCCGGGTGAATCCCCTCATACTCAGGTTATATCTCTTCATGGCAGCGATGAGGAGCCCTTTTGATGACTGGTCGATCTTGCAGTTCTCATCGAGACGGTTATCAGGTGTCTTTGCATTCAGAACGCC
>CAYMDG010000132.1:5968-8795 GCA_964388905.1 uncultured Bacteriovoracaceae bacterium
GCGGCAATCTCCAGGGCACGTTTGGCAAGGGCCTGTCCCCTGACCTCTGAAAGGTCGAGGTGCGCAGGGTCTTGTGACTTGAGCTCTGTCTGTGGTGCTATCCACGGGGTTATCTCGCCGCCCCTGAGGATTGCAAAGGCCTCTTTGAGGGTTTTCACCGGCAGGACTTCAACCTCTGCAAGTTGTGCCTCATGGGCGTTGGCGGCCGGGCAGATGATGCCTTTGAGCCCCAAGCGCCTGGTGAGAAAAGCGGCCAGGATAATACCGCGCACGGGACGGACACTGCCGTCAAGACCAAGCTCGCCCATAATGAGATAGGTGCTCAGAATATCCCTGGGTATAAGGCCCAAGGCGGACAGGATGGCCACGGCAACGGGGAGGTCGAAGGTCCCCCCTTCTTTTCTCACATCCGCAGGGGCAAGGTTCACGGTGACACGCCTGGGTGGAAAGTCTAGGCCTGAATTGAGAATGGCCGATCTGACCCGTTCTCTGCTCTCCTTGACCGAGCTGTCGGGCAGACCTACGATGGATATGCTCGGCAGACCTCCCTGAATGTCAGCTTCCACAACAACACCAAGCGCCTCAGTCCCCCACAGGGTGGCTGATTGCACGCTCGCCATCATGATGATGCCATTTTAGCAGAAGCATAAGGGAGAAGTCCAGATCATGAATACGCTTGCTTGAGGCTTCAGTTTATATTTTGTTGCATATATTATCAAAAATACAAAGGAAAAAAATATCTAGGCGGGCTATTGACAATGACTTTGTCACTACTATTATACAGGGTACGAATGCGTAAAGACCGTGGTTTGGTCTGGCGCGTTAAGGCTGGGCGAGACAAGTCGTGGCGTGGTGAGGCACGACAAAACAAGGCGTGGTAGGGCCGCGCAGGGCAAACTCTAATGACCCTGTTTGACTAAATGACCTTTACACCCCAGCCAGCCGACCAAAACTTTGCGCATTCACAAAGGGCGGGCTATCATGGCTCGCCCTTTTTCGTTAAAACCGGACATTTTTCATTTGAGAAGAGTAAAAAAAACCTGATCCGTTCAAAACCTTCATCTTGCAGCCTCCAGGGCCGAGAAAATTAACATTCCACATAGGCTGCAAGATGAAGGTTTTGAACGGACCTGTTTAAAAAATACCATGATCACTATGAGTGTTATGCTCAGGATCATCAGAAATGCATGAAGCAATTATGGGCACATCCAAACACAATATCTCGTATATACTCGCACTCGCGTATCGCTTCTTGAAAACCAAGCCCATTAGTGTAATACTTTGATTCTCCATGTCCTGAAAACGAGAGGAATTGCCATGCGAAGCGATCAGACGAAAAAATCCATTGAAAAGGCGCCCCACCGTTCATTGCTTAAGGCATGCGGCCTGACGGATGAGGAGATAAGCCGCCCCTTTGTGGGCATCGTTAATTCAGCCAACGAAATCATCCCCGGCCACATCCATCTGCGCCAGATCGCCGATGCCGTAAAGGCGGGCGTTCGAATGGCAGGCGGCACGCCCATGGAGTTTCCGGTTATCGGCATCTGTGACGGCATTGCCATGAACCATGCCGGCATGAAGTACTCTTTGCCCTCCCGGGAGATCATTGCCGATTCCATCGAGCTTGTTGCCATGGCCCATGCCTTTGATGCGCTGGTGTTCATACCCAACTGTGACAAGGTAGTGCCCGGCATGCTCATGGCGGCCTTAAGGCTCAATGTCCCGTGCCTGGTGGTCTCAGGCGGTCCCATGCTGGCGGGCATGCATCGAGGCAGGAGCGTTGACCTCATCAGCGTGTTCGAGGGTGTGGGAAAGGTCAAGGCAGGCACCATGAGCCCCTCAGAACTCGTAGAGCTCGAAGGGTGCGCCTGCCCTGGTGCCGGGTCATGTGCGGGCATGTTCACGGCGAACTCCATGAACTGCCTCACCGAGGCGTTGGGCCTGGGTCTGCCGGGCAATGGCACTATCCCTGCGGTGTTATCAGAGCGTATCCGACTGGCCAAGCATGCAGGCATGAAGGTCATGGAGCTGCTGGAAAAGGGGATAAACCCGAGAGATATTGCAACCCCTTATGCCTTCAAGAACGCCATCGCCGTGGACATGGCGCTCGGCTGTTCCACCAACACCGTGCTTCACGTGCCTGCGGTCGCACATGAGGCGGGCATTGCACTGAATTTGGATGATTTTAACATCATGAGCTCCAAGGTGCCTCATTTGTGCTCGCTCTCTCCTGCAGGTCCGCACCACCTTGAGGACCTGTACCGTGCAGGCGGTGTCCAGGCCGTTATGAAGCGTCTTACCGAAATAAAGGTGTTGAACACCAAGGTGATGACCGTAACGGGCAAGACCCTTGGCAATAATCTTAAAGCCGCCCTTATACTGGACGACGATGTCATCCGGCCCATTGCAAAGGCCTATCATAAAGAGGGCGGCATCGCCATTTTGCGGGGAACACTGGCCCCTGACGGAGCCGTGGTGAAGCAATCCGGAGTGCTGCCCGAGATGATGAAGCGCAAAGGCAAGGCCAGGGTGTTCGATTCGGAGGAAAAGGCCACCAAGGTGATCCTTTCTGGCGGCATTAAAAAAGGCGATATTGTTGTCATCAGGTATGAAGGCCCCA
Source organism: uncultured Bacteriovoracaceae bacterium (assembly GCA_964388905.1). Classification (GTDB taxonomy): domain Bacteria; phylum Desulfobacterota; class Desulfomonilia; order UBA1062; family UBA1062; genus MWEI01. The sequence continues at coordinate 8,589 of CAYMDG010000132.1, forward strand.
AGGGTGGCCCGGGGATGCGGGAGATGCTCACCCCCACCTCGGCCATTGCCGGTATGGGCCTCGACAAGGACGTGGCGTTGATCACCGACGGCAGGTTCTCAGGCGGTACCAGGGGAGCAGCCATCGGCCACTGCTCGCCTGAGGCGGCCCAGGGCGGGCCCATAGCACTGGTAAAAGAGGGCGATAGTATCCATATCGATATACCAG
>CAYMDG010000133.1:0-8767 GCA_964388905.1 uncultured Bacteriovoracaceae bacterium
GGAACAGCTTCCTGGGCGCCCAGTCCGTAACTACCGCCGCGGTGTGGAAGATGATATCCCTGTCCTCGGCCGCGCGCCTGACCGCCGGGTAATCGCGGATGTCGCCGCTTATGACCTCCACACCCTGCTCTTTCAGCCGGGCCTCCCCGGCATCGCCCGGCAGCACCAGCGCGCGCACGCTGTTGCCCCTTGCAAGGTTCGCTTTCACTATGTGGTGTCCGATGAATCCTGTAGCACCGGTTATGAGAACCCTTTTCATGTCTCAACCCCTCACTGTCATTATTGTGCGCATGCTTCCTGGATGTACTGAATAAAATCATCCTAGCTGCCTGCGAAGCGCTCAGAGAGTTTCTTTATCCTGAAGGCCATTGCCATTCACGGAAAGAATCGAGAGGCAGGCCCGCAGATTCCCCCTCGTTCCGATCAGCAACTCTTAGGTGCGGAGAAGATCTCTAGGGATGAGTTATATTGAATGAAATTATAAAGCGTTATGTTTATAATATAAGTTCATGACATTTTCCACAGGAAAGCTGTAAGAAAAGGGGGACAGATTTATTATCTTTCGGATTCAGAAAACACCGCAGGGTAAAGGAAGGAGGCCCATAACTATCCGGGAGACAGGATCAGAGACCATTTTCAAGAATTCTTCCTCATACATAGTCTCTAATCCCATTTATCCTCACCCAAGGCCTCTCCCATAACGGGGGAAGGGGGAATGCCAGGACCTCCCGCCCTACTGCTTCACGAGCTTAAAAATGCAAAAAATGGGGTCAGAGACCATTTTTTATGAATGTCCTCTTCGTCCTCTTTTTTTTAAAAAGCCGTTGACGCCATGTACTGACAGCCTTTTAGATATCTGTTTTGACCTTCCCCGCCTCTTTTGACCCCTCGGGTGGCATGGATAAGCAGGAGAATTTCAATGCAATGGGTGCTAATGGGAAACCGGTGATGGGTTCTCATTTCACACAGGAAAATGATTCGGTTTGTCGTATAATGCTTTAGGATAATTCCCATGTACTTTCATCTCAAATCTCGCTGAAAAGAAACCGATACGTCATCTTAGGAGATTTTTAGCTCCGAAGAAAAAGGACACCACAATGCTGCAGCCCGGAAGGTATTCTCAGGAAGACATCAGGAAGATCCAGCGCGCATGCTGCAGAATCTTTATGAGCGAGAAGGCCATACGCTCGGTTGTGGTATCCGAGGACAACCGGAAGATACTCCGCTACCCTTTCCTGGAGCAGCTGACTTATGAAGACGTAAAGCGGGCTTACCGGGTGAATGTACTCGCCTATCACCCGGACCGCCATCAGGATAAGAAGCCTGAAGATATCAATTTCTTTGCGCGGCACATTGAGGGTGTAAACCGCTCCTACGAATACCTTTCAAACCTCTTCGGGGGGAAGAAGCCGGGGTCTCTCTGTGAAAATACATCGCGGAGCCGCATCATAGCCGTAGGCGGTGCCAAAGGCGGTGTCGGCAAGAGCATGTTCGCCGCCAACCTCGGCATTATGCTCTCTTCGCTGGGCTTCAGGACGGCAATGGTAGACCTTGACCTCGGGGGATCGAACCTCCACATCTATCTGGGCCTGAACCACATACCTGAGACCACGCTCAATGATTACCTCAATCGGAAGGTTTCATCGTTGGACGATGCGGCCGTCAGGTTCAGACACGGCCCTGTGCTCATTGCAGGTAATAATGGAGAGCTCGGGGCTGCCAACATCCCTTTCCAGAAAAAAATGCGTCTCATAGAAAATATTAAAAAGATGAATGCCGATTATGTGATTCTCGACCTCGGCGGGGGAACGGATTTCAACACCTTGGACTTCTTCTGCGCATCCGACCTTGGAATAGTTCTTACCACGCTGGACCAGAGTGCCTATGTGGAGGCTTATGCATTCATCAAGACAGCCCTCCAACGGAAGCTCAACCGGCTCTTTGCGGCCGACTCGCCCTTTCCGGCGCGAAGAAACGCGGCCCTGAAGGAGATTGTGCTCGACGGTACCCGCGCACCCGAAAAAGACAATCCAAGGACAATCCAGGACCTGCTCGAACAAGTGTCGCAGGAGGACCCCGTGAGCCTGCCCCTGATCACCGATGAGATTTTGAGCTACTCGCCATGTCTGGTGATCAACAATTGCTTCGATAGCCAGCAAGCCCTTAAGATTGTTTCATCACTAAGGTCAGTGGCATGCAATCGACTTTCCATCGATATCAACCATGTTGGGACTATCTCCAAGCACCCGGTTATCGAGCGCAGCACCTCCTACCTTCATCATCCGCTGATAACTCGTCATAGTACAAGCAGGTTCACCTCTGAGATGAAAGCAATCGTTGAAACACTCAATCTGATAAATTAGTGAAAAAAAATTAAGACCACTTTTGGATACCATTTTTGAATTGAAGATATCTGATAAATGGTCCCTGACCCCATTTGTCCCGCTCTAGCGAGCAGGCCATGGTACTTCACCCAGGGCCATGCGGCACAGATCGGTAATAAATATTTTTGGCAAACCGGCCTTTGAGGTCTCGCCCTGCATCACGGTATCGCACATGGGGCAGATCGTTATCAGGGCCTCGGCGCGGTTATCGAGGGCGTCCTTGATATTGTCGTTCTGGATTTTCATGGCGAGCTCTGGGTTTATGAAGAGGGCCGGACCTCCGCAGCACAGGGCATCCACGCCCTCATATTTTCTTGAAACGCGTTCCACTCCAATAAGCCCGAAGATTTCATTCAGCCAGACATCCTGCTGGGGCAACCACCTGGCCGCACAGTTCGGCTGGTAGGCGACCCTCTTGTTCAGCTTGGTGACATCATTCTGATTGTGCATAAGATAGTCACGCATATATTCGAACAGGTGCATGTACCTGTAGGGCACGTCAATGCCGAGTTCCCCGGCCTTGAGGTGCGCCAGGATATACCCTTCGTTATGAACGTAAACGATATCTTTTCCCAGCTCGGCAAATGCATCGATCACCTTTTGGCCATATCTTTGTGCAAGGCTCTCTCCGCCCATATGGGCCATGCCGACCAGGGAAGCATACTTCCTCCCCCGAACCACGGTCATGCCCTTGAACAACCTGCTTTCAAGGGTGCCTTCCGGGAACCGGGTGAACGGGAAGGAGTCAAAGGACAACGCTGGCTTGTCAGGGTCCCCTTCGATCACCTGGACATCCCTGCTGCCGTGCTCGAACGTCTTTATCACTGCATCAACAAAAGGTTTGAAGCTCACGGAGACAGGACTCCCGAACTTCTCCTGCATCTTGTAGATGAGATTGGCCGGATCCGCCCCGGTGGGGCAGTACTGAAGGCATGCATTGCAGGTAATGCACACCTTAAGGATATCTGCCGCCTTTGACTCCATGAGGAGTTTCATCTCGCGCACGGCCCTGTCGTGATCGTATTCGGCATAACGGCACTTCACCAGGCAATCGCCGCAGAGATCACACTTTAATGCATCCCACATTTATTCACCTCCATTGACATCTCTTCAGATCAGGCAAGTCCTTAAAAGGAAAGGGGGGCAGATAAAGTCATGAAGTCCCTCGTCATAAGCCCTTCAGGTGAAGATTTGATGGAGGACAAAGCTTATTACTGAAAAGACAATGCTGAAAAGCATGGCCCACCAGATATTCACCACGGAAAACCCGGTCACGATGGCGCTCGTCAGGAGCACGAGCAAACCGTTCAGGACAAGGATGAAGAGCCCCAGGGTGATGATGGTGAAAGGAAAGGTCAGCACAACCAGGATGGGCCGCAGCACGGCATTGATGAGCCCGAGCACCAGGGCCGTCACCAATGCTGTCCCGAAGCTCTGGACCGAAACCCCGGGCAGCAGATAGGCAGTGATCATGATCGATGCCGTCATCAGAAGCCACTTGATAAGTATCTTCATGGAATCCTCCACTTACGCTTTAAGGGAAAAAGGAAGCAGATTTTTTCGGAAGTTTCACTTGAGCTCGATCCATGGTGCCTTTGCTTTGGCGCAAAGCCCGGATTCCTCCTGATAATTTCATTATAACATACGAATTATCTTTTCACCACGCATTGACACTGAAAACTTCATAATCCTAATTGCCGGATATATTCAAGAGACATCCGTATGGTTTTCATTGGAGAAGCCTGCCTTATCCTGGTATGTTGTCGGTCTTATCAAAAATGCAGGAGAAGGCCATGGACACAACGGAAGAGCGCACCAGGCATTTGGAAATGATAAGGGAGATTGCGAACAGCTCTCCCTTTTATCGTCATGTGCAGATGCAGGTAACCGGGTTCACCCAGCAGGGATGCATCATGAACATGGTCGTGGAGCATCAGCATACAAACCTCTTCGGCAACACTCACGGCGGGGCTGTTGCATCGCTGGCTGACTCCGCGTGCGGAGTATCGCTTGCCATGGCTCTCGATCGGGATGAATATGCCGTGACCCAGCACCTCGATGTGAGTTACCTCAAGCCCTCCACCAAAGGCATATTGCGTGCTGAAGGGAGATTGCTCTCGCGCGGGAAAAGTTCGGCAGTCCTTGAAGCGGATATATTCAATGAATCAGGCGAGAAGGTTGCCCATGCACATACCATCCACAGTATACGCAGGAGACCGGGCGGATTCATTCAAGGCTCCGAGAAAGATATGAATAAGCAATAGGGTCAGGGACCATTTTTCAAAACCATAACCTGGTGGTGTTGCCCTTGGAAGATGCAGGGCGAAGGTCGCCTTCATTGTTGCGGCAATTCATGCTAAGGTCTTTTCCATGAGTACTAAGGCAAAGAGCACCCGGGGGCGGGACAAATCCGTATCAAGGGATTTCATCGAGGAATGCGCCATTGCCCTGTTTCAAGCAAAAGGTGTGGAAAAGACATCTATCAGTGAGATTGTGGAAAAGACCGGGATCGCGAAAGGCACGTTCTATCTTTATTTCAAGGATAAGGATGACCTTGTGGATGCCGTTATAAGCCGGTACACAAAAGAATTTCTGGATCAGGTCATCATCCCGTTTCAGAATGTACCCAGGATTATCATCCTCTCAGATGCGATAATCAGCTACTTCACCCGGAACCCGATGCTGCTCATAGAACTCAGGAAGAACCTTTTCCGCGATAAACCTTTCCCATCCACCAGGAAAACCGTCAAAGGCTTTTCCGAAATAATCCTTGCCTACCTGAACCAGTACGAAGAGTACAAGGTCAGCAACTGGGAGGCATATACCAAGGTGGTCCTGGGGATGATCCTGGATGTCTGCCACAAGGCCCTGATCGAGGAGACCTTCACTTCTGCTGGAGAGACAAGAAACATGCTGAGCGATCTCCTGAAGCGCTTCTTCAGCTGCGACTGATTTACCTCTTGCAATTTATGACCGTCGGTCATAATATTGTCTTCATGGCTGTCCCCCCATAACAAACAAAAATAGGATTGTCCTTTACCGAGAGGAGATGCGAGATGAAAGCGACCTGGGATATACCAGAGGAAATGCTGGATAACACGGACCGGTTCACCAATGATTTTTACCAGCGCTTTACCCTTCGCAAGGCGCCCCAGCCGCTGAAGATGAATGAAAGCGTGACAAAGGATTATCTGTTCCCCACATTCTACGGAGATGTGACCTGTGCCGTAGCCGTGTTCATGTGTTCCTATGAAAAAGCGGCTGCCCTCATTGCCGAGCAGCTGAGCCCTCAGATAGCGCCGGTGCGGATGACCAGGGGCCGCGCGCTGGTGGCCTTTTCCTGCTACGAGTATAAGAATGTCATGGGCGTACGGCCGTACAACGAGATCGCCATTGCCATACCGGTGATGGTTGGTCCCTCCTGCAACGTCCCGGTCCTGCCCATGATCACCGACAGATTCAGCCGGTTCGGCTATTATATCGCAGGCATGCCCGTAACCTCGAAAGAGAACACCACCAGGGGCCGCACGATCTGGGGGCTGCCCAAGGTGACCCAGGACATCGACATATACCGTGAAGACGGCAGCTGCATCGTCAAGGCCATGGACGGCAGCGGTGAGGCATACCTTTCTGTGCGCATCCCCATGGACGGCGCCCCATGCGAATTCGATGTCTCTTCGTACCTGTATTCGCAGCAGGGAGGAAGGCTGCTGCAGAACCGGACGGATTTCCGGGCCACGTTCAAGGTGAAAAAGAACATGCAGCTCCTTTTCAAAAAGGGTGCAAAACCGGAACGTCCATGCATTGAGCTGGGCGACACCTCCTTTGCCCCCATGCTGAAGAGGCTTGAAATAGAAGAGATCCCCTTCCAGACCCGCTACGGCGAACACATGTCGGCCTGCTTCGACCTGCCCAATACCCTGGCGCCCGAATGGGTACAGAGTGTTCCCGTAAGCAGCTACAAGCTCGATGACGAGGCCAGCATGAAGTTGTCGGGCAATGACCTGAAGATGGCCTTTTTCGGGACAGGGGCAGTAGGGGCATCGGTGGGAGGCTGGGTGGCCCCCTTCCACAGGGAAACCTATTTTATCGACCAGGGGAAGATCGCCGATGCCCTGAAGACAGGCGGCATAACGCTCTATCAGGGGGATAAGAAAGACAAGACCATGACAACCGTCCCGGTCAAGGTCATGGAAGATCTCTCCGGGCTGAAGTTCATGGATGTCATCGTCATCGGCGTAAAGAATTACAGCCTCGAGGCCATTGCCCGATTGATCAAGGCCAATGCAAAAGAAGATGTGATCATCGTGTCCATGGCCAATGGAATCGATAATCAGCAGATCCTCCCCAAATATTTTTCCCGGGTGATCTACTGCATCGTCAGCTACAATGCCTGGATGGATCAACCGGTTACGGTGGGCTACCAGAAGAAGGGGCCGCTCGTCCTCGGAACGCCGGATAACAGTCTGCGCACCGAGGTGAACACCATTGCCGATATCTTCAACCAGGGTGTCGAAACCGTGATCACCGGGCACCTCCAGGATGCAGTCCATTCAAAGATCGTGGTGAACCTCACCAATTCGCTCACGACCCTGGTGGGGCACGGCTTCAAGGAGATATCCGACCTGGACACCTTCCAGAGGCTTCTGACGAATACGCTCTATGAGGGTGTCCGGATTGTGAAGGCTGCCGGCTACAAAGAGTGCAAGCTGGGCGGGATGCCGCCGTGGTCTCTGTTGACAGCCGGCGCGATGCTTCCCCGGCCCCTTACCCGGCCCCTGTTCAAGAAGAATGTGGCTAAAATGGTCATGTCCAGCATGAGCCAGGACATCATCCAGCGCGGCGGCACGAGCTCGGAGCTGGACTCCCTGACCGGGTACATCCTTAAGCTTGCCAGGCAGAACAAGGTGCATGCCCCCTATAACGAGACCATCTACGAACTCGGGAAAGAACGGTTCAACAAGCCCGGCTTTATTGCCATGGATGTCAAAGAGGTGTGGGCAGAGGTGCAAAAAAAGCTCTGAGGAATTTATCCTAAAACGCGGTTCAGAAACCATGTATTTAATAACGGAGAAAAGGTATATGCCCCCTCACTTATCAGTTATTCAGTGGACCGCTTGCAAGGCCCTGTGTTGTTGAGTAGGCGAATATAAGGGAGAATCTGTATGAAGGGATACGGGCTCTATACTATATCGTCGGGATAATTTTCAGGCTTAGGATCATGAATCAGAAAAGGGTATCCAGAAGAACAGGGACCGCATATCACGAGGCGGGTCATGCCGTAGCCGCATACCTGGTTCGCAAAAAGTTCAGGTATGTAACGATCAAGGCCAATGGGGAATACGAAGGGTACATGCGGAACTATCAAAGGAGGGACGCCTTCCTGATCCATGGTGAGGAACAGGCGAGAACGAGGACCTCCATGGAGAAAGACATGATGGTTTCTCTGGCAGGAGGCGCTGCCGTATTTCTCCTGACCGGCAAGCATGACTACATCGGAAAATGGTCCGATGATCACAAGGTCATGGACCTTGCTGAAAACGTATGCAGTTCCAGGCGTGAGTGTGAGGCATATATCAACTGGCTGTTTATCCGTTGTGAATCCATGCTGATATCCCAGGCAAACTGGCATGCGGTGGAAACCCTCGCAGAAGAACTCCTGGCGAAGGAGACCATAAGCTACAGAAAGGCCGTGGAAATCATCAAGGCTGCCAAGAGGCAATTCAGACGGGGAAGGTGGAAGGATATCCCGACCCAAGCTCTCTTAGTGGGTGGAGGGCGGCGGCCATGACGAGACCTTGGGTCGAAACATCTGAAGTTCATCAAGTCACTCCAAAGCATGATGGCACGATTAATATTATCATATCTGACATGATGTAACTAAAGATGTAATCGTAACAATCTGACCATAAAAACAAGACATACCAGGTAAATAGATTTACCGTGGTGTATTACCCGGCAGCTTGATACCCTACGCTATGTTCTGATCACCATGCCAGCCCTCTGATTGACTGTCATCAATCCTTGACTGACCACGTTTTTTCCGTTGATGAACACATTGCGTATGCCTGCAGGACGACCTGAAGGCTTGATGCCGTCGTGCGGGGTATCGGCGATGACTGCAGGGTCGAAGACCACTATGTCTGCGGCCATGCCCGGGGCGATCTCGCCCCTGTCCCTTATGTTGAAGCGTTGGGCGCTCTGTGAGGTGGAGCGTCGGATGGCCTGTTCAAGGGTGAAGAGCTTCCGGTCTCGGGCAAGGGGGCCCAGGATGCGCGGGAAAGCCCCCATGGCTGATGGGTTGGGATAACCCTTGTCCTTGATGACGGCATCAGTCTCGAAAAGGCACAGCTCATGCGAGAGAACCCTTTCGATGACATCCT
>CAYMDG010000134.1:0-8619 GCA_964388905.1 uncultured Bacteriovoracaceae bacterium
TTTTCATGGTGCCAGTATAGACGCACTTGTCCACGCTCGTCAATTTTACAAGTTTTCGATGAACCCCTTAATCCTGCCCCCTTGCCCATGGACGACATGGAGAGAAGGGATAAAAGACCCATGATTTCCTTCAACACCTACCTTTATCAATCAGACTTCGAAGTGCCGGCTCACGCATCATGTCGTGCGAACTCTGAGCCACAACACTTGTGCCTTTTTCCCATTGCCTATATATGAATATCCATGGATAGGCGTCTGGCAGTCATTCTTGCGGTATGTTTCATAGAAGCGGGGTTCAGGCTGTTGCCGGGACACATCTTTGTTGACGGGCTCATCTACACACTTATGGCCAGGCTCGTTGAGCTGGCTGTCATCCTTGTTTTTTCATACAGGCTCTGCGGTGTGACAACAGCCTCGCTTTCCAAGGAGCTTGCCATTGGACTCGGGGTTGCTGCCGCCTTTGGAGCCTGTGTTCTTGCCATAGACCTAGTTTCGGGGTTCTTCATGGGAAAAGGGCTGCTGCATCAGCTGCTCTCAGAGCAGCCCCTTGATCAATGGGTATCCTTATTTTTTATCGGCTGCCTTATAGGGCCTTTCGTGGAAGAGCTCTTTTTCAGGGGGCTGCTCTATGCTTGGATGAGGGAAAGCCTGGGGGCATCCGTGTGCATTATCCTCACATCACTGCTCTTTTCCTGTCTGCACGGCAACATCTCAGTAATCCAGTTCACCGGCGGCATCCTGTTTGCTTCGCTTTACGAATGGAGGAGGAATATCTGGGCACCATTTATCGTGCATGCGCTCGCAAACATAGGCATCTGGATTATTCCGCACATTCACCCGTTCATGTGAAGTTTATTTTTTGTTGGTTTTTTTCATCATCGACCGATGATGTAGTCTATTAGCCTCACCCACACCCGCCGCCGCCTGACCCACCGCCTGATCCGCCGCCGCCTGGGCCACCTCCGCTTGATCCATTGGAATTTTCGTATCCATCCTTTGCAAGCTCTTCAATCGTATTCTTGAGGTGTTCCTGGGCGTCCTGTGGGGAACAAAGTGTACGCTCCTGTGATTCGTCTGTGTTACTAAGATTATTTACGATATTTATCACTTCAAGTATCGCAGCATCCTGGGCAAAGAGCGAGGCGTCCTGTTGTTTGAAATCGACAGTAACATCTTCAAGGGCAGCACGTAACTGTGCGCTTATGGTTATCCCGTTGACAGGATTATTGTCTTCGTCGAGGGTGATGAGGAACCGGGTGATATTTATAACTACCGGGTCATTCTCGTCTAATGCCCCTGTTACAAGATCCACCGGCGTGATGACAGGCTTTCCCTTCGTGGTCCCGAAAACAATGCCTCCGATGGAAAAGGTCACGGTTTCTCCCGGCTCATAGGTGAATCTCCCACGGGAATCTGTCTCACCGCTCCTGGTCTCGGTCTTGAAAGTAATGCCTTCAACTGCGCTATCCACAAAGATACCAGAACTCTGGCTTGAATCGCTCGAAGAACACCCGATCAAGATACTGAGAACCAGAATGACACAAGCCCCGATGCAGGACACCCTTTCCGGAGTACTTCGGACATCATCTTTCTTCATGCACATGCAGGAAGCCCCCTGGCAGTGGTATTTTTTTCAACTGTCGTACCATGCTAATAGCCATTAATGCATGCACCAGGCAAGAGTATTTCTCCATTTGTCAGATTATCAGATCTTGGCTGTGCACCGGTAGAAGGGAATGGATGCACTCCTTCACCTGAGTACCGACTTGACAATTTTTTACCCTCCCACTATATCTGATCCCGAAAAACTCAAGGGGATTAACTGGGTCGTAGCTTAAGATATTAAGGCTCAAGACGATCTTGAAATATCGAAGCATGATCCTCTTGGAAAGCGAAGCACACCATATATTATATTAAGATATTCAGGAGGGCTGATAATGAAAACTGTCCGGGGCATATTGTTCTTTGTTCTTGTATTACTCTTGGTGATTCCTGCATGCTCTTCGTCCAGGTCGGGCGGGGATATCAAGGACAAGGGCGGTGAGATAGAGCTTACGACAAAAGATCATTCCGTAAAGGCCATCAAGGCGGCGCCTGTGGAAGATACCTTTGTCCTGTTTACCGCAAACCCGGTAATCTTTCCTGATTCCATGAAATACCTTGATGCCCGCATCGTTGTCATAGCGAAAAAAGAAGCCGACCAGCTGAAGGCAAAATTCGGCAGTTTCGTAGACCCGGAGAGCAAAGGGCATGCAATTGCCAGGAGTATATCCAGGCGTTACAGCCTTATCGCTGCTGATCGAACGGTGCAGAAACAGATCAAGAAGCTTATTGATTTGAACTCACGCAAATTTTTCCCGGTAATAAAGCTCTCCATGACTGAACTCAATGTATCAGAGCTCACTTACCAGAAGACAAAGGTACTCCTCTCCGGGAGTATGGCAAAGCAGTACCTGGTAAAAAAGATCGAGATACTCGAAGAGAACAATCCCATGTAGATTCATCTGAAAGATACTGGTGCCGGAGGGGGGACTCGAACCCCCACAAGCGCAAGGCTCTTCGGATTTTGAGTCCGACGCGTCTACCAGTTCCACCACTCCGGCGCCTGGAACGTGTAATATCAGAGCTCCTGTCTCTTTGCAAGCACTCCGGTGTCGTCAACATCCCCGGCACATGACCTAACTTTACCTGCGACACAAGTGATTCAGATCTCCGGCATCCGGGGTCAGACCAGCCAATTGCAAAACACAATAAAAGGTGTCACCCCAGCGAAAGAGGGGGATCAGAAGTTCTTGAAAATGCTGGATTCGAAGCTTTTGCAGGGATGACAATCTTAGACTTTTACAATGAGCTCAAGCAAAGGCTGATAGGTACTGTGCCTTAATGCGCAACTTCATCCACGACAGAAAAAACGGCATCTAATCAATCTGGGTGTATCCATGTGTGTGCACAATTCCATTTTAGTGTGGCTAGGATCCATCAAAGCCGAGGTCAGTCATTTTTAACTTGTTGTTATTATTAATTTCCTTAATGGCACGCATGTTGCTTATCAGCAGACATTATATGGAGAGGATTGTTCTGAGAGCGCTTACCATCCCGGCATTATTAATGGAGGCCAAGGGGTTTCTGCGGACAGCACCGGTTGTTGCGTCTTTAAAAAAGCGTACACATCCTTGTTTTCCTTGTTGACAAAAGGGTTAGTCACTCTATAATAGAACCTGTAATATTACGATGTGTTGTGGATAATGGGTGTTAGGTATTGTAAGCAATGGGTGTTTAGGATAATAAAGAATAAAAAAAAAGATTAATTAGAGGAGGAAGATATGTCAAAGAGGTTTTCAGTATTAATCGCACTGCTTATGCTTGGGTTCTTCGTAGCTGGCTGTGCGGATGGTGACAAGAGCGCAACGGTAGTGAACCCGAACCCCGATGTGTTCTCGCCGGTTGGTTCCATTTCAGGTACAGTGTATGACGCTTGTACAGAAGTCCCTATCAAAGGGGCTGTGGTAGCGGTGGCATACAACGGGAGAGTGCATACCGTTACAACCGCATCAAACGGCGCATATTCGTTCAGTAATGTGCCTGCAAACGGGTACGGTGGTTACTCCGTAAGCTGCGACCTTACCAAGGTAACAGCTTATGGCTATGCAATTGTTAAGAATGTGTACGTTGGCTACAGCGACCTTGATGACGGCAACAATTCTGATCTCAGTGATGCTGATGGTACTACCGAGTCCGGCAGCGGCGCCAACACGCCGGTGACCAATCTCGCTTCTATCCAAGATTTTACCCCTGGTCCTTTGACCTCGGGTATTTCAGGCAAGATCTTTGATGTTACCACAGGCTTACCACTCACCGCAGGCACAGGCACTGCAGCTACCGTTGCCCTGTACGATGATGGCAATTTTGTTAAGTCTGTTCCATCCACAGATGGCACATACAGTTTTACCGGCCTCTGGCCGAGCGATACTTATCAACTCCTGGTCACCAAGGCCGACTATGTATATGCAGCGCTTCAGGCATCCAATACTATTGGTAGCCCGAACTCTTGCAATCTCGTTGATGTTACATGTGACATTGGTTGTGGCCAGTTAAAAGAGAGTGTTAATGTCTATATGATTAAAAACGCGGCTAAGGACAAGACAGTTCCTTATATTGCACGAGTTGATATCATGAAAGGCGCAGTTGTCTCTGAACAAGATATCATCGACGGCGATGTGTTCCCGACCATGGCACCTGCTGACATCACCTCATTGGTTGCTACCTTCTCCGAGGGCATGCAGGCTAGCCGTAGCTTAAAAGGTAATGCGGTTAATCTTACTTCAGAATTCAACTTAATCGTCACAGTAACGACAGGTGGAGCAGAAATACCACTGGCTGATCAGAACATTATCAAGAGCTACACGGTCACCATGACCAGCGCAGGCGTCATGACCATTACCCCAACCCTAAAGGCAACTGCTGATTGGGTTGCAGCAGCAGGTTTAGCTGAAGGAACATTGATCACCTTCGCGTATGACGGACCCGGAACCTTTACAGCTACCCTTACTCCTAACAACGCGCACCTGACCGATTTGAGCTTTAACTCATGGTCTATCGGAAATCCTGGCGCACTTGACGCCTATGGTTTCCTGCACAGTTTTGGAGAAGCCTACCAGGATTACTTTATCTTGGGCGGCACCGCTCCGTTACCAGCTAACGCAAGTTATAATATTGCGATTACTGTTGGAGAGTAAGTATCTCTGATCCAGATTCCCCAAAAGGGGGATGCCTTAAAAGGTATCCCCCTTTTCATTTTTCTTCTCATATAATAAAGCAGTCCCTTACGATCCGACTATTAGCGTTATCCTTAAAGCCAATTGCACAATTGTTTAAAATCCTTTGCATCAAGGCTAAAGAGCCTTTATGATAGTATCCACATTTTTTCCTGATAGAGGGGGGATTTCACATGGGTACTTGCCGGCTCATGATACGTATGTTTATGTTTGTTGTCTTCTGTAGTGCAATGCTTTCAGCCGGATGCAGCAGCAATGGCAGCTCTCAAAAAACTGCTCCAGGAACCCTCCAAGTAATCTTCACCTCTCCTTCCTGGAACGTGTCCGTCACGCAGGGCCAATCGATAGAATTCATCAAAGAGGTAACCGGGGGTACAAGCCCGTATACCTATGCGTGGGACTTTGACGGCGGGGCAAACAACACGTCGGTTGAAAAACCAGGCCAGGTAAGGTTTGACACACCAGGGAGCTATGCCGTGAAACTTACCGTGACAGACGCCGCCGGCATCTCGGCAAGCGCAACGATAATGGTCACGGTCCAGAAGGAGGCTACCGACACCCCGCCGTCCGTGAGGTATACCGTACCTGCATACGGGGCAACCAATGTCGCGCTGGCTGCACCCATACAGGTGATCTTCACCTCCGGCGTAGACCTTTCAACCCTCACCGATTCCACCTTCAAGGTATCAATTGGAGGGACTCCGGTACCCGGCACTATAACCCGCTCAGAGCCTGTGGCCACCTTCACCCCAAGTTCCGGACTGCAGATGAACACCCTGTACACGGCCACACTCACTACCGGGGTAAAGGGCATTGCAGGCAATGACCTCTTCGCCTCGGATTATGTCTGGACGTTCAGCACCATTGGGTACACGTTGAGTGCATCTATCGATACGCCTTCTGCAAACGTCACGATCCTGGAGGGGCAATCGGTTAATTTCCAGGGCTCTGTCACCGGTGGCACTGCGCCATATACCTACAAATGGAATTTCTCAGGAGATATACCCGCATCAGAAGCGAAAAACCCGGGTAGTATAACGTTCAGCGCCCGCGGCACCTATGCCGTGGTCTTCAGGGTTTTTGATGCGGGAGGACAAGTAAGTTATGCAGTAAGGACCGTGTTCGTCTATTCCACGAGCGCTGGGGACTGGACCCAGGTCTCTGCGGGCAAAGGGCATACGCTGGCCCTGAAATCCGAAAACACACTCTGGGCCTGGGGCGATAATACCTATGGCCAGCTCGGAAACGGTTCGCAGGTCAACAGGTCCTTCCCGGTGCAGATCAACTCAGGTGTTGGATGGTCCTCTGTGCGTGCCGGCGCTGAATACAGCCTTGCCCTCAAGACCGATGGAACCCTCTGGGCATGGGGCAGGAACAACATGGGGCAGCTCGGTGACGGCACGACTATCGACAGGAATACGCCTGTCCAGGTGGGCACGGATAACACCTGGGTAAAGATGGCTGCGGGCTTTGGCCACAGCCTTGCAATCAAGAATGACCACACCTTGTGGGCATGGGGTCTTAACAGTTCCGGCCAGCTTGGGGATGCGACCTTCATTGACAAAAATCACCCCGTACAGGTCGGCCCTGAGAGCGACTGGTCTGTTGTTGCTGCAGGGTATGCCCACAGCCTTGCCATCAAGAATGACACCAGCCTGTGGTCCTGGGGTCTCAATGACGAAGGTCAGCTCGGTGACGGGACAAACGTTCCTGGCAATGTCCCAGCACGCATGTTGTCTGAAATAGGTTGGACAGCAGTGGTTGCAGGGCATAGTCACAGCATGGCGCTCAGGCAGGACGGAACGCTCATGGCTTGGGGCGATAATACGTTTGGCCAGCTCGGCAATGGAACCACCTTTGGCAGCAGCACACCGGTACTGGTAGGCTTTGACAGCAATTGGATAACAGTCGCTGCTACCTATAAGCACAATATGGCTATCAAAAGAGACGGCACCCTTTGGGTGTGGGGGCTCAACAATAATGGTCAGCTCGGAGACGGGACCATCGTGAACAGAACATCGCCTGTAAAGATAGAACCGGCTGACACCTGGGAGACCCTGGCAACAGGATTCGGCCACTCCGGCGCCATCAAGACGGGCGGTACGTTGTGGACGTGGGGATACAATGCGTCCGGCCAGCTGGGCGACAAGACCTTGACCCCCAGGCTCACGCCGGTTCAGGTAAAGTGGTAGTGGAATTTCTTGCAAGAGCCTGAGCAGGTTTAAGATCGGCACAGCCTTGAGTTCGGTCAGTCGAGCCTGAAGCCGCTCACAAAAAGACTCGCGTCTCCTGGATTCTATCCCAGAGCCTGATTAAGCTGCTCATATTTGTTAGGCGAATAGCCGCATGTCAACGCTGTGAACACCGCCACGTTAAGAAGAAAGAGGGGCAGGCCTTCAAAGGCCTGCCCCTCTTTCTTCTTCAATAATCTATCCTGTTATAGGAATACTTACTTGCCCATTCTCTTCCTGCTCAGGAATCCGCCTGCTGCGCAGACTGCTGCCATGAGCAGCGGGAAGAGCATGTTCGTTCCACCGGCTGCTGCAGAGATGAAGCAGTCATTGCCAAAGAACTTCTTGTCTTTCCTGTTCTTCGTGTAGTCCTTGTACTTGGTATAAGCATCTTCAGCTGTCCCTTCCTCTGCGACGTAGGGTGTGTTGTTAACATACATGTCATCCCAGAACACCGCGATCATGTCCAGGTCGGGGTCACCGGTGGGGAGACAACTGTTACTAAAATCAGACGACCCGCCGTTGAAGGACAGGAGGCAGTTCGTGCTGGCATAGAATTGGTCGTAGCTGGAAGCATAGAAAGGAAAATCAAACCCGATGTCGAAGGCACCGTCATAGGTGTCATCACCATAGATATTGATATTATGCCCTGTATTGTGGATATCTACCATGGAGTAAGGAGCGCTGGTAATGTTATATGTCCATGGAGTTATCGAGGGCTGAAAGGCCTCCTCTTCCTCAACAGGGGTGAAGAGCAGCGCCATGTTGCCCGGAATAGGACCTGAACTCATGCCGAAAATACCGGTGGGGGCATCATAGGTCTTTTCCTGGTAATCGGGGCCAATGCCTCCTCCGTAACCATACTCACAATAATATTGGACAGCATCGCCCGCAGCTGTCTGGACACCTACCGTGGTTCCCGTACCCTGTTCAGGGTCGCCGGGGCCATACTGAAGCAGTATCCTGCCGTCTGCAAAGAGAATGGCCTCTACATCGAAATATGCACCGCCACCGAGATGTTGGATCTGGTACCACTGCACAACCAGGCATTCCCCGTCGAAATCCGGATGAGGTGAACTGGCAAAATGCTGGTAGTATACCCCTGGTTGACTTGCAGCTCCGGATATACCCGGTGCAAGGCAAAGAACGCATAAAGCAAGCAGAAATGCTGTTAAGATCCTCTTCATATAACTCCTCCTCTCCCTAAAATAAACCTATACACTTCTATGGTATAAGCATAAGATTAATCGCTACTTGTGTCAAGGTGCATTTGGTTTAAAACAATTATAAAATTCGCCTATACCCGAATACTTCAGGCACCCGCCTGCCCTGCACTTCACTCCCTAGCGGTTACCGTTTCATTAAAGACCATGCAGAGGCAACGGCCCTGGTTCGTTCAATAGCTCAGTCCTCTGCCGGATACCCGGTTATCTGGGCGATCCTCATGTTCACCGGCTCCATGACCGTGTAGAGCTTTTTATACACGTCGTTATAAAGATCATTGTAGATCTTTTGACTTTCCGGATTGGGTTCAAAGGTTTTGCCCTTTCTCACCATTGCCTTCACGGCATCCTCGAAGTTGGCGTGCATGCCCGTGGCAACGGCCGTATCAA
>CAYMDG010000135.1:0-8479 GCA_964388905.1 uncultured Bacteriovoracaceae bacterium
TCAAGAAGGCATCGGACAAGGGGTATACCTGTTACCTGGGACCCGAGCTGGAATATTTTTACTTTTCCGATGACAAGGGTACCCAGATCCTTGACAAGGGCGGCTACTTCGACGGTCTCCCCATCGATGCAGGGACCGAGATGAGGAGAGACACCATTTTCGCACTGCAGGACATGGGGATAGGCGTGGAATACAGCCATCATGAGGTTGCGCCGTCCCAGCATGAGATCGATCTGAAATACTCAGAGGCGCTGAAGATGGCCGATATCGTCATGACCTACCGCACGGCAGTAAAGGAGATTGCCCGTCAGAAAGGAGTCTACGCCACCTTCATGCCCAAGCCCATTGCAGGCGAGAACGGCAGCGGCATGCATGTGCACCAGTCCCTTTTCAAAGGAAAAGAGAATGCCTTCTTTGATGCCAAGGACAAGTATCACCTTTCAAAGATCGGCAAGAGCTACATTGCGGGCATACTTGTCCATGCACCTGAGCTCTGTGCCATAACCAATCAGTGGGTGAACTCCTACAAGAGGCTTGTGCCCGGTTATGAGGCCCCGGTCTATGTGGCCTGGGCCCGCAGGAACCGTTCCGCCATGGTCAGGGTGCCTATGTACAAGCCCGGCAAGGCCAATGCCACGAGGGCCGAGTTCAGGGCCCCGGACCCAGCCTGCAATCCGTACCTGGCATTTGCGGTACAGCTCGCTGCAGGCCTGGAAGGCATTGATAAAAAATATGTACTGCCTGAGCCGGTAGAGGAAGACATCTTCGAAATGGATGAGAAGGCCCGTGCAAAGGCCGGCATTATCTCGCTTCCCGGAAGCCTCTTCGAGGCGATTCAGGAGATCTCCAAGAGCAAGCTTGTAAGGAATGCCCTTGGGGATCATATCTTCGATAAGTTCATAGAGAACAAGAAGAAGGAGTGGGACGCATTCCGGATTCATGTGAGCAAGTATGAGATTGACACGTATCTCCCTGTGCTATAGATGATGACCTCAGCTGCCCGGGCTTATCTGTCCGGGCAGCTTCATGATAACTTTTTAAAAGCGAGAACAGGAGTCAGGCAGTTGTTTGGAAAGCTCAAGAATCCCGCAGTCCTGGTACTTGAAGATGGTGCCGTTTTTCGTGGGAGCGCTTTTGCCGGTACAGGTGAATGCCTTGGAGAGGTCGTTTTCAACACCGGCATGACCGGATACCAGGAAGTCCTTACCGACCCATCATACAAAGAACAAATCCTTGTCATGACCTATCCCCTTGTGGGGAATTACGGGGTCAGCCTTGAAGACATGGAATCTCTTCATATCCACATGGAAGGGTTCATTGTAAGGGAGTATCAAAACAACCCAAGCAATTGGCGTTCAATAAAAACATTGCAGGAATTCCTCGAAGACAATGGCAAGATAGGCGTTGAAGATATCGATACAAGGGCGCTTACGCGCCGTATCCGAACCCAAGGCGCCATGCGTGGCATAATCTCCACGAAGGCAGGGCATATAAACGAACTCCTTGAAAAGGTCCGCGAATACCCCGGGCTCGTGGGCAGGGATATCGTGAAGGATGTCACCTGCTCGGCCACCTATATCTGGCGTGACAACGCAAAGGTGGCTATAGAAGCCCTGAGAGCAAAATCAAACAGGCTTCGTGTGGTGGTAGTGGACTGCGGGGTCAAGCTCAATATACTAAGGATGCTCGACGGACATGGCTGTGAAGTTGTTGTTGTGCCAGCAGGGACTCCTTCAAAGGTAATCATGTCCATGAACCCTGACGGTCTGCTTCTTACGAACGGTCCGGGTGACCCGGCACCACTGACTTATCTGATTGATGCCGTGAAAGAAATTCTCGGTAGAATCCCCATATTCGGCATCTGCCTGGGGCATCAGATACTGGGCCAGGCAGTCGGAGGAAGAACGGCAAAGCTGAAATTCGGACATCACGGCATTAACCAGCCTGTAAAAAACCTTAAGACAGGCAGGGTGGAAATCTCTTCCCAGAATCACGGATTTGTTGTCCTTGCTGAAACTTTACCGAAAGGCACACAGATCACTCACATCAATTTAAACGACAATACTCTGGAGGGTCTCGGTTACCCCGGTATGAAGGCCTTCAGTGTGCAGTATCACCCAGAGGCTGCACCCGGTCCGAAAGATTCCGGTTACCTGTTCCGAGAATTCATTGAACTCATGGAGCAGCATATTGTGAGAGCAGCCTAGACACTTGTCCCATATGCCGCTACAATGATATACAAGGCAACCCAAGAGGTGACAGTTGGGTAGCCTTGAAGACGTGAACCCATGCAAAGTTCAGTGAAAAAGGGGCGTCCATATTGAATGGCCTTAAGAGAAGACTGCAAGAGATAAAAAAATGGAAGGTCTCAGTTGGAACTCGTCCAAGGGATCTAACAGGACCGGGTGTTATCTTTTTCCCGATCCTTGATAATTTCATTTCCTGCGGACTTGCCGGTTTCATCACTATCAAGGGTGGGGGAATTTCGGTTAAAGATGGTATCCCAGAAAGGATGGCTGCACTTATCGATGAAGTGTGCAGCCATGATATCACCAAGCTGGTCAAAGGTAAGACGGATTGCGGCAAATACCTCAAACCGGATGCGCTTCAAGCACTTGAGAAGGATCTCCATTGTCTTAAACAGGATGCCTGTCTCCAGCACAAACTGTGCTGTGGAAAAGGCATAAAACTCCTGAAAAAAATATCCGACAAGCTCGTGGTATTCATCGATAATGAAGACGCTCTCATCGAAAAAGAGGCAAAGGAATTCCCATCAGGTGATCTTGAGGTCATTGCCTCGCGGATGATTGCATTAAAGGATTTTGCCTGGGCATTAAGGGAAGATATCCTTAAGAATCAGGATAAGATCCTTGGTCTTGCAGGGGCCAAGGCCCTGGAAGACAACAACTACTACTGCCGCTACCATAAGATTAATTCCTGTCTGAATGCCCTGGACAGGCTTGAGGTCAGGGGGCGGGACTCGGCAGGGTTGCAGGTGATGGTGCAACTCAAGAATAGAGATGCTATGGATTCCCTGCGGCACGCCCTTGAACAGCAGGGCCTCTCCGACCAGTTCGTCTCAAGGTGCGGGCCTAGTGACCTTCTTGACGGGTCCATTCATCGCTCTGATACGGTAATTGCATTCACCTACAAAACCGCCCAGGTCACCGGTCAGCTGGGTGACAATACCTCCAGGCTGAGGAATTACATTAAGAAAGATCATATTCTGCAGGCGGCGCTTTCCTTGGATACCGAATCGGAAGCGTACCTATCCCATACAAGGTGGGCATCCGTAGGGGCTATCAACGAGATCAACTGCCACCCGGTGAACAGCCATACCATTGACATGCCGGCTACCTCCATGCACGGCGTAGCAACTGAGGTAAAGACGTATCCTTTTTACGGTAAAGGCGCCTGGACCATCAGTGCGGCCTTAAACGGCGATATCGACAACTACCACCTTATCAAGGGCGCCATGGAGACGGATAAGAAGATAGCCGATCCAAGTGTGACAACTGACACCAAGGTGATCCCCCTTCAGATCGAGCGATACCTTTACCAGGGGCATGACCTGAAAGAGTCCTTTCGAAAGGCTGTGAATGATTTCGACGGGTCACATGCCATAGCAATGGAGAGCAACCTGGAGCCCGGAAAGATATTCCTATCTCTCAAAGGTAGCGGCCAGACTATCTATGTGGGGTTCCTGCAGAATGGTTACATGTTTGCCTCCGAGGTCTATGGACTCGTTGAAGAGACCCAGCATTTTATCAAGATGGATGGAGAGTCATTCCGTGATCCGGGCAATCCCCATACCCAGGGTCAGATCTTTATCCTGAATAATGACAAGGGAACAGGGCTTAGTGGGATTGAGGCAATGTCATATGACGGGCACCTGCTTGAGCTGACCGAAAAGGATATCAATATCGCCCAGATCACCACCCGCGATATCAACCGCGGCGAGCATTCCCATTTTCTCATCAAGGAGATTATGGATGCCCCCCAGTCCATCCACAAGACCCTTCGGGGCAAGTACCGCATCACCAAAAATAAAGAGGTGATATTCAACCTGGACGAAGGCGTGGTCTCCAAAAGGACACGCGAGTTCCTGACCCAGGGCAAGATCAAGAATATCTATGTGGTCGGCCAGGGTACGGCGGCGGTCGCTGCTTCCGCGGTAGCCGAAGCCATATCGGCCTACCTCAAGGATTCACCCATAAGCGTTCAGTCCAGGAAGGCCTCCGACCTGTCGGGATTCATGCTTGATGACGATATGTCTGACACCATCGTGATTGCCATCACCCAGTCGGGAACCACCACGGACACGAACCGAGCGGTCACCATGGCAAGGCAGCGCGGCGCTCATCTCATTGCAATCGTGAACCGCAGGCAGTCGGATATCACGACCAAGGTTGACGGTGTGTTCTATACAAGCGACGGCCGGGATATCGAGATGTCGGTAGCCTCCACAAAGGCCTTCTATTCGCAGATCGTTGCCGGTTTTGTCATTGCGCTTTTCTTTGCCAAGCTTATCAGAACACTGCCTGACAATGTTATAGCACATGATCTCCTGGAGCTTGAAAAGGCCCCTGAACTCATGTTGAAGGTGATCAGGAAAAGGGAAACAATCAGGAAAACGGCATGGGAACTGGTGAGGAAAAAGCAGTACTGGGCAGTGGTGGGAAGCGGCATTAACAAGGTGGCATCCGATGAGATCCGCATCAAGCTCTCAGAGCTCTGCTACAAGACCATATCTTCTGACATAATCGAGGACAAGAAGCACATCGATCTGTCCTCCGAGCCCCTTATCCTGGTATGTGCAGCAGGAAGTCCCGAGATGGTCCTGGAAGACATTGTGAAAGATGTGGCCATATTCAAGGCCCATTCCGCGGCCGTGGTGGTAATTACCGACGAAGGGGAGCACCGGTTCGACTCCGTCTCGGATGAGATCATCCGTGTCCCCAGGGCCGATTTTCCCTTGTGCGTCATCTTCAATACCCTTGCCGGCCACCTCTGGGGATACTATGCCGCGTGCAGCATTGATGACCTTGCACGGTCCATGAAGGCATTCAGGACACGACTGGCCGAGGTATCCAAGGAACAGGAAAAGAAGGAGTATACCATCTATGAGAGCATGCAGGACAGAGAACTGCACAGGGTCGTAGACGAGTTTGCGTTGGAATTCAATACATGGCGCAACAGCGGGGCCCTTACCTCTTTGAGTGTGGAGGTGGCCTCGGACATGTCGTTGCTGCTGAAGTACGCCAAGGGGAAGCTCCCCGTGGAGGACTTCTGGTCGGAGTTCGAGAACAAGCGCGTTTCTTCATCACCCATCGACATGCTTGACCTCACCCTGAAAAGGGCCATTGATGAGCTTTCACGGCCTGTGGACGCCATACGGCACCAGGCAAAGACCGTTACCGTAGGCACAAGCAGGAAGGCCGAGGCCCAGTATGGACCGATATTCGACGTATTCGGCGAGCTCGGTTTCTCAATTGAGAATGTCCGGGCCAAAGATGTGATTATTATCAAGCGGCTTCAGAATGCGCTTTCAGGGGTTAAGGGATACACCCTCTATGACGTCGGCGGTCTCGATGAGCAGGGGATACCCACGGATGACTCCACATTGACAATTGTATCCAAGCATGGGGTAGCAAAGTCCATGTCTTCCCGGTATGACAAACCTGGCCCCTTGAGGGGCACCAAGAATACCATTGTGAGGACCGGCAAGGTGTATGCAGGCATAGGCAGGTCTGACAATGCACCTATCGTTATCGTGCCTATCTTCGGGCAGCAGCGCATCATCACCCACCTTCTCCTGCTCCAGGTGGACTTCGACGAGGCGCTTGGCATTGAACAGAAGAAGGAGACACTGGGCCTGAAGCTCAACGATATTACGAATATTATCACTGAGTATAACATACCGTGGAAAGATGAATTTCTTGAGGGCTTGCCACTCAAATATCTCCTCAATGAAGATGCCGAGGTCATAGCCAAAAAGATCAGGTCTTCCCTAAATGGTTATTAGACAGGCCTAAAAAAGTAATGATGCTTCCACAGAACGATACAGGAACGAAGACATAAGGTGCAGCATGCCCAAGCGTACAGACATCAAGAAGATTCTCATCATAGGCAGTGGGCCCATTATCATATCCCAGGCATGTGAGTTCGACTACTCCGGGGTACAGGCCTGCAAGGCGCTCAGGGAAGAAGGTTATTCCGTAGTCCTCATCAACTCTAACCCTGCCACCATCATGACGGACCCCGGCATGTCCGACCGGACCTATATCGAACCCATCACCCCTGAGATGATCGAACTGATCATCGAAAAGGAAAGGCCGGACGCCATCCTTCCTACCCTGGGCGGTCAGACGGGTCTCAACGTTTCGGTTGAGCTCGCATCCCGCGGGGTGCTTGCACGTTATGGCGTAGAGATGATCGGGGCGAATCCGGAGGTAATACACAAGGCCGAAGACCGTGAGCTCTTCCGCAAGGCCATGGAAAAGATCGGACTGAGGGTTCCCAGGAGCGGTTTTGCACGGAGCATGGATGATGTCTTCACCATTGCCCAGGACATCGGTTATCCCATTATCGTCAGGCCGTCGTTCACCCTCGGGGGTATCGGCGGCGGTATTGCGTACAACCCCGAAGACCTGGAAGGCATCGCCAGGAGCGGGCTTGATGCCAGCATGATCCGCGAGATCATGATCGAAGAGTCGGTCATCGGGTGGAAGGAATTTGAGCTTGAAGTGATGCGGGACAGGGCCGACAATGTGGTGATTATCTGCTCCATTGAAAACATGGACGCCATGGGCGTGCATACCGGGGACTCCATCACTGTGGCTCCCGCCCAGACGCTTACGGATGTCGAATACCAGCGCCTCCGGGATGCGGCCATTGCCATCATGCGTGAGATAGGTGTGGAGACCGGAGGGTCAAATGTCCAGTTCGCCATCAACCCTGCTGACGGTGAGCTCGTAGTGATCGAGATGAATCCGCGCGTCTCCAGGTCGTCCGCCCTGGCATCCAAGGCAACGGGTTTTCCCATTGCCAAGATCGCTGCCAAGCTCGCCGTGGGCTATACCTTGGATGAGATAAAGAACGACATCACCAAGGAGACCTTTGCCTCCTTTGAGCCTACCATTGACTACTGCGTAGTGAAGATCCCC
Organism: uncultured Bacteriovoracaceae bacterium; assembly: GCA_964388905.1. GTDB lineage: Bacteria > Desulfobacterota > Desulfomonilia > UBA1062 > UBA1062 > MWEI01. The sequence continues at coordinate 7,167 of CAYMDG010000135.1, forward strand.
AGGTGGACCTTTGAAAAATTCCCCGAGACGCCGGACCTTCTCACCACCTCCATGAAGTCGGTGGGAGAAACGATGGCCATCGGAAGGACCTTCAAGGAGGCGCTGAACAAGGCGGTGCGGTCATTGGAGATCGGCCAGTCAGGCCTCGGCGGGATGCTCATGAAGGTGCCGCCCGAAGAGAAGAAACAGCTCGTCACCGGGCTCACCTATCCCAACTCCAGGCGTCTGTTCTGGATCGCGGCGGCCTTCAGGTCCGCCTGGACCATTGAGGATGTGACCAGACTTACCAAGATAGACCCGTGGTTCCTTTACCAGATCAAGGAGCTGGTTGATGCCGAGGCTGAGATCGTATCCGCCGCGCATGAGAAAAATACTCTGTACGAGGCCAAGAGGCTCGGCTTCTCGGACCGATATCTTGCCCATTTGTGGGACACGACCGAAAAGGCCGTCCGGGAACTCAGGTATGACAACGGTATAATCCCGGTCTATAAGCTCGTTGATACCTGTGCCGCCGAATTTGAGGCCTATACCCCCTATTATTACTCCACGTACGAAGATGAAGATGAGTCGAATCCGTCAGCACGACCCAAGGTGGTCATCTTGGGCGGGGGCCCCAACAGGATCGGCCAGGGCATTGAGTTTGATTACTGCTGCGTCCATGCATCGTTTGCCCTGAGAGAGATGGGCTACGAGAGCATCATGATCAACTCCAACCCTGAAACCGTAAGCACTGATTATGACATCTCGGACAAACTTTTTTTCGAACCGCTCACCCTGGAGGATGTCCTGCATGTGATCAGGCGTGAGAAGCCTATGGGCGTAATCGTACAGTTCGGCGGGCAGACACCGTTGAATCTCGCCAGGGGTCTTTTTGAGGCCGGGGTGCCCATACTCGGCACATCGCCGGATGCCATCGACCGTTCCGAGGACCGTCAGCAGTTCCTTGAAATCGTGAAAAAGCTGAACCTGAAACAGCCGGCCAATGGTACCGTGGTCAGTGTGGAAGAGGCGCTCAAAGTTGCCGGAAGGATCGGATACCCGGTGCTCGTGAGACCTTCCTATGTGCTGGGCGGACGGTCCATGGAGATCATCTACGATCCTGACACGTTAAAGATCTTTATGGCCCAGGTGCTTGAACTCTTCCCTGACAATCAGATCCTCATCGACAAGTTTTTGGAAGACGCCATCGAGGTGGATGTGGATACCCTGAGCGACGGGAAGGATGCCGTCATCTGCGGAATTATGGAACACATAGAGGAAGCGGGTATCCATTCCGGTGATTCCGCCTGTGTGCTTCCGCCCATTACCTTGTC